>JABJGI010000037.1 GCA_018662305.1 Porticoccaceae bacterium | reverse complement strand
TTTGAATCGAAGAGATTCGCACTAAAGCGGCGCGGTGGCAGCGTACAAAGGTATCGCTAAATTGTTGCTCTAACTGACTCAGGCTTTCCTCAAGCAAGCTCTCGCCCTTCAGATGCCTGGCAGTCACGTACTTTCCATCGGTGATAAAACAGAGCACTTCGCTCAGCGGAATCAATTCGATACCACGCTGCGACTTAACCTTTAAGGTCTCTTCGGAAGGTTCACTATTTTCGCTTGATGGCTGCTCCGGTAACTGAGCCAGCTGCAATTTACTCAGGCGCGACGCAGAGGCCAAAGCCTGATCAAGCTTCTCCAACCGAACCGGTTTCATCAAATAGCCTACTGCTCCGGCCTCAAATGCTTCGATGGCGTATTGGTCATAGGCAGTGCAAAAAATGATGGCCGGAGCATTATTAAAACCGGACAAATGCTTGGCCACCTCAATACCGCTGATACCCGGCATAGAAATATCCAGCAGCGCCAGGTCAGGCTTCAATGCTTCGATTTGCGCAATGGCATCTAGCCCGTCGCTAAAAGCGGCAATGGCTCTATAGCCAATCAACTGATCCACCAGGCGCGTCAGACGCTCACGAGCAGGCGCCTCATCATCGAGGATAACAACGGTGCGTTCACTGGTCATTCAGTGCCACGCTAATTTCCACAAGGTAATGCCCCAATTCAGACTTTAGGCTCAGACTGACGGGCGCAGAAAAGCTGGCCTGTAAACGTGCGGCAACGTTCTCTTGCGCAAGACTGTTACCCAAATGGGCCGACTCGGCGGGCAGCGGGTTTTCTACATTAATAACAAGTGTCCTGGCATCCTTTCCCCTTGCTGCAACAGAAGCTGAAAGCCTGATCTCTCCACCCTCGGATATCTGTGAAACACCATGCAAAACGGCGTTTTCAACAATAGGTTGCAAACTGAGCGAAGGAATATGTACCAGCGACGCCTCTTCACTAACAACAAAATCCCATTGCAAACGATCCCCCATACGCAGGTGCTCGATCTGCAAATATTTTTCACAGAGTTCAATTTCTTCCGCGAGCGGTATAAGTTTCTGACCGGCGTTTAGACTGGAGCGCATCAGGTCCGCCAGATCCAATACTGCCCCCTCGGCCTGATCGGGCTTGGTGGTTATAAGTGAAGCAATAGAGTTGAGAGTATTGAACAGAAAATGTGGCTGGATGCGCGCCTGAAGCAGTTCAAATTCCGCCTGTTTTAGTCGCAGGCTTCGAAGCCGCTGTTGATGCTGCAAATAAAAGAACCGCAGCGACACCGACCCGATCAATGCGGATAGCAACTGACTGGGAACCAGGGCATCAATCAGGCTTTCACCGGTGACCAGCATTTGTCCCCATGCGCCGAGAAACCCGGCCAACTGAATTCCCAGCATCACTGTCAGTACAACTGTCCAAAGGGGCCAGTTTGCTGACAACCTTCGGATAAAACAGGCCAGCAAACAGCCGATAAGCACCATCCAGAGTATCAATAAGGCGCGCTGCCCAAAACTTACCAGGCTGAAATTTGCTCCGCGGATAAGCAGTTCAAGGATCACCGCCAAAACAACGGAGAGCAGGGTTACCCAAAAAAGCGCCTCTGCTCGACAGAGGTCGGGCAGCCAATGCGCTTTCGAAGCGTTCGACTCTGAGGCTGTAGAAACCAATATATCTCTCCGGCTTTTCGCCATCTTACCGGTATAATAATTCGTTTTGGGGATGGGTTGGTGCAGGCTGGATCAACTGTACAACCTTTCCGCATCAACCACTGTGGAAGAGTTAGGCAAAAATGAGCAAGAACACAGATTCCGAAAACAAGCTCTGGGGCGGCAGATTTAACGAGCCCACGGATGCATTTGTGGAACGTTTCACCGCAAGCGAATCCTTCGACCGACGTATGGCCGAGCAGGACATTCGCGGCTCTCTTGCGCACGCCAAAATGCTTTGTGATCAAGGAATATTGAGCGCTGACGAACTTAAGTCAATCGAGACAGGCCTGGCTCAGGTTAAGTCCGACATCGAAAGTGGAAACTTCGAATGGTCGGTGAGTCGAGAGGATGTTCATATGAATATCGAAGCGGCTCTTACGGCGATCATTGGGGACGCCGGTAAAAAACTTCATACCGGAAGGTCGAGAAATGACCAGGTGGCTACAGATATTCGGCTCTGGCTGCGTGACCAGACTGATTCGATTGCTGCAGAACTAAGTCGATTGCAACTGGGTTTGATTGAGCTGGCCTCAAATAATGCCGGCACCATCATGCCCGGCTTTACTCATCTGCAATCGGCGCAGCCTGTAACCTTTGGTCATCATTTACTGGCCTGGAACGAAATGCTCGAGCGAGACTATGCGCGCTTGCAGGATTGCCGTGCGCGACTAAACCAGTCGCCACTCGGTGCTGCGGCTCTGGCGGGAACCACCTATCCGATAGATAGAAACCAGACGGCCAAGGAGCTGGGCTTTGACGCGCCCACTAGAAACTCTCTGGATTCGGTCAGCGACAGAGACTTTGCTATCGAATTCTGCAGTGTTGCCAGTATCTGTCTGATGCACCTTTCCAGAATGAGTGAAGAGTTGATTCTCTGGACTTCCAGTCAATTCGATTTTATTGATCTACCGGATAGATTCTGTACTGGCTCCAGCATCATGCCGCAAAAGAAAAATCCGGACGTGCCCGAGCTGGTTAGAGGCAAGAGCGGAAGAGTATTCGGCCACTTGATCTCCCTTCTAACCCTCATGAAATCTCAGCCTCTTGCCTATAACAAAGATAATCAGGAAGACAAAGAGCCTCTGTTTGACGCGGTGGATACACTAAGCGATTGCCTCAGAGCCTTTGCCGATATGATCCCGGTAATTCAGCCAAAATCCGACAATATGCGAAAAGCCGCGGCGCTTGGCTTTTCCACAGCCACGGATCTCGCTGACTATTTGGTCAGAAAGGGTTTGCCCTTTAGAGATGCCCACGAAGTGGTTGGCTCGGCTGTCGCCTCTGCGATCGAAGCTAATTGTGGATTGGAAGAACTGTCGCTGGAGAAACTGCAAGGATTCAGTGGGCTTATCGACCAAGACGTATTTGAGGTACTTACCCTTGAAGGCTCGGTTAATGCCAGAGACCATCTCGGCGGAACCGCACCCGCGCAGGTATCAAAGGCTGCAGAAAGCGCTCTAAAATTGGTTCAAAGCCGAAGCTAAGAAGTCTTTTCTCTGATTGAGACTAAGTAGGGAACCAGATCGGTGTAACCTCCAATATACTGATCGCCATGCAGTATTTGCGGCACGGTGTATACGGGACGCTCTAGCTTTTGCGCTAACTCTTGTTTGCTTATGCCCTGCTCGCGAATATCAATGTAGCTGTAGTCTAGACCCATCTGATCCAACATGCGCAGAGCACCTGAACAATAGCCGCACCAGGCACGACCGTAGACAGTAAATCCCGCCTGTGTTTCTTCCTGCACTCTGCCGTCAGACATCTAAAACCAGCTCTTCTGCAGGTGCTTCACCGGCCTGCTCGATCAGCACCCGATTCATAAGTTGCGGCAGTGTCTCGGAGGTTTTGCATATCCAGTTACCTCCCTGCTTGGAGAAGTGAAAGCCCCCCGAAATAGCGGCGACCCAGATTTCAGACACCGCCCTCTGACGGCTGAGAATAATTTGCGAACCGTTGTCTTCGACCGTGATAGTCAGCATGCCTGCACCGAACTCCATATCCAGGTCGATACCAGATTCTTCCAACCACTCTTCTACCGCAGTGAAGATAGTTTCCGATGTTTGAATAAATTCCGCTTCTGTCATTGCCAGACCTAAATGTAACCCAGTTGGTTAAGGATCAAGTTGAATGGTTAGCTCGCCGCGAACCCAATCGATTCGCGAGATTCATAAATCATTTGTGCGGATATAGAAGCACTATTTGATATAGTCGCGGGCTATCTAACCAAAGAATAACTATGCGCATCGCAATTCTACTTTTGTTCGTCAGCATATGCGCGCTGAATCTCAGCGCATGTGGCCAAAAAGGTCCACTTTATATGCCTGACGAAGCCGATGAACAGCGAAGCGAATAGCCCTGAGCCAATAGATTAAAAAAATATGAGCAATCATTTCGAATACCGCGATGGACTTCTATACGCAGAAGATATCCCGGTAGAAGAGCTAGCCAATCAATACGGCACACCGCTGTATCTCTACAGCCGCGCAACCCTCACTCGTCACTACCGCGTCTGGACTGAATGCCTGTCTGAAGAAGACATGATTTGTTATTCAGTAAAAGCCAATAGCAACCTAGGTGTTTTGTCCCTGTTGGCAAAACTCGGTAGTGGCTTTGACATTGTCTCTGGTGGAGAACTTGAGCGTGTGCTGGCTGCGGGAGGAGACCCAGCGCGCATCGTTTTTTCCGGGCTGGGGAAAACTGCAGAGGATATGCAACGCGCACTGGAAGTCGGCGTACACTGCTTTAATATCGAATCCATTCCCGAGATGGAACTACTTAATCAGGTTGCCCTAGAGCAGGGGCAACTCGCACCTGTTTCCATTCGAGTAAACCCAGACGTTGATGCCAAAACTCACCCCTATATCTCCACCGGACTAAAAGAAAACAAGTTCGGAATTGATATCTCCCAGGCTGGAGACATTTACCAGCGCGCTGCGGATTTAGAAGGCCTCAGCATTGTTGGGATCGACTGCCATATTGGCTCGCAGCTAACCGAGCTCAGCCCCTTTCTGGATGCATTAGATCGCGTTCTCGACCTCGTTGATTCACTTGGCGAAGCGGGGATACAAATCGAACATCTGGATCTCGGTGGTGGCCTAGGCGTCACCTACGAAAGCGAAACACCACCTTCGCCGGCTGAGCTGTGCGCAGCAATTAAGACGCGCATGGGCGACAGACCTCAACAACTTATCTTTGAGCCGGGTCGATCAATTGCCGGAAACGCAGGCATTCTGGTCACAGAGGTTCAAATTCTAAAGAGTACAGAGGCAAAAAACTTTGCCGTGGTCGACGCGGCCATGAACGATATGATTCGGCCGTCTCTATACGGTGCCTACATGAATATCACTGAAGTAAACCAAAACTCGAACTCTCCGGAAAAAGTTTGGGATGTCGTTGGCACGGTTTGCGAAAGTGCAGACTTCCTAGGCAAGGATCGAAAGTTGAAAATTGCTGAGGGTGATCTTCTGGTTCAGCACACTGCCGGCGCCTACAGTTTTGTCATGAGCTCCAACTACAACACTCGAGGTCGCGCTGCAGAAGTATTGGTAGATGGAAATCAAAGCCATCTGGTGCGAGAACGTGAAACTGTCGCAGACTTGCTGCGCGGTGAACACGTACTTTAGTTATCTAGCCAGAAAGGCTATTTGATATGGGCTCCAGAAAACCTGCTCTCAAGTTCACCAAGATGCATGCCTTGGGCAATGACTTTGTGGTTCTCGATGCCATCACCCAAGCGGTTGAGATGACACCCGAGCGGGCCAAGAAGATCGCCGATCGCCACTCGGGTATTGGATGCGACCAGATATTGCTTGTCGAACCGCCGTCAAATCCAGATGTAGATTTTGACTACCGAATTTTCAACCAGGATGGTTCTGAGGTAAATCAGTGCGGCAACGGTGCCCGTTGTTTCGCCAAGTACGTGCACGACCGCAAGTTGACCGGTTTGAGAAATATTCGGGTGCAAACTCGAGCTGGAAAACTTGTGCTGAAAGCACACAAGAACCAGAGCTACTCGGTCTGCCTAGGTGTTCCAGAGTTTGAGCCAGAAAAAATTCCCTATCTGGGATCTGGCAGCATTAACGGAAAAGCCCGGATCGAACTCGATTCGGAATCCCTTGAGTTTTCGCTAGTATCTCTGGGTAATCCTCACGCGGTCATTCAAGTGCCCTCAGTCAAAAAAGCCAAGGTCAAAAAGCTAGGAAAAGCTCTGCAAAAACACCCCCATTTTCCGGAGAGCATCAATGTGGGGTTTATGGAGATACTTAATCCTCAGGAAATTCGCTTGAGAGTCTATGAGAGAGGTGCAGGTGAAACTTTGGCCTGCGGATCAGGCGCCTGCGCAGCGGTTATCTCAGGAATAAAGAACGGCTTGCTCGAGGGTGCTGTGACCGTTAATCTTCCCCTAGGCAAACTAACCATTGAATGGGCCGGGCCAGGCCAAGCAGTTGAGTTAAGCGGCCCCGCCACCACAGTGTTTCACGGACAAACGAGACTTTGATTTAAGGGTTAATTTCAAAGACCAAACTTGGAAGACCAGATGAACGAAACTGCTGAAAAAATGCTAAGCCCCGATGAAATCAGGGAATATTTGCTCAATAACTCTGATTTCTTTCTTGAAAATCAGGATCTTTTTACCCAGATAAACTTTCCCCATGAAACCAGTGGCGCTGTTTCGCTGATTGAACGTCAGGTTCAGGTGCTCAGAGAAAGCGAAAAAGAAAGCAAGAATCTAGTTGCCGAACTAACGGAAACAGCGACGAGCAACCACGAACTTCTGAAGAAAATGCAGCAACTGACGCTTCAGCTTCTCAGTGCTGAAAACGGTACTTCGCTTTTAAACAACCTTGAATCCCTGATGAAGGATCAGTTCGAGCTCGACAGCGTGCAGCTACTTTTGGCGGAAGGCTCCGCCAGTGCAGATCTTCCTCTCTGTCAATTTTCTTCAGCTGAACATCTCCAGCAGATGCGCGCCGATATTTTTAATCTCGATATCTACGTCGGCCGAATTCCAGCCAAGCTCAGTGAGTATTTCGACGCTGATTCTTTGTATAAGCTTGGCTCTATCGCGCTGCTAAAACTCGATCTGAGTGATCAACCAGGCTACTTACTTCTGGGAAGCTCTGAAGAAAGCCGATTTCAAAGCGATATGGCAACAGACTTTATCGATTTTATCGCCAAGGTATTTTCTAATCTTTTCAAGCAGAGTCTGGGGCAGTCTTAGTGGCTAGCTGCCGGTTTCCGGAAGCTCTAGATCGTTTTACAGATTACCTCCGCTCAGAGCGAAATTATTCTGAGCACACCCTTGCCGCCTACCGCCGAGACCTGACCAAACTAGCGGACAATCTCGATAAAAAATATCTGGAAGATATCTCTCTTATAGACATCCTTGCCGTTCGTCAGACTCTTTCTGCTTTACGCCACCAAAACCTGTCTCCACGCTCACTACAACGCTGGCTCTCAAGTCTAAGAAGCTTTTTCAACTACGGACTAAAACAGAACTGGTGCCAAATAAATCCGACCGCTGGTGTCAACGCGCCCAAACTGCCTAGAGCCCTGCCCAAGGTTTTGGATGCAGATCAAACCGCCCAGCTACTAAATAACAGTAGCGCTTTAAAGAGATCTGCTTCATCCAATTCGCCCGACTGGATAGTCCAGAGGGATATTGCCATCGCCGAGCTGCTCTATTCTTCAGGATTGCGGGTAGCAGAACTTTGC
>JABJGI010000056.1 GCA_018662305.1 Porticoccaceae bacterium | reverse complement strand
TTCTTTGGCCATTTGTTTCACAGTGACATTCCCTGAGCCGTAAGCGATCGCATTGGTTGTGGTAGCGACCGGCAGCATGAAGGCACAGGATGCCGACATCGCCGCTGGAATCATCAGCAGTTCAGGTGGGACATTGGTAGCTACCGCTGTAGCTGCAAGAATGGGCATTAGCAAAGTGGTGGTGGCGGTATTGGAAGTCATCTCCGTAAGGAAAGTGACGGAAAGGCAGATCGCCAAAATTAACAGGTAAGGTGGTAGCGTCACTGTATTGGCTACGCCAGCACCTACGAGTTCTGCCAGGCCGCTCACCTGAAAGGCTTTGGCAACGGTTATACCGCCCGCAAATAGAAGCAACATGCCCCAGGGAATATCTCCGGCCCATTTCCAGGTGAGTAGATGATCACCATTTCCGCGCCCCGACGGAATAAGGAACATCGCCAGCACCGACATAAGCGCAACAGTTGAATCCCCGGCTAGGGAACCGCCAATGAGTGCCGACCATCCACCGAAGGGTTCGCTTCTAAATATCCATAAAAATACCGTGGCTAAAAATACCGCCAGCACACGTTTTTCTTCTACTTGCCATTGGTCTGGTTTGGGCAGTTCAACTTTGCCGGTAGCTTCCACATTACGCGTCAACCATAGCGCAATGATGGGTAGACCAATCAACACGACTGGCAGGCCGAGACGCATCCATTCGAGAAAGGAAAACTCTACGCCAACCGTAGTTTGGTAGACACCGGTAAAAATCACATTGGGAGGGGTCCCGACCAGAGTGGCAATGCCTCCGACATTACAGGCGAAGGCGATCCCCAGTACCACCGGAGCATTTAGTCGGTCATCCTTGAGATGTCCAAGTACGGCTATAGCAATGGGCATTAACATCAATGCGGTTGCCGTATTGCTGATCCACATTGAAAGCAGTGCAGAGGTGAGCATAAAAGCGAGAACTATGCGCTTGCCACCCTGTGCGCCAACCGCTTGCAGGATACCCAGTGCCATACGGCGATGGACTCCAGATTTCTCCAAACCCTTCGCCATCATAAAGCCACCCATCAATAGAATGATGGCGTGGTTGCCTAAGCCAGAAGCGGCATCATTAAAAGTGAGTACGCCAAAAAGAGGGAATGCGACAATTGGAATAAGAGAGGTGACTGGAATAGAAAGCGCTTCAGTAATCCAATAAACAGCGGTGAGAGCAGTAATGGCTGCGGTGACGGCGATCACATATTCGATGCCGGCCGCACGCATACCGAGATAAACCGCAATTGCTAACGCGACTCCGACAATAAGAAACTTTGGCTTGGCACCTTCGTCTTTCATCTAATGCTTCCCTCCGAATGCATCCTCTTGTCTATTGAGTTAGCTCAGGTTATCGACCAGCCAGTCGATAACCTCTGAGTAATTTTCTGGAAGAAGCTTCTCCAGAGTTCTTAGCGAAGCTTCCAGTTGGATTGAATCAGAATCGCAAAAGTTGATATGACCAACTTTTCGGCCTGCTCGAACCTCTTTGTTGTACCAGTAGACGTCTGCTCCAGGTACCGAGCGCCATGCTTCAACGTAGTCGGTGCCGATCAGGTTCACCATGGCGCTTGGACCTATGGTCACTGCCGCCGGGGTAGGCAAGTTGGCTACGGCTCGCAGGTGGTATTCAAATTGGCTAATTTCACTGCCAGTTAAACTCCAGTGGCCGCTGTTGTGTACTCTAGGAGCAACTTCGTTGACCATGAGGTCATTGCCAACACGAAAACATTCCATTGCCATGACACCCACGTAGTCTAGGGAGTCCATCAGCGTGCCAAGCATATTCTCTCCCTGAGCTTGATGTGCGGCGTTGCGTTTAACCGGCGCCAGCGTACCCATCAAAATGCCGTTGACATGCAAATTTAGCGACAGAGGATAAAAAACCTTTTCGCCTTCGGCGTTGCGAACACCAACCACAGAGACTTCGTCTTCAAAGGGAATTTTCTGCTCAGCAATACAGGCGTTATGCCAGCCTTCGGGAATCTCGTCATTTTGATCTGCACTCAGCCAATGCTGGCCCCTACCGTCATAACCGCCGGTTCGGCGCTTTAGCAGTACCTTGTCTCCCAGCGCGGTGTAGAGATCTTCAGCTCGAGTGGAATCCTCCACGGCGCGCCAGGGCGAGGTGGCAATATTGAGGTCATCAAGAATTTGTTTTTGAGTCAGGCGGTCAGCCAAACGACCAAAAATGGCCTTGTTTACGAAATTGCTGTTGGCAGAAAGCTGCCTAGTGACAAGGGTCTCTGGCCATTGCTCTCGCTCCGCCGTGACGATATCAGCTTCTTTGATTTCTAACTGCTGATCAGACTCGATATCAATCGGCCGAACATCTAGATCAAGTGCGGCGGCAGCATCATGCAACATGGCACCGAGCTGGCCGGCACCAAGAACCCATATGGTCGACATTAGTTTCTTGGGTCCGGGTTTGCCAAAACGGTGTTGGTTTGATTTTTGCGGAAACTCTCGACACGTTCAGCCAAGTCGGCATCGCTATTGGACAAAATCTGAGCTGCCAAAAGCCCTGCGTTGTAAGCACCTGGAGCCCCAATGGCGAGCGTTCCCACTGCGACGCCCTTGGGCATCTGTGCAATCGAAAGAAGACTATCCATTCCTTTAAGCGCCTTTGATTCAACGGGCACGCCCAATACAGGGAGTCGAGTCTTAGAGGCAATCATGCCGGGCAGATGTGCTGCTCCGCCGGCTCCTGCAATAATGATTTCAAATCCGTTCTCCACAGCTGAGCTGGCAAATTCCATCAATTTATCTGGAGTGCGGTGAGCCGAAACCACTTCGGCTGAGTACGCGACTTCGAGTGCTTCAAGTGCTTGAGCAGCCAATTCCATTGTTGGCCAATCACTTTTTGAACCCATCACGATTGCGACTTTTGCAGTCATTATTTTCCTCTTAACAAATAGCGGGCGGAGCGTACGAACGCCCTAAGGAGTAATTGTTCTGCTTTCAAAGCCTTATGTAAAGCGGTGTCTGCCTTTTCGGTAGGTCAATTCAGATTACCTATTACATATAAATGGGTGCAATTTTGGTGAGCAGGGGTCTAATATGGGGCACCGGGTGTAGTTTTGGGGAGGATTTATCTCGGTTAACCCACAATGAGAAGCTTAATAGGGGGCAGTCCATGAGACGATATTTCTATGTGAGCAATAGTCTGGATGATTTAGAGAGGGTAGAGAATTCCCTTGAACAGGCTGGCATTTCACGGGGACAGATCCATGTTCTTAGTAATGACGACGCTGGCGTTAAGGAGCATAACCTTAATCAGGTTTATTCCTGGTTTAAGACTGACGTAATCAGCACGACCTATAAAGGAGCAATTATTGGCGCTGTGCTGGCGGCTATTGTTCTTTTCACCGCAAATTCGCTTGGCGCTACAGAAAGCATTGGCTGGGCACCCTTTATCATGTTGGCAATAGTCTGCCTTGGGTTCTGCACCTGGGAGGGTGGTCTAATTGGTTCCCATTTGCCGAGCTCCAGATTCAAAAGATTTCAGGCGAACATAGAGAACGGCGAACATGTTCTGATGGTTGATGCCAACCAAGGGGATATCGAGCTGATAACCTCAGTTGTTGGCGAATCTCCAGGAGTAGAGTCAGCAGGAACCGGTACTACGAGAGATCAATGGACAGTCGCTACAGAAAAACGGTTTCGACAGTTTGCTGACTGGGGCCCTTAACTAAAAACTAAGAAACACCGTATTGATCCCGCTCAAACAAGCACTCCAACTGGGGTGCTTTTTTATATCCGCAAAAGGCATAATTGCCGGCCGCTTAGCAGCGATCAATTTTTTGATACGGACGATTTAAAGCTATGACAGATACCACACGCCGCCATTCCAGCGATATTGTTGATGGACCCACCAAAGCGCCTGGGCGCTCTATGCTGCGGGCCGTTGGATTTACCGACGCCGACTTTAAGAAATCGCAGATCGGAATCGCATCTACCTGGAGCATGGTGACGCCCTGCAATATGCATATTGATGAGCTGGCTCGTCAGGCCTGTGAAGGCGCGGATGAAGCCGGTGCCAAGGGTGTTATTTTCAACACAATCACCATCTCTGATGGCATCTCCAATGGCACCGAGGGAATGAAGTATTCCCTCGTCTCGCGGGAAGTGATTGCCGACTCCATTGAGACAGTGGCAGGCTGTGAGGGATTTGATGGCCTGGTCACCATAGGTGGCTGCGACAAGAATATGCCGGGCTGCATTATCGGTCTGGCGCGTCTGAATCGTCCCTCGGTTTTTGTCTACGGAGGCACCATTCAGCCCGGGCGCGATCACACCGACATTATTTCTGTATTTGAAGCGGTAGGTCAGTACGCCAAGGGTGATATCGACTTAGTTCAGCTCGATGATGTTGAACGCAAAGCGATACCCGGCCCCGGTTCCTGTGGCGGCATGTATACCGCCAATACCATGGCTTCTGCTATTGAGGCTTTGGGCATGAGCCTACCCGGAAGTTCTGCGCAAGATGCTATCTCCAGCGACAAAATTGAAGATTGCCGAAATGCGGGTGCTGCGGTTCAGGAATTGCTGAAGCTGGATATTAAGCCCAGCGACATCATGACCCGCGAAGCATTCGAAAATGCCATCACTGTGGTTATTTCATTGGGTGGTTCAACCAACGCTGTATTACACCTTTTGGCAATGGCCTATGCGATTGATGTAAAGCTGGAGCTCGATGACTTCACCGAAATCGGTAAGCGTGTGCCTCTATTGGCTGATCTGCGTCCCAGCGGCAAATATATGATGTCCGAATTGGTTGCCATCGGCGGTATTCAGCCACTGATGAAAATGCTGCTTGATGCCGGACTGCTGCATGGCGAATGCATGACGGTGACCGGAAAAACTCTGGCAGAGAATTTGGCTGAGGTTAAACCTTACGCCGATGGTCAGGACATTATTCGCTCGCTTGATAACCCGATTAAAGCAGACAGTCACCTCAGAATTCTCCGCGGTAACCTGGCGCCTGATGGCGCGGTGGCCAAAGTCACTGGGAAAGAGGGCACTAAATTTACCGGCTCCGCTAAAGTTTATGAATCGGAGAAGCAGAGCTACCAAGCCATTCTTGATGGCGAGGTGGTCGCTGGTGACGTGGTAGTGATTCGTTATGAAGGACCGAAAGGAGGGCCCGGCATGCAAGAAATGTTGAGCCCAACTTCCGCCATTATGGGCCGCGGCCTGGGCAACGATGTTGCTCTAATGACAGACGGTCGCTTCTCAGGCGGTAGCCATGGCTTTGTGGTTGGCCATGTGACACCTGAAGCCGCTGATGGCGG
>JABJGI010000044.1 GCA_018662305.1 Porticoccaceae bacterium | reverse complement strand
AGGTGTGGCCGACTTTAACACTGGCATCCCATTTCTCGAGCACATGCTCGATCAAGTGGCTCGTCACGGATTGGTTGATCTGAAAATCGAAGCCAAGGGCGACCTACACATTGATGATCACCACACGGTTGAGGATATTGGCATCACCATTGGTCAAGCCTTCGCACAGGCGGTTGGCAGCAAAGCCGGTATTAATCGTTATGGTTACGCTTACGTGCCTTTAGACGAGGCTTTATCGCGCGCCGTTATCGACTTTTCTGGCCGTCCCGGCTTGGAGATGAACGTAGAGTTCACACGCGCACGCATCGGTGATTTTGATGCCGATCTTTTCTATGAATTCTTTCAGGGCTTTGTCAACCACGCTCAGGTTACCCTGCACCTGGACAACTTACGCGGCGCCAACGCTCACCACCAAGCTGAGACTTTGTTCAAGGCCTTTGGTCGTGCTGTGCGCATGGCGCTCACGCCGGACTCCCGCATGGGTGATGCAACACCTTCCACCAAAGGCGTTCTTTAGGACCACTTTTTAAGGCAATAGCTAATGTCACAGCAATTGGTCGCTATCGTCGATTATGGGATGGGCAACCTGCATTCTGCGCGCAGTGCTCTTGAGCACGTGGGTGAAAATATTAAGGTTGCCATTACCTCTGATGCAGATGTTATTCGCAGTGCCGATCGTCTGGTATTTCCGGGCGTCGGTGCAATGCGTGATTGCATGGCAGAAATCCACCGCCTCGGATTTGATCAATTAATCATAGAGCAGGTTGAAGAAAAACCCATTTTGGCTATCTGTGTAGGCCTACAGGCATTGCTTCAGCACAGTATGGAAAATCAGGGTGTGGACTGCATCGGCCTTATTGAGGGCGAGGTGGTTAAATTCGATACAGAAGCTCGCGATACAAAGGGAAATCGCCTCAAGGTACCGCACATGGGCTGGAATCAGGTGAAGCAAAAAGCTCACCCAATGTGGCACCAAATTGGGGACAATGAACGCTTCTATTTTGTGCATAGCTATTACACAAAACCGGTACAATCCGCCGAAGTTTTTGGCACCTCAACCTATGAGATTGAATTCGCCAGTGTAATTGCTCGAAAGAATTTATTTGCAGTTCAATTTCATCCTGAGAAGAGCCAGCACTCAGGGTTACAGCTACTCAGTAATTTTCTGAGCTGGGATGGAGAGTCTTAGACTCTCTTTCACCAACGAATACCTGAGCGAATAATCAACCTCCGTACAGATTCAGATTGATCCAGTTTGGATCAAAGGAAGTTTAAGGAAATTCCTATGCTAATTATTCCCGCCATTGATCTAAAAGATGGCCAATGTGTTCGCCTCAAGCAGGGGCTAATGGAAGAGACAACCGTCTTTTCGGAAGACCCGGTCACTATGGCCAGTCAATGGGCGCAAGAAGGGGCTCGTCGGCTCCATGTCGTCGACCTAAACGGCGCGTTTGCCGGAACACCTATTAACCGAACCGTAGTGAATGATATCTCTGCCAACTACCCCGGCCTGCCGGTTCAAATTGGTGGCGGAATCCGCAACCTCGACACAATCGAGAGCTATGTGATTGCCGGCGTGAGCTGGGTAATCATTGGCACCGCGGCAGTAGAAACCCCTGAAATGGTTGCCGAGGCTTGTAAAGAATTCCCGGGCAAAATCATCGTCGGGCTGGACGCCAAAGATGGTTTAGTAGCGACAGATGGCTGGGCCAAGGTAACTGATATCAAAGCGACAGAATTGGCTAAACGCTTCGAGCAGGATGGAATTGAATCCATTATCTATACCGACATAGCTCGCGACGGCATGATGAATGGCGTAAACGTTGAGCAGACTCTCGGCATGGCCAATGCGAGCACTGTTCCCATTATTGCATCAGGCGGAATTACCAATATTGAAGATATTGAAGCTTTGCTGGAAGTCGCTGACGCTGGAATTATGGGCGCTATTACCGGCCGAGCTATTTATGAAGGCACTCTTGATCTGGCCCAAGCCCAATCCCTTAGCGACGAAAAAACTTCTTCCGCTAGATAAAAAACGCTGACACAACCTTTCGGTTTGTCAGCGCAGGGTGGAGAAAGAAGACCTCCCAAGTTCTCTACCAGATTAGAGAATATCTCTGAGCCTAAAGCCCAGTCGCTATGAAGAAGTTTTGTGATTGATTGCCGATAGCCAAACTTCCTGAGTAACTTACCGACTGAGGTGGCAACTCACCCCAACGTTGAACCAATCGGATCGAAGAAGTTTCACCTGCTTCCAAGGTTATTTTTTTGGGCAAGAACTGAACAGTTTCACCCGCTTCAGAACCTACTTCTACAAATTCAACATCGATCGGACGACTGTAGGGATTGGTGAATTCAAATCGGTTCATAATGGTGCCAGCGGCGTCGGGGGCGATTTTTATCTCCGGGATGTCAATGGCAATCAACTCCTCATCAGACACCTCTGGCGTCTCGGCGCGAACGAAATCTTGGCTCACTCTTGCACTTGGGAGAGGTGACCCCCCAAACCGATTTCTCGCGGTTAACTGGTAAGTGCCATCCTGCAAATCGGCAATAACCGGTCCATAAAGCTTGACCAACCCACCTGGAAAGACCCGAGATGAATCATCACCACGCTGCCATGCCGATTGAGTCTTTAGAGGTACTCGGTTTACTAGGCGATTGTTCTCGTCACGAATCTGAACTTCGGATTCCATGTAAGCGTCACTGTCCGATTCGTTTTTGAACCATCCGACAGCAAATAGATTCCCATCCTGCTCCTCCAAAGCCAATCCGGAGAAGGTACTGCTGAGCCGTGTTTTACGGCCCTCTATATGGAGGTTGAGAATAATGGCGTAGCGCACGTTGACGTTGAATCCCGGTGCACTGGTATCTTTGATCTCCTCGATCATTATTGCCGCTAGATATGTGCCCTTGGCATCAGAGGGAACCGTTATTTCACCGGTTAGGGTAACTCGTTCGTCTTGGTCAACCTCAGCAGTTGATTGAGATAACTCAACCCATTGTGCCATTCCGGAATAATCCTCATCGAGGTCAACGAAGCCCATATGGCCTGTTAGCTGTTGTTCCAGGTCGCTCATAAATATGCGAACGCTGCCCGGTTGTTTTCCAAAGATATCGAAACTAAATGTTTCCGTCTGTCGAGGGGAAGACTCGAAATCAATTAGCATCGGCGAAACGGCAAACTCACCCGCCTTTAGTGAAAGGCTGAATGAGCAAAGTAGAAATAAACTCACTAATTTACGCATAACAGTGTTCTCGTTTTATCTGGTAGAAATTTTTATATTTTGTTTTATTAAAGTTGGAAGGCCGTTGAATTGAAAAGTGAGAAACAATTCGCGGGCCTTCCTGAAGGAAAGCTAAAACTCAGCTTAGATAGCGCTCACAGTCAAAGTGATTTCGCTGGCGTATCCACCGGCTTTTTGAGCAGAGATTTCACCCAAAACTGCTTGTGCAGAAACCACGTGCTCAGCGTTGTGAACAGAGTTGGCAGTGGTGTCCATGTTCAGTCCAGCGCCATCGAGGTCGTAAGAGGTCTCGATTTGATCTGAACCATTGCTTAGGTTTCCACCTTGTAGTGAAACGCGTACTTGAGCGTTTGACTCGAGGTTGTAGACATCAGAACCGGTATAAACCGCACCGGCAGAACCGCTGGCGTCTTCAGTGGTTAGAACGAAATCGTCCAGATTGGTCAAAGAAGCGTAAGTGGCTACGTCTAATGAAACGATCGCAGAGTCTCGGTCGAGCTCAGCGAAAGCTGGGGCTGCAAAGAGAGAAGCGATTGCAGTAGAGATAAGAGTCTTTTTCATGTTCATTGTTAAATTCCTAAAGTTAAAAAGTTAAGTTAAAAGTGTTCTAACGCTTTAGGTATAACAAGGCCTGTGCCAACTTTTTATAAGTTGTTTAAAAACAGATGGATAGGGTGTTTTTGGTAAATATTGAGGGCATAAAAAAGGGCTGTGATACAGCCCTTGTTACAGCACCCTGATACAGCTTGTTACAGGGTGTTACAGATGGAGTAGTAGTTAGCGCACTTCTATGCCACGTGATGCCATAAGTTCCTTGGCTTCACCTACGGTATGTTCACCATAGTGAAAGATGCTGGCCGCTAGTACTGCGTCAGCGCCACCCTCGGTAACTCCTTCGGCAAGGTGCTCAAGCTTACCTACGCCTCCTGAGGCTATCACGGGAATACTCACTGCTTCACTAACTGCTCGGGTTAGCTCAAGATCAAATCCAATGCGAGTACCATCCCGATCCATGCTGGTTAGAAGTATTTCTCCAGCGCCTAAATCACACATTTTTGCCGCCCATTCAACAGCATCAATACCCGTTGAGCGTCTACCTCCATGGGTAAATATCTCCCACTTGTGACCGGTCACGTCTTCGGCAACATGTTTAGCATCGATACCCACAACAATACATTGACTACCAAATCTCTCGGATGCTTCCGCCACAAACTCCGGCCGCCGCACTGCCGCTGAATTTATGCTGACCTTATCTGCACCAGCACGTAATAAATTGCGGATGTGCTCGAGCTCACTGATTCCACCGCCCACTGTTAGTGGAATAAAAACCTCGCTAGCAATCTGCTCCACCGTATGAATGGTGGTATCACGCTCTTCATGACTGGCGGTGATATCGAGAAAGGTGATTTCATCGGCTCCCTGCTCGTTATAGCGGGCAGCGATTTCTACAGGGTCACCCGCGTCACGGATATCAACAAAGTTGACACCCTTTACAACTCGACCTTGGTCGACATCGAGGCAAGGAATAATACGTTTAGCTAGAGACAAGGAATTGAGCTCGATTAATGTTTTGTGAAATTGTAGCACCGCACCGAAGCGAGAGAACACGCCCTAGCCTATACTTGACTCATGAATGAGGAAAAAAAATCTCAAACCGCACAAAGTCTTATTCCCGTGGGCATCAGCCGCTGCCTGCTTGGTGAAGAAGTGCGTTACAACGGCGGGCATAAGCTCTCCAAGTTCTGCAGAGACCAACTTTCTAGCTGGTTCGAATATGTGGATACCTGCCCTGAAGTGGAAATCGGCCTACCAATACCTAGAGAGGCGATGAGACTGGTAAATACGGAGAAAGGAATCCGAGTATTAGAAATTAAAGATCCTTCTAAAGATTACACCGAAGCTCTCACTCAACTTGCCGAGGGCAAAGAGGCTTCCATAGATAAGTTGCGAGGTTTTATCTTTATGCAAAACTCTCCCAGCTGCGGCGCTTTCCGGGTAAAGACCTATCACCCTAACGGAAACTCTGAAAATACTTTGGGCAAAGGCGCTTTTGCTCAAAGAGTTCTAGAGCTTTTCCCGAATCTACCCGTCGAAGAAGCTGGAAGGCTAACTGACGCGGCCTTAAGAGAGAATTTTGTTACCAGAGTATTCCTTTATCAGGAATGGCGGCACCTAAAAGATTCTAACCCGAGCCGAGATCAAATCATCAAGTTTCACAGTAACCAGAAATACCTGCTAATGGCCAAATCTCAGCGCCACTACAAACTGGCAGGCAAACTCTTAGCTCGAGCAGGTAATTACTCTGTTCCCATTTTGGCGAGCCGCTACGAGATGATATTGATGGACGGCATGAAACGCCTGGGGGGACGCAAGGGGAATACCAATGCGCTTCAACATATGCAGGGGTATTTAAAGAAAGTTCTCAGCAGCGAGGAAAAAGCTGACCTCACCAATCTAATTGAATCCTACCGACTCGGGGAAGTGCCTCTTATTGCGCCTCTGACCCTGCTTCGCCACTACTCACGCAAAGCTTCGGGCTACTATCAAAGCCAGCGCATTCTTGAGCCTCACCCTAAGGAGTTGGGTCTCTACAACTCTATTTGAGTTCTATTTATTGGCTCGCTTTTCAATCAGGTCTGCTACCACGCCTGGATCAGCCAGTGTGCTGGTATCTCCCAGACTATCCAGCTCATTGCAGGCAATTTTTCTCAGAATGCGTCGCATGATTTTTCCCGAGCGGGTTTTTGGCAAACCCGGTGCCCACTGAATGACATCGGGTTTGGCTATCGGCCCAATCTCTTGAACGCACAGCCCAACAAGCTCTTTCTGCAGCTCATCGCTTGGCTCTGCACCGACCATGAGAGTCACATAGGCGTATATGCCCTGCCCCTTAATATCATGGGGATATCCAACAACAGCGGCCTCACTAACTGATGGATGCAATACCAAAGCGCTTTCAATTTCAGCCGTACCCAGACGATGGCCGCTGCAATTGAGCACATCATCTACACGGCCGGTAATCCAGTAATATCCATCGGCGTCGCGGCGAGCCCCATCACCAGTAAAGTAGTAGCCCGGAAAGGTTGAGAAATAGGTATCAATCATGCGCTGATGATCGCCATAGACCGAACGAATCTGGCTCGGCCAGGATGCTTTAATACAAAGGTTCCCCGAAACCTCTCCCTCCAGCTCATTGCCCTCATCATCAACCAAAATTGGCTGCACGCCAAAGAAGGGTCTAGTTGCAGAGCCGGGTTTCATAGATATTGCGCCAGGAAGCGGCGTGATCATATGTGCACCGGTTTCGGTCTGCCACCAGGTATCAACTATCGGACAACGGCGTTCGCCAACTATATTGAAGTACCACTCCCAGGCTTCCGGATTAATGGGTTCTCCCACCGTACCAAGTAATTTCAGGCTCGATCGGGAAGTGGATTCCACAAAGGAATCCCCCAACCCCATAAGGGCACGCAGCGCAGTTGGCGCCGTATAAAACTGATTCACCTGATGCTTGTCGCAAACCTGCCAGCAGCGCGAGGCATCGGGATAGGTCGGCACTCCTTCAAACATCAATGTGGTAGCACCGTTGGCCAATGGCCCATAGACAATATAGGTATGTCCAGTCACCCAACCGACATCCGCTGTGCACCAATAAATATCGCCATCCTTATAGTCGAAAGCGTACTTAAAGGTCATGGCGGCCATTAACAAATAACCGCCGGTGGTGTGCATTACGCCTTTAGGTTT
>JABJGI010000077.1 GCA_018662305.1 Porticoccaceae bacterium | reverse complement strand
CAGGTGAGCCCCATATGCCGAATAAAACGTTCGCAATGAACACAGGCGCGCAGGTGCATACGGAACTTAAGGCGCTGCCAAAAATTCATTCTGCCCTCGACATAGTCCGTCGCGTACTCAGCAATGTGCTGGCAACTCAACATATGCCTGTTTCCTGATAGCGATCGATAACCTGCATTAATTTCACTCTAGCTCGATGTAAAAGCACTCGTACATTGGAGTCTGAAAGATCCAACATGTTACGTACTTCATTTAGACTCTGTTGCTCTACCTCGCGAAGAACAAAGACTGCACGTTGCTGTTCTGGCAAGCCCGCTGCGGTTTTTTCGATGCATTCTTGAAGCTGGTCTTCCTCCAGCAATTGATCGGGGGTATTAATATCCCATTTGGGTGGCGGCTTTGACCAGCCGCCTTCTGGGTTGAAAAGGTCTTCAGGTACACCTGAGAGAGTGCCTTCCACATCGGCCATGGAGACCTGCCGAGACTCTTTGCGCAATCTGGTTTTTGCTCCGTTGGAGACAATGGTGAACATCCAGGTTTTTAGCGAAGACCGACCTTCAAATTTTGTCAGATTACGATAGATGGAAACCCACGCCTCTTGCACCACTTCCTCGGCCTGGGCATCGCCGATAATTCCGCGGGCAACATGAATCATCTGGCGGTGATGCTGTTGCACAAGTTGGGCAAAAGCGTCCTGATCCTGCGATTTAAGGCGGTCGAGAAAATCTTCTGAAATTTCGAAGCTCATTGCGATGTCTCTAGTTTTAAGTCGGGTGCGACTTTTATTATTCTCACTCTAGATTACATCTAAACCTTCCAATGCCATATGGTTTCACCATTACCGTAGTGTAAAGTCTTTCAAAATGGACAAAGTTAAAAACGATAGCTATTGGATGACTCTAGCGCTTGAGCAGGCCGAGATTGCCGCGCAAGCCGGAGAGGTTCCCGTGGGAGCAGTTCTAGTAAAGAATGGTGAGCTAGTCGCCAGTGGTTGGAATCAGCCTATCTCAAAGCTTGACCCTACCGAGCATGCTGAAATCAACTGCCTCCGCAATGCCTCGAAAATCCTGAAGAATTACCGCCTGCCCGGCTGTGACCTTTATGTGACCCTAGAGCCTTGTGCTATGTGCTCGGGGGCAATGGTGCACGCGCGTATTCAGCGGCTTATCTTTGGTGCCGAGGAACCAAGAGCAGGTACAGCAGTGTCACAAACAAATCTTCTGGAAACAGACTGGATGAATCACAGAGTCGAGGTGACAGGGGGTGTACTTGCGCAAGAGTGCGGCCAGATTCTAAAAGAATTTTTTAAAGCTCGTCGCTAAAGGGGTGACAGAGGGTTTTCTAAAATGCTGGGAAAGTCTGGAGCAAATCCTGGTGTCATTTCCTCATCCAGCTCTGCGTCAAAATTCCAAGTCTCCAGAGCTTTTTGCCAAGCGTAAGATTCAAGAATATTGTAAAACTGATAGATATTGTCGACATAAGATCTGGCTTCAAGTCCTCTAGCGTATCCATGATCGACCGTTTGGTAGTATTGGCTTTGTTGGAGCAAGTGTAAGTGTGCTCTGACGTCTTCCCAAATGTCCGGGTTTTTGCCAGCTCTCTGAGTCAAGATCCGAGCATCTTCCAGGTGCCCCATACCCATGTTGTAAGCCGCGAGAGCCAACTTTGTACGATCAGGCTCTCCGATACGGCTCGGTAGCCGCCTTATCAAGCTTTTCAGGTGCTGAGTGCCGCCCCTAAGGCTTTGCTCAGCATCCAGGCGGTTGGTTACACCGTATTGCCCAGCGGTGGGTAGGGTTAACATCATTAATCCACGCACGCCGGTATAGCTTCGGGCGGAAGGATTCCAGTGAGATTCCTGATATGCGACTGCCGCTAGCATTACCCAGTCCATATCAAATTCGCTGCCCACTTTACGGAACAATTCTTCGAACTCTGGCAGTCTGGATCGAATTCGGTCTCGAAGCGCCAGAGAGTCAGCGATGCTGTAGTTCTGGCTATTGCTATATATCTCTGCCATTAGCTGATCGAGTTGTCCTGACTGCTGAAATTCGGCAAGAAAACTGTCTAGTGACTGAACCAAGCTGCGGTCCTCAGATCGCTCAAGAGCGAAGGCCAGAGATGACCCCTCATCCAATCTTTGGGCAATTTCTACTCTGGGGAAAAATGCGCGTTCCAACTCGTAGATACTCGAATCAACGACGGCGTAATCTATTTCTCGATTCTGGATGCGCTCCATCAGCTGGAACATCAGTACGCCAGCTTCTTCCTGCCAATTTAAATTTGGATAGATTGGCTTAAGAGATCGCAGTAATTCGGCGTGAGAGCTGCCTTCGATAGCTATTAGGCTGGCGCCTTGAATTTCGTCGAGTGAGTGAAGAGGTGGCCTTGAGCTGTGTTGAATAAGAATTGAAACAACATTGGTGTAGGGCGAAGAAAATCGAACGACGTTCTGTCGCTCCGGAGTGATTGAAAGATTGGCAGCGGCGATATCTATCTCGCCAGAGCTCACCTCATCTAGCAGGTCAGGCAGTTCATCGAGGATTTCAGGCTTTAGTTTTAGCCCGAGACTATTCGCAAAGGACTGCAGGATGTAGTAATCCAACCCGCCAATTTCATCGTCCCGTTCGAAGTAGATAAGCGGACCTAGGCGAAACCCAACGCTGAGTTCTCCGCGATCGAGGATTTGCTGCATTAAGTCTGGCTGCGTGGGGCGGGAATTGAAAAAAGCCGCGAATATGACCACTAAGATGAGAAGGGCTCTGATGGCGGTCCTTTTGCGAGCCAAAACCCCCTGAGGGCCATAAAAATACCGAATCAAGCTGTCCGCGAGAGCTCGAAATCTATCACGCCAAAAAGAAGGTCTCATTTGTGTTGAATTACCTCCTGTGGGAAGCGATTTTTTTCAGTACAATCTCGCTTCTTTCTCCAGGCCGAAAATCCCACTCCAATGCTCATTCTCAATGGTGCCGTCGCGTTAAGCGCATCTCGAAAAGCAAAGTTGCTCTCTGAATTGGCTAACGCCGCTGAATTAGCAAGTCTGGAATCTCGCATAGGCGATATTGACGCACAATTTGTCTACTTTGTAGAGTTAATCAGTCCCATTTCTGATACTGAGCAACAGAAAAAATTGGCCGCTATTTTGGAAGGCGAGCAAGTATTACTTCAAAATATCGATGCAAACCAAGTGCTTATCACTCCTCGTGTCGGAACAATTTCTCCCTGGTCGTCAAAGGCGACAGAGATATTACAACGCTGTGGATTATCCGAAGTAGAACGAGTTGAGCGCGGGATTCTCTATAAATTTCCTGATTTGGAGAGTCTCTCTCCAGAATTGTCGGAACATCTCTTTGATCGAATGACTGAATCGAAAATTACCGATGTCAGTTTGTTGCAGTCCCTCTTTAGTCACGATTCACCAAGCCCAATGAGTGGCTTAACAGTCTTGGATGATGGGCTCGAAGCAATGAAACAAGTCGATCGAGAGCTTGGATTAGCCTTGGCTGAAGACGAGATACTCTATCTTTTGGATTGCTACGCTGAGCTTGGTCGTGAACCCACCGATGTGGAACTGATGATGTTTGCTCAGGCCAACTCCGAGCATTGCCGCCACAAAATATTCAATGCCAGCTGGACGATCGACGGGGTCGATGAGGCACGCTCGTTGTTTTCTATGATCCGTAATACCCACGAGCTGGGCGGAGAAGGAGTGCTGTCCGCATACTCTGATAATGCCGCTGTAGTTGAGGGCTCTGTTACTGATCGGCTCTACGTCGACGGGGAGAGCGGTAAATACAGTTTTTCCAATGAGCCAGTGCATTTGCTGATGAAGGTTGAAACCCACAACCATCCGACAGCAATTTCACCCTTTGCCGGAGCAGGAACTGGCAGTGGCGGAGAAATTCGCGATGAAGGCGCCGTTGGTCGAGGGTCCAAACCTAAAGCGGGCTTATGTGGATTTAGCGTTTCCAATCTCCGTATTCCAGGCTTTGTTCAGCCCTGGGAAGAAGAGGAGTACGGCAAGCCGGGACGCATTGTTGATGCTCGCACCATAATGCTCGAGGGTCCAATTGGGGCGGCTGCTTTTAATAATGAATTTGGTCGTCCTAACCTGTGCGGTTATTTCCGTTCTTTTGAGATGGATCATCAGGGGCAT
>JABJGI010000059.1 GCA_018662305.1 Porticoccaceae bacterium | reverse complement strand
CGTTCCCGACATGACCTGCTTGAGCTTGTCGAGACTGAAGGCTCCCTTAATGAGGGCCAGAATAGTTGCGCCAAGCGCACCCACCGCGGCCGCTTCAGAAGGCGTTGCGATACCGGCCAGAATAGAGCCCAAAACCAGAAATATAAGTATTAATGGAGGCGCGAGGCTGCCGAGAATTTTGCCGAGGGATACCTGCTCTTGGTCACGAATCGCTGGAGCTTGTTCGGGTCTTAACAGCGCAAAGCCAAATACATACGCACCGTAAAGAAGAACGAGCATCAAGCCCGGAATCATGGCGCCCATAAAAAGATCACCCACAGAAATGGTGGCGGTATTAAAGACACCCATATTGAGCTGGGCTCTTTGGTAGGCGTTTGAAATCACATCGCCTAACAGAACCAAAGTAATAGAAGGGGGGATAATCTGCCCCAAGGTGCCAGTTGCGCAGATGGTTCCTGCAGCCAGACTGGGGCTGTAGCCTCGTCGCAGCATGGTAGGCAGTGACATCAAGCCCATGGCCACCACGGTTGCACCAACAATGCCGGTGCTTGCCGCTAGCAGCATGCCGACAAAGACTACAGAGATTCCCAATCCGCCGGGAGCGGCCTTAAAGGCTTTGGCCATATTTTCGAGTAAGTCTTCGGCGACATTACTCTTTTCCAGCATCACACCCATAAAGACAAATAGGGGTACAGCGATAAGTGTTTCATTGTTCATGATGCCGAACAGACGGTCCGGCGTGGCGCGCAGGAGAGCCGGATCAAATATTCCGCCGACGATGCCGAATCCGGCAAAGATAAGCGCGGTGCCACCCAGTGAGATAGCCACCGGATAACCCAGCATTAGCAGTCCGCAGACCACCAGGAACATTAGGAGCGGGATAAATTCGATCACGATGCGCTCTCTGGTTGTTCTGCTTGCCTTTCTGTTGAGTGCTCCAGCTCCGCGCTATCGGATACTAAAATTGCAGCGTTGCGGATCAGCTCGGCGAAGCCCTGAATAATTAGCAATATCGCCATGGCCGGGATCAGGGTTTTTAGCAGGTAGACGGTTGGAATGCCGCCAGGTTCCATGGAGGTTTCGCGTATGGACCAGGACTGCCCGACAAATTCAAAGGAGCTGAGCAATATAAAGAGGGCCAAGGGGAAGAGAAACACCAGAGTGCCGAGCGTGTCGATCCAGGCTTTGGTTCTGACCGACCAGCGACGATAGAAAACATCGACTCGCACATGGCCGCCTCGGCCCAAAGTCCAGCCGGCGCCTAGAAGAAAGCAGGCGGAGTGCATGTAGATCACGGAATCGCGCAAAAAAATGAGGTTGCCAGCCTGAAACACATATCTGAGCAATACGACTGCGACGGTGGTCAGCATCATGATCAGGGTTAGCCACTTAATTCCAGCGCCAACGAGCTGATTGCAGCGATCGGCGAGGTTCGCCAGCTTTTGAAAACTCATTCCTTTTTCTACTCCCCCGGAAGTGTCGCTCAATTGGACATTTTCATATAACTGTCATTTTTCTTTAATAAACTGCCTGCTCTATTTGAACCGACATAGATCAAGACCTATGAGCATCATCCAGAAAACAATTGCTTCCCTAGTTTTTATCACTTTATTTATTTGTTCACCCCTAGCCCAAGCGCAGCGAGACCAAATTAGCGTGGTTGGCTCCTCAACTGTTTATCCTTTTACTACAGTTGTTGCGGAGCGATTTGGTCGTTCCAGCGATTACGCCACGCCGAAGGTTGAGTCTACTGGCACTGGCGGCGGTATGAAACAGTTTTGCGGTGGCGTAGGAACTCAGTATCCAGATCTCGTCAACGCTTCACGTCGAATCAAGCAGAGCGAGCTTGACGATTGCGCGGCCAATGGCGTTTCTGAGGTAGTTGAAATTAAGGTTGGCTACGACGGTGTAGTCATTGCCAGCAGCTATGAGCAAGATGTGATGCACCTGACGCATAGGGACGTGTTTCTTGCTTTGGCGAAAGAGGTTCCCAACGAAGCCGGAACAGCTCTGATTGAAAATCCCTATAGCTACTGGAATGAAATCAATAGCGCTTTGCCAAATCGACACATTGAAGTTTTGGGCCCTCCTCCAACTTCAGGAACCCGTGACGCGTTCTTAGAGCTAGTGATGGAAGTCGGAGCAGCGGCTATTCCGCTTGTCGCCGCGCTAGATGACGACGCTTTCAGCGTAGTTGCTCATACCATTCGTGAAGACGGCGTCTATGTTGATACTGGCGAGAACGACAACCTGATCGTACAAAAGCTCAATGCTAACGGTGAGGGTGTAGGCATATTCGGTTTCAGCTTTTTGGACCAAAATAGTGACTCGGTTCAGGGGCATTTCATCGAAGGTGTTGCACCAGAGTTTGACGCCATTGCCGACGGCTCTTACAGTGTCTCCCGTCCACTCTATATCTATGTGAAAGCACAGCATGTTGAAGTTGTTCCAGGCATGCAGGAATTCATTTCAGAGTTCACATCAGAACGAGCTTGGGGCGAAGATGGCTACTTAACGGATCGTGGTTTGATCCCTATGCCAGAAGATGAGAGAGAGAGCTTTAGCTCAGACGCTGCAAACATGAGAGCAATGCAGCTGTAACATAAGAGGGTCACAATCCCGGGGTAGTAACTCTTGTTGCTACAGAAACTACTGCCTCGGGGCTATATAAATAATGGATTTAACATCCTTACTCGCTGCGCTGATTGTACTCAGTGCAGCTGCCTATTTTCTGGGCCTTAAAAAATCTCAGACTATCGCCAGCAATGGCGGTGGCATCACGTCGCTGCACTCCCTTCCCAGCTATTACGGCACTATGGTTGCCACCTGGTGTTTGTTGCCAGCGCTTCTTCTTTTGGCGATCTGGCAGTTTTCAGAGCAAGATATATTGCAGAATATGACTCTGGATTCCGCCATCATTTCTGATGTTTCGGAAGACGAAGTTCAGCGCGGCCTATTGATTAATACCATCGAGAATATCGCCTCTGGCGCATTGTCGACAGATAATCCAGAACACGCAGCTGCAGCAGAGTATTTAGGTGAGATTCGCAGCAGCAGCCAAAGTTGGCGCAATCTGCTGGTTCTGGCCATTGCCTTTCTTGGCTCTTTCATTGCCTGGCTTCAGGTGCGTGCCGATAAACGAGCGCGTAATCACGTAGAGACCATTTTACGATTTGCTCTTATTGGCTGCTCTCTCGTCGCCATCTTTACCACCTTGGGGATATTGCTCTCGGTCTTGTTTGAGGCTTCTCGCTTCTTCCAGCAGGTTCCATTCTTTGATTTTGTATTGGGGCTGCACTGGAGCCCGCAGACGCCTATTCGTGCTGATCAGGTTGGAGCTTCCGGCAGCTTTGGCGCGATACCTCTGTTTTTAGGCACCATGCAAATTTCCTTTATGGCGATGTGTGTTGCAGTGCCCATCGGCCTGTTTTCCGCCATCTATCTTTCTGAATACGCAGGTCCTCAATTGCGTAACACCGCCAAGCCATTGTTGGAAATTCTGGCGGGCATTCCTACCGTTGTTTATGGCTTTTTTGCTGCCCTGACGGTTGCACCAGCAATTCGTGATTGGGGTCAGGCTTTGGGTTTAACCACCTCATCAGAAAGTGCCTTGGCCGCCGGAGCCGTGATGGGAATTATGATTATTCCCTTTGTCTCTTCGCTCTCGGATGACGTTATTAATGCCGTGCCTCAGTCTCTAAGAGATGGCTCCTACGGTTTGGGCGCAACAAAATCAGAAACCATTCGCAAAGTGGTTATTCCAGCGGCACTGCCCGGCATTGTTGGTGGCGTATTACTTGCCGTATCTCGTGCCATTGGTGAAACCATGATTGTGGTGATGGCCGCAGGACTGGCTGCAAACCTGACAATGAATCCGCTTGAGTCGGTGACTACCGTAACGGTTCAGATTGTGACGCTTCTTGTTGGCGATCAAGAATTCGATAGCCCCAAAACCTTGGCAGCCTTTGCCTTGGGCTTGATGCTGTTTCTGGTGACTTTGTTATTGAACGCCATTGCCCTTTGGGTGGTGAATCGATATCGGGAACAATATGACTAGAGAAAACGACCTTTCGATAGCAGATCGAGTTAATGATTCTCTGCAACGTCGTTATCGAGCAGAAGCTCGATTCCAGTGGTATGGCCGCATCGCTATATTTTTGGGATTGGCAGCCGTATTCCTCTTGTTCGCGGATATCACGGCCAAAGGCTATAAAGCTTTTGTACACACTCAAATTCAGCTTGAGATTAACTTCGACACTCTGGAAATGGGGCTGCCGGCTAATCCAACAGCAGATGATATGCGCCGAGCAGACTTTGATCGTGTGCTGCAGTTGGCGATTTATGATCGCTTCCCCGACGTTTCCGGGCGCAATGATCGAAGAACCTTACGATCCTTAGTTAGCTCCGGCTCCGTTTATCAGCTTCAGTCCGTGCTGGAAGCGAACCCAGAATTGGCAGATACCACTCAGAGAGTTTGGCTGATTGCAGATGACGAAGTGGATGTCTTTAATAAGGGTTATATCAGTCGTGAAGTGCCAGAGGCTCAGCGGCGCTTTAAAGATATCCAAATCGGTTGGTTGGATGATCTTGAAGCACAGGACGAAATTCGAGTGGTCTTTAACAAGACTTTCTTTGCCAATGGAGATTCTCGCGATCCAGAACAGGCCGGTATTCTGGGCGCGGCTATGGGCTCCTTCTTAACCATGTTGGTGACATTGCTTCTTGCGGTTCCCCTTGGCGTGGGTGCTGCCATCTATCTGGAAGAGTTCGCACCGAAAAATCGATTAACCCAGTTTATTGAGCTGAACATCAACAATTTGGCTGCGGTTCCTTCGATTATTTTTGGTCTGTTGGGGCTGGCGATATTTATTAACTTCTTTGGCCTGCCTCGTTCAGCGCCCTTGGTTGGCGGTTTAGTACTGGCACTTATGACATTGCCAACAATTATCATTGCTGGCCGCTCAGCCCTTAAGTCCGTTCCTCCTTCCATTCGAGAAGCGGCTTTGGGTGTGGGAGCTTCACACACGCAGACGATATTGCACCACGTGCTACCTCTGGCGATGCCAGGAATGTTGACCGGTTCCATTATTGGAATGGCAAAGGCTCTGGGTGAAACGGCTCCACTGCTGATGATCGGAATGGTGGCATTCATTGTTGATGTGCCGGGAACCATCACTGACTCATCCACGGTATTGCCGGTGCAGATCTATTTGTGGGCTGACAGTCCTGAGCGTGCCTTTCTGGAAAAAACATCAGGCGCGACATTAGTATTGTTGGCTTTTCTTATTACTATGAACGGCCTAGCCGTAACCCTACGTCGCAAGTTAGAGCGACGTTGGTAAGAGGAGTTTTTGAGCGTGAGTTCATTTGAAGTTGAAGAAGACTATAAAACGGTAGGCAAACCCTTTGTCGATAATCCACGTTTTGTGATGCGCAATGTTGACGTGTTCTACGCCGACAAACAGGCGATCTTTAACGTTAGCCTGGATATTGCCGACAAAGAAATTATTGCCATGATCGGCCCTTCCGGCTGTGGCAAGTCGACCTTTCTACGCGCCCTGAATCGCATGAACGACACCATCCCTGATTGCCGCGTTAGTGGGGATATCGAGTTGGATGGTGAGAGTATTTACGCTAAAAGTATGGACCCGGTAAAAGTTCGTGCTCGCGTCGGTATGGTGTTCCAGAAGCCAAATCCTTTTCCGAAAAGCATTTATGAAAATGTTGCCTACGGTCCACGTATTCATGGCTTGGCAGAAGACAAGACTAATCTCGACGAGCTGGTAGAGACCAGTCTCAAAAAATCGGGGTTGTGGGAGGAAGTTAAGGACAGATTGCACCAGCCTGGTACGGGACTCTCTGGTGGTCAGCAGCAACGTCTTTGTATCGCTCGCGCCATCGCTATTCGCCCAGAAGTGATATTGATGGATGAGCCTTGCTCGGCGCTGGATCCAATTGCCACCGCTCGCATTGAGGAGCTGATCAACGAGCTCAGCAGTAATTTCACCATCGCTATCGTGACGCATTCGATGCAGCAGGCGGCC
The DNA here is from genome assembly GCA_018662305.1 of Porticoccaceae bacterium. GTDB lineage: Bacteria > Pseudomonadota > Gammaproteobacteria > Pseudomonadales > GM7GCV1 > JABJGI01. Next base: position 4,806 of record JABJGI010000059.1, on the reverse strand, counting down.
AGAGTTTCAAAGCGAACGGCATATTTCCATCTTGGAAAGCTGATCGAAGTGGGCGCCACAGAACAGATTTTTACCAATCCATCACATCAGCTAACAGAAGACTACATTACCGGGCGCTTTGGTTAATGGCTCGGATTAAGATTTTTTATGATAGTTTGTGTATATACAATATAGATGCATAATAAAGGCGTCTACTAGAAAAATTGACGAAGGAAATTCCCATGGTTTCGGAAATCCCACAGGCTGAAAAGCATATATTCCAGAAGTTCGACGTTGAGCTAGCTAATCTCGTCGATAAGTTGCTGGAAATGGGCGGCTTGGTGGAAAAGCAGCTCAACGATGCGATTAACGCATTCACCGAAATGGATACCGAGCTGGCTAGCGCTGTTATCGTTAATGAAGAGCAGGTGGATGAATTTGATGTCGAAATTGATCAGCTCTGCGTTCGTCTTATTGCGATGCGCCAACCTACTGCCTCGGATTTACGCCTGATATTGGGCGTCGGTAAATCTGTTCAGGATCTCGAACGAATCGGAGATGAGGCAGACAAAATTGCCCAGCTTACTTTGCAAATGAGTGAGGAAGGCAGCGTCAGTACTTCTATTGGTCGTTCCAAAATTCGCTATATTGCAAAATACGTTTCAGAGATGCTGCGCCAAGTATTGGACGCCTATGGCCGCCTAGATGCGGATCTCTCTCTAACCATTGCCCGTAAGGACAAGATAGTTGAAGAAGAGCAGGAATCCGCTACGCGTGAGCTCGTCACTTACATGATGGAAGACCCGCGATCTATTTCCACCGTTATGCATGTGATGTGGGGTTTGCGCTCGCTGGAACGGGTAGGGGACCATGTAGAGAATATGGCAGAGCATCTGATTTATACCGTGAAAGGGGTGGATGTTCGCCACAGCACCCTGAAGGAAATGAAAAAGAAAATCCGCAAATTAGCTAGATAGCGGATTCTTTTTAAGGCGCTATTGACCGAATCGTTTTCCGCCGGATTCCAGATACTTTAGTTCCGCCTCGGTGGACTCACGTCCCAGCACCTCGTTGCGATGAGGGAAGCGACCGAACTCTTTGACAATATCTCTGTGATCGACGGCGTATTGTAAATAGCCATTCATACTCTCTTGCCATTCTTCTTCCGCGGTCTCAGCCATTTCTCTGAACTTTGCCACTGAGACATCTTGGTCCTCTAAGTTTTCACTATGCTCAAAGGGCATAAGAGAGAAAGTCTTTTCCACGGGATGCAGCTGTTCGAAGGCGTTCGAGCTAACCAGCTGCTTGGAATACTCTAGCGCCAAGGAGTCGTGGCTAAAGGCCTTGCCTGAGCCTCGATAGAGATTTCTGGGAAATTGGTCGTTGAGAATGATCAGTGCCAGTGCGGATCGAGGATTGTTCATCCATCCCTCTAAAGCCCTTTTACCTGCAGCTTCTACCAGTTTTCCAAATCGGCGCTCGATATCGTAGTCCGTGTCTGCCGAGCCCTGCCACCAAAGCGGGGCTCTTTTTTTAATCGCATCGCGTGAAAGACCTTCGATTCCAAACCAATAGTCGTAAACAGACTGGGCTACAACATCCATAAAGATTCTCTTTTAGTTGTCTCTGATTAACGAGGGCGAGGATTAAAGGGTCGAGGATTAAAGCGGACGAGCGCTAATTACCATTGCCCGGTAAAGGCTGGGGTCCGCAACAATGCCAGTGGCTTGTGAGCCTTGCTGGTTCGGCGCCAAATTTCCGCTTAGGTTGTAATCCTGATAAGCGCCGTTACTGGCCAGCACAAGTCGGAGTGTCACTCCGGTCACCGCAATGCCGGAATCATTTCGAACCAGCAGTAGGATTCTCCCGGCACTATCAGTGCCGAGACCGGTAGCAATATATTTGCTCGGATTTGTCGGCAAGTCATAACGAACCATTTTGGCACTTGCGCGCTCGCCAATTGCTCCACCGGCGCTGGCGGCGCTAGAGAAATAACTCATAGCAGATGCTGTATCTCCTCGGGATTCGGCGAGTTCACCTAGTGCGTAGGCTCCGCTGCTAGTTGGCAGTAACTCCTCGGCTCGCTCCAGATCTTCCTGCGCCAACCGATCTCTGCCCATCTCTTTGCGCACCAGGCCACGAGCCAGCCAATGCTGGTAGTAATCTGGGTTTTTGCTGATAGCAGTACCAAACGCGGTTTCAGCGTTGTTTAGATCATCCTTCATCTGCCAGGCGTGACCTCGTAACTCCCAGAATTGTCCTTCGTCAGATTGAATGCGGACCGCTTCGTCCAGGTATTCCAGTGCGAGATCTGGGTCTTCATTGTTCAAAGCCTCAACGGCCTTTTCCTGAGCATCATAGGCGGGCTGATCAGCAACAATCTGAGCAATGGCACGCTGGTAGGCATCACGATTGCGGATGCCGCCGGAGGGTAGTGCCGCGGCATGTTGCCTATTTGCATCTACGCGTTGTTGAGAGGGGGGGTGGCTGGCAAATAGCCCGCTAATGAAATCACTGGATCGGCCTTCAGAAAGACGCACAAAGGTTTCCTGCAGCTCTACCGCGGCTTGGGGGTCATACCCAACCGCGGTCATATAGCGGATGCCGTGTTCATCGGATTCAAGCTCATCATCGCGACCGTAGCTCGCCATCCAGGCAGCGGCACCAACTTGTGAGCCCATGGAAATTAGATCGCCATATTGGGAATCTTGAGCGGCTACTGAGCCAGCTAACAAGCCGACATTGAGCAGGGTTGAGCGACTCATCTGACTGGCGCCGTGGTTGGCAGCCGCGTGAACAATTTCATGGCCAAGCACAGCAGCAAGTTGTGCCTCATCCTCGAGCTCCGTTAACAGCCCTCGGTTAATGGCAATCTTGCCGCCGGGAAGTGCCCAGGCGTTGGGCACGCCGTTATTTAGAACGACAAAATCATAGGGTAGGTTGGGCACGTCTGAGACAGCTGCGAGTTTATGCCCGATCGAAGCGACGTAGTCGTTCAGATCTTCATCGACCTTATATACCCCGCCCTGTGATTGCTGTCCCGGCTCATATTGCTGCACGCCCATGGCGATGGCCTGAGAAGGTGAAATAATGGAAATCTCCCGATTGCCAGTGACCGGATTCACTGTGCAAGCCGCAATGCCACTCGCGATCAGCAGTACCAACCAGACTTTAACAATACCTATCGACTTCATTAATACTCCTCACCAGAATCCTTGCATAATCCTCTCTATAATAGCCGCCAACCCGTCGCTAACAAAAGTGCAATTAGAATGTTAATCCTTGTTTCACCTGCCAAGTCTCTCGACTACGAATCATCCCTAAATACCGAGAGTGGGACTCGTCCCCAGTTTATGGATCAGAGCGAGACTCTGATTGAGCGCATGCGCGAATTCTCACCTCCCGAGGTGGGCGAATTGATGGGGATTAGTGACAAGCTTGCTGATTTGAACTTTGGCCGCTATTTGGATTGGCGGCCTCGAAATACAAGCAAAAACTCCCGGCCAGCCGTCTTGGCTTTTAAAGGGGATGTCTATATAGGTATGCAGGCAGAGACCTTTAGCCAAGACGACTTGGACTACGCTCAGGAGCACCTGCGCATACTCTCCGGGCTATATGGATTGCTCCGGCCCTTGGACTTGATGCAGCCCTACCGTCTGGAAATGGGAACTAAGCTAACGACTGACCGAGGCAATAGCCTCTACGATTTTTGGGGTGAGATGATTACCGAAGCGATCAACAAGCAGCTTAGGAGAACCAAGGCACCCGCTTTACTTAATCTTGCCTCGAACGAATATTTTTCTGCCGTTAAACCCAAGCAGGTTAAAACGGAAATTATTTCTCCCGTTTTTAAAGACTGTAAATCCGGCCAAAATAAAATTATTAGTTTCTTTGCCAAAAAGGCGCGCGGCACCATGAGTCGTTGGGTCATTCAGAATCGAGTAGAAAACCCTGACCAGCTGCGAGACTTTGACCTCGATGGCTATTATTTCAATGAGGCTGAATCTACTCCCAACAAGCCCGTCTTTTATCGCGACGAGCAATAAAGCTCGAACAGAGGACGGGAATAAATAGATGGAATTCTGGTACTTCCCGCTGCTGACCTTTGTTGGCGTCTTCGCTGGCTGGCTAAACGTGATGGCGGGTGGTGGTTCGTTGCTAACAGTGCCGATCATGTTGTTTATGGGCATGCCCGGGCCCATCGCCAACGGCACCAATCGAATTGCTATTCTGGCGCAAAATGCCACAGCGGTAACCGCCTTTTTTCGGCGGGGTTTCTCCGACTTTAAGCTCAGCTTAAGTTTGGCCGCCGCAGCAACACCAGGTGCCATTGCCGGTGCCTTGGTTGGTGTTCAGCTCTCAGGTGAATGGTTCGATCGTACTCTGGCGCTAGTGATGGTTGGCGTGATGATTATTATGGCGCTGCCAAAAAAAGAGCAGGTTGATGTAGGTGCTCCCAGTACCAAGAGATTGATCGCTGGGCATATCTGCATGGTGGGCGCGGGATTTTGGGGCGGCTTTATTCAGATTGGCGTCGGCTTTTTGTTGATGCCCATATTGCATCGGGTTATGGGTTTAGATCTGGTGCGCGTCAATATGCACAAGGTCTTTGTTGTGCTTTGCTATACCTCGGTAGCTCTGGCTATCTTCGCCTCACAGGTTGAGGTTTTGTGGATCGCAGGTATATGTCTGGCTGTAGGCAATTCAATTGGTGGGTGGATTGGCGCCAATATGTCTGTGAACAAGGGTGAGAAGCTGATCACCCGCGTGCTCAATGTGGTTCTGGTTGTCTTTATTATTAAGCTGCTTTTCTTTTAGCTGAGGGCT
>JABJGI010000085.1 GCA_018662305.1 Porticoccaceae bacterium | reverse complement strand
GCTGAGGGCTCCTTTGGCTACCGCCACAATTCGTCATATTTGTTCTTTGAAATAACTGAATTCCTCCGAGATAAGTCTCATTCGAAGCCTTAAATGTGCCTCAACGCCAAGACAGCAGCGCTTGGACAAACTGAGATAGCACAGAGGATTTTAAAGATGAAAACAATAAGCCAATTTCTAGCCGTTCTGGCCATAACCACAACTACCCTTATTAGCAGTAGCGCTTTCGCCGGAGAGCCTGTCACCGAAATCAAACAGGGTGTCGCATTTAGTGGCGGCGCTATGGCAGGGCTGGCAGCAGCTGGACCCGTTGGATTTCTGCTAGGCGCTCTGGGCGGGTACTACCTCGGCGAAGAATTCGAAAAAGCCGACGCGTTACCCGCCACCGAGCTGGCATTAAGTGAATCAAAAGCGGAGCTAGTTGCTTTAAATTCAGCTTTGCGTAATCGAGATTCGCAAGTTGTTTACTTGGAATCAGAACTTGATTCTCTGGTTGCAGCAAATGAAGCGACTCGTCTGGAATTTCAATTGATGTTCCGCACTGGCGAAGACGATTTGCAGGAAGAAGACCAAACCCGCATCGATATGTTGGCAGACTATCTCCAGCGCAATCCGCACCTGAATGTACGGCTAGATGGGCACGCTGACCCTCGCGGTTCTGACGAGTACAACAATGTTCTGGCCAAGTTTCGTGCGCTCTCTGTTGCCAATGCGCTTTACCTGAAGGGTATTGAGCAGGAGCGAATTCGGGTTTATTACCACGGTGCAGCTGAATCTGAGGCCTCACTGGGTGATTACGAGGCCTACGCTCGCGATCGACGAGTCAATGTAGAGGTGTTTCAACGCACCGGTTCAGAAGTGGCGCAAAGTCACTAGGCCAAATACGCAGGGACGCAATAGCCCTGCGGCCGAACTCAAAATTCGGTTCGCAGTCCCCCAAAAGAGAAGTAAGCAAAGAAAAAGGCCGGAATGGATTCCGGCCTTTTTTGTTGATTCAAATCATAGTGACAAACAGCGTTCCAGCGCAGAATGCAAATTGATAAATCCCTTCGGAGCTAAGGTTTATGAGAAATCTAGCCTCACCCACCAGTCTGTTTCTGCTGGTGCTGTTTGTACAGAGTGCCTATGCCCAATGGGAGTGGGAGGTTTTGGACTTGGGCTTCGAGGATGTGCTGTCCCAGCCCGCCGCGCTGCAAAGTTCTTTAATTCAGGGTGAACAACTATTCGCCACTTATTGTGCGGCCTGCCACGGGGCCGAAGGAACCGGCATGCCGGGTGTTCCCAACCTTGTGGACCAGGAAACGCTTTGGGGCAATGATCTGGCTGCGATGGCCTACGTTATTAAATACGGTATTCGTTCCGAGCATGAAAAGGCTCGATTTTCTCAAATGCCAGCTTATGGGTTGGAGCACAACCCTTACGGCTATGATGAGCAAATGCTTTCCGATCTAACTCATTACGTCGCTCATTTAAGAGGGGAAAGCGTTCCTCAAGAATCTATATCCCGTGCTGAAAATATCATGATTGAAGTGTGCACTGAGTGCCACGGATATGATTATGCCGGGCAGGTGGATTGGTATGGCGCCCCCAGTCTGCTCGATGATGTCAGCCTCTATGGTCACGACGATGCCACGGTTTACGATGTTATTGCCAAGGGTAGAGAAGGACATTCCCCCGTTTGGGAAAGCATACTCGCGGACGAGCAGATCCGTGACATCAGTCTTTATATCGAATCGCTGCGTCGCTAGCTCTATAACAAAATTTCTTGCGCTGGATTCTTATCGGGTCTAGCTTAATTGCCAATCTGATACGGAGGATTGGCTGTGAGAAGAAATGTAACCGACCGGATTCTGTTAAAAGAGATTTACGACACCTACCTGCAAACCTTCTGCGATTTTGATGAAGAGTCTAAATCACGTAGCAATAAGATCTATGTGCCGATCGACTGCGAGGCAATTGCCAAAAAACTGGGCCTCGACATCGATATTGTATTTGGCCGTCTCTATTACCACCTGGACCGAAAGCACGGATATACCGATGATCAGGGGGCGCAGACTCATCTCTTTTCTATGCGCGTTGGTGGCGATCACCATGTGATCCACTTCCCTCTGCTCTCGGCTGTGCTGGCTGATCTTGAACTAGCTCATCACAGATTTACTCTGCCACTCATGCTTTCTCTGATCGCCCTATCAATGTCAGTCTTTAATTTTGTGACAGGCCTCTAGAAAAAAGATTGAATTTTTCCGGCAATCGAGCCGATACTTGTGGTTCAAGTGTTGAAACGGAAGCAGTAGGGCGGGAAGTTGCAGATACCAGAAAGACCAGAAAACGAAGAGCGTCGGCTTAGAACGCTAAGGTCATTAGACGTTCTCGATACGCTACCTGAGGATCGTTTTGATCGACTCACGCGTCTGGCAAAGCGCATGTTTGACGTGCCTATCGCTCTTGTGAGCCTTGTTGATGAAAACCGACAGTGGTTTAAATCCTGTATCGGATTGCCGGTTTTGGAGACCTCCAGAGACGTTTCGTTTTGCGGTCACACTATTTTAGGTGACGAGATTTTTCTGATTCCAGATGCAACCAAAGACAAGCGCTTCGTTGATAATCCATTGGTTACAGGTGAACCACATATTCGTTTTTATGCGGGCTGTCCGCTGCAGGCAACTGATGGAAGCAAGCTTGGTACTCTGTGCATCATTGATGAACAACCACGCAATCTGACCGCTGAAGATCTAGATGCGCTGCGAGATCTCGCGGCAATGGTGGAAGGAGAACTTGCCGCCGTCGAGTTAGCAAATCGAGATGAGTTGACCGAAATCTCAAACCGCCGCGGTTTTGTAATGTTGGCTGAGCACGGGCTACATATTTGTATTCGACAATCCCTGCCGGCTTGTTTGGTCTTTTTTGATTTGGATGATTTTAAGCATATCAATGATAACTTCGGTCACGCTGAAGGAGACAAAGCGCTCGTCGGTTTTTCCAGGACAATGGAGGAGTCATTTCGGGATTCGGACTTGATCGCAAGAATAGGAGGAGATGAATTTGCTCTGCTCCAGATCAATACAACGCAGGAAGCTGCTCAAGCAGCGGTCGAACGCTTTAAAACAAACCTCGATGATTTTAATCCTAGATCAAATAGTGGCTACAAACTGAGCTGCTCCTCTGGTTTGGTTGAATTCTGTCCCAAACTGCACAAAAGCCTTGAGGACCTAATGAGCGACGGGGATAGTCTGATGTACATTCAGAAGCATGGGGCACGCAAGCTAAACGCCTAATCCCAGATTGGCACTCCCCTTTCTAAACTTTTTTGTTCTCCTGCATCCAAACTCAATTCGTTTGCGTCAAATAGATAAATCAAACTCATTTTTGGGGAACATCCAAATGAAAGGAATAATTCTCACAGCGCTACTTTTGCCCGGTCTAGCAATTGCACAGCAAACAGAAACCAGAAATATCTCTGATTTTGACGAGATCGTTATCACCTCTGCGGCAACCGTCGAAGTGAAGATTGCTGAGCAGTATGAAGTAGTGGTTGAAAGCCTAGATGGTGATCTAGTCAATCTTATTACTAGGTTGGATGGTGATGCTCTTGTCATCGACCAGAGCGAAGGCGGCGACTATTTAATCAGGCTCAGTCTTCCTGAACTTGAGACGCTGGCATTGATTGGCGCGGGCGATGTTTCAGTCGGAGATGCCGATGGTGAAGATTTTGAATTGGCTGTTGCCAGTTCTGGTTCTATCACGACGGGCAATCTGAATTTCGAAGACATAGAGATAAGTGTCACTGGCTCTGGCGACCTAAGTATCGGTGGCCTCGAGGCTGAACAGGCTGAAATCAGTTTGATTGGATCCGGAGATGTTGAAATTGAAGCGATGCAAGTCGAGGAAGTAGAAGTTCGGCTTGTTGGTGCCGGAGATATTTCCGCTGCAGGTGAAGTTGAAGAGCTTGAGCTGCAAATTACTGGCGCAGGTGATTTCGACGGAAGCGGGCTAAACGTTGGTTTATTGGAGGGCAATATTGTCGGAGCGGGTGATGCCAGTTTTTTATTGGTAGCCGACAACCGATTGACTCAGGGCGACTTTGATCTTGGCGAACTTTTTAATGTTGTCGGAGCAATAGAGGACGGTTCTCGTGGAGATTTTGATGGCTTCGGAGGCCGAGGTGGCTTTTTTGGTCGCCCAGGCAGAGATATGGGTCAAGTGATAGGTCTATTTGCCGTAATACTTGTTTTAGGTGGTCCTATATTGGTGGTTGCCCTTATTCTCCGTCACAGCTACAAACGTAAAGAGATGCTGCATGAGACTCTTAGACAGTACGCCAGCAGTGATGCACAGGTTGCTCCCGAGGTTCTGGATAAGTTACTACAAGGTTCGCCAAAGAATAATCTGAAAAGTGGTGTGATGTACTTGGCCACGGGACTGGGCATAGCGACATTTCTACTCTTGGTTGGTGGCGAAGAAGTTGCGGCCATCGGTTGTATCCCTGGGTTTATTGGCCTGGCCAAGCTGGCTATCTGGAAACTGGAGCAACAGGATAGCGAGGAGACTGGCTAGGGTTCGCTTCTCCTGGATAGGGCAAAGATGCCCAGCGAAATAGAGCTTATTAAGAGGTGAGTACATCAAGGCGATGTGCGCGCCTTTGAGCTTTTGGTGGAGCAACATCAATCTCAACTCAGATTTTCCTTGCGACAGCTTACGGGTTGGGATGAAGCCTTGGCTGATGATCTGGCGCAAAACACCTTTATCAAAGCCTACCGGTCGATTGGCAGGTTTCGTATGGATTCTAAGTTTTCTACTTGGCTCTATCGAATTGCCTACAATGAATTTGTTAGCCACTGCCGCAAAAATGCTCACACATTGGTTGCTGAGGAAGAGGCTCCCGAATTGCGCGTTAATGAAACCGGTGCAGATTTACACCGCGATCTTGCCAAGGCTATGGGCTATTTGAGCCCAGAACAAAGGACAGCTTTGCATCTGAGTTTGCATCGCCAATATACTCAGGAAGAGATTGCCGAAATTATGGAATGCCCACTGGGAACAGTAAAAAGTCATATACTCAGAGGGCGAGAAAAACTTAAAACTGCGCTCGCAGATTGGCGAGAGGAAATGGTTTTATGAAAAATCAAATTGAAGACATATTTGCCCAGGCGCGTCAGACTGAATCTGAACTGCCTGCAGATGCATTTCTAATGCAGGTACGCAGTGAATTGCTGCGGCAAAGTGTGAAACAGTCAAAGCAGAACTTTGATTGGATTTTGGTGTTGGCTGCTGTTCTGGCGTCCTCAGTGGTGTTTTTCCTTACTCCACTTTATGGCTGGCTATTGGCCTTGCCTGCAGTGCTGCCAACAATTGGAAATTTGCAGCTGGTTATTCTCGCAACAGCCTTAGCTACCATTTCCTTCTTCGTCTTCTTTGACTGGGAGTTCGAATAGCTTCAGCCGAAGTTTTTACTGCATTCCGATTCGATGGCAGATCTTTGAACCTCTCCTAATGAACTCCTGTCTCGCCAAATTTTTGCGCCCAATGCTGGCGATCAGTCTCTGTTGTATTTATCACAGCACCTTATTGGCCGAAGAAATTTTGGTTGCTGTGGCATCAAATTTTTCTTCAACCGCTGAGGAAGTGGCAGAGCGATTTGAGCAGCAAACAGGGCATGAAGTGGTTTTGGCATTTGGTTCTACTGGACATCACTATGCGCAGATCGTTAACGGTGCACCCTTCGATATTTTTCTCGCCGCCGATGCCGAACGTCCCCGGCTACTTGAAGAGTCGGGAATAACAATTGAAGGCTCTCGCTTTACCTATGCCCTGGGGCAGCTGGTGTTGTGGGGCAGTGAACAAATTCTGTCTAATCAACCTAACCTGCTGCGATCAGGGGAATACCGGCATCTGGCATTGGCCAATCCGAGATTCGCTCCCTATGGGGTTGCGGCCATGGAAGTGCTTGAGTCATCTAATCTAATTGAGGTGACAGAGAACAAAATTGTGCTGGGGGAGAATATTGCCCAAGCCTTTCAGTTTGTTGCCAGCGGTGCGGCGCAGCTGGGTTTTGTTTCCCTTGCCCAGGTAAATAGCTTGCCGGATTCCCAGCGGGGATTTGTTTGGCAAATCGAGCCGAGTCTCTACAATCCCATCCGACAGCAGGCAGTTCTTCTGTCCGACAATCCCGCAGCGATGGAATTTATGAGTTATCTCAAATCGGATTCAGGTGCTCAACTTATTGGCTCCGCTGGTTACGGCCTAGAGCCATTATGAACTTAGCTAACCCCGATCTGGTTGCTCTCTGGTTGACTCTAAAGTTGGCGGGCATTTCTACGCTAATCTTGCTGCTATTGGGAACTCCCTTGGCTTGGTGGCTAGCACACACCCGAAGTCGAGCTAAGGTCGCGGTTGAAGCGCTCGTGGCCCTACCTCTGGTGCTTCCTCCCACGGTTCTGGGGTTTTATTTGTTGATTAGTTTGGGCCCGCAGGGGCCAATTGGCTCAACACTTGAGTCCTTGGGATTGTCCGCGCTAAGTTTTAGTTTTGCCGGGCTAGTCGTTGGTTCGGTGATCTATTCTCTGCCTTTTGTGGTGCAACCCTTGCATTACGCCTTTGCCGAGATGGGAGCTAGGCCCGTTGAAGTTGCCAGAACCTTGGGCGCTCATGGGAAAGACCTTTTTGTCTCGGTCGTTCTGCCTCAATCAAGACGGGGTTACTTAACCGCTGCGGTATTAGGCTTTGCTCACACTTTGGGTGAGTTTGGAGTTGTGCTGATGATCGGCGGCAATATCCCCGGTGAGACCCAAGTACTTTCTATCGCTATATATGATCATGTAGCTGCGCTCGAATATGGACAGGCGCATTGGCTCTCCGGCGGTCTTCTGTTGCTTTCCTTCTGTCTTTTGATTTTCGTTTACAGCATCAACCGTCGCTTCGACTTGGTGAAACCGCGTTGAGGCCAGAGTGATGAGAACAAGATAAATTTATGAGTCTAAAGATCTCAATTCAGAAACAGCTTGGAGACTTCTATCTGGATGTTGCCTTTGAGGCGCCTGCCTCGGGTGTTACGGCGATCTTTGGCCCCTCTGGCTGTGGTAAGACAAGCCTGCTTCGGGCGATTGCAGGGTTGGCGTCTATCGATACCGGCTCTATTAGTTTTCAGGGCGAAGTCTGGGATCAGGCTGAGAATGGGAGAGGGAAAGGGAAGGGGAAAGGCAAAAGCAAAAGCCGTCCTGTGCACCAGCGCGGTGTGGGCTATGTTTTTCAGGAACCCAGCCTCTTCTCCCACCTTAGCGTTAGAGCGAATCTTGAATATGGGCAAAAGCGGCAGGGCGGTGAATCTGAACCGACGGCCATAACTGAGCTTGCGGCACTTCTGGGGATTCAGCATCTATTAGATAGAGGTGTGCAAGACCTATCTGGTGGTGAGCAGCAAAGAGTAGCGATTGGAAGAGCCCTGTTGGCAAACCCCAAGATCTTGTTAATGGATGAACCTCTGGCTTCCTTAGACGCGGAGCGTAAGCGAGAGCTATTGCCCTATCTGGATCGCCTACACAGAAATCTGGGTATTCCCATTCTCTATGTCAGTCATGCTTTAGATGAGATCGTCCGACTCGCAGATCATCTCGTACTGATGGAGCAAGGCGCTATTATTGCAAGCGGGCCGATTATGGAAATTTTGCAGGATAGTTCTCTTCTGGAAGTAGCCGTGGATGAGCCTTTTACTGTTCTGGAAGGCAAGGTGGCCGTGCAGGAGTCGCAGCATCATCTTACGGAAATCCGATGCAAGGAGCTGTCGATACGAATTCCCCTGATGAAAGATGCTGAAGTAGGCCAGATGGTTCGGCTTAAGCTAGCTGCGAAAGACATTAGCCTAAATCTCGAACACGCAAAATCCTCTAGCATCCTCAATATTCTGGAAGCGGAAATTGTGGCGCTAGAAAGAAGTGCCAACCCTGCTCAAAATATTGTCCGGCTTCGAGCTGGGGAGGCTAGGTTGTCGGCCTTGATATCCCAACTTTCATGCGAAAAGCTCGGTTTGGAAAAAGGCCTGAAAGTCTTCGCCCAGATAAAAGCGGCTTCGCTAATTCAATAAAGGCTCAGTTTTTGAGCGGGCATAAAAAAAGCCGCTATTGCTAGCGGCCTTTTAATTTCAATCCAGTCTTATAGGGCGACCTGGATTCTGGCGCGAATCTCGCTGCCAGTGTCATTCCCGGTATTGTCTTCGCCAGTTGTGTAATTTATGCCGAAGCGGCTGAAGTTATTGATATACCAGTTCAGAGCAACGCCAACTGAGGTCGCGTCGGTGTTGCCTAATTCTAGGTCGCTGAAGTTACCATCACCTGACTCGTAGCGAAGCGCAATTTCCCAGGCCCCAGAAGCTTGATTCGGCTTAACGCGGCCAAATGTGCCGCCGGAGTAGGGCCGGCTGTCACCGGTTAGAAACCAGCCGGCTTGGAGATAATGGCTGCTCAGGTCAGTACCCGCGTTGTCGGAGGAATAGTATTCGCCTTGAAGGTGCAGCGGGCCGGAAACCATCGCCGCTTCAAATGCGGTAGAACTGATATCGGCTCCTCGAGAGGTATGGCCCAATCCCAAATGCACAAGCATGTCATCATTTCGGACAACGGCGCTGGCAACGCGGCCAGTGAGCGCAAAAGTGCTGGTATCGGCATCGTCTTCAAAAACGCCCAGAGCGTAAACCGTGTTTCCAGAGCTACCATTTAGCTGAACACCATCACTACGAGCCGGAGCATATGCTTCATCACTCGCTGAGCGCTCAAGGAAGACAATGTCGTTGGAGCTGTTTAGTTGGTTCAAACCAAAGGGCTCTTTCTGCCGACCGATGGTCACTCGCATACCGTTGCTGAGGCCGTTATAGCGGATATAAACATCCTCTGGAGTGCCGCCATTGTTATTGCCGACGTTAAATTGCAGTTTGTAGCCCCAGTCCTGAATGTCGCCTGATATGTAAAGTCGTGCACGGCGGATATCAAAGGCATCTTCGTCCACCACATCGTTTTCTTCGGCTCGGTTGTAATCCCAGTGGATACGACCACCCAGCTTTATCGAATAGTCTCCATCAGCTGATTCGACAGAGAGTGGGCCATTTGCGCCGATAACTGGTCCGCTGCTGTCTTGAGCAGATACCGAGTGCACCGTGACCAGTGAGCCCAAGATACAGGCTAGTATTGAGAGGGATGTTTTGACTGACGCCATGTTCGCTCCAGATTGTGTAATAGAGTTAATCTGAGCGGCACTTTATGAAACAAATATTTCAGTTATATGAAAAAATTTGTTTTAGATGACAATTATTTTTCAGTTGCATGTAGTTTTGATTAAAACAGCACCAAAACAGTGACAGCAATTAGGACAAAAAAGATGAGGGTCAAACCCCATGCTCTGCGGTGATTGGGTGGGTTGTTATCTTCCAAGATCAGATATTTGGGAATTCGAGTTCGTTTGTAAGGCATCTGTTTGCTCGCTTTATAAAAGGCTATTGCAGCAAAATGCTCTGACATTTCAGCTAAAACCCGATGCCAAATCCCTGACCAAAAATGATCAATTGTGGCACTTTGGTTTTGCCCACTGATTTTCTAATGGGGGTGGGGATAGAATGAGTCATCTATTAACGGATGGAGTCAGCAGTGAATCGTGAAATTGCCATTGTCGAAGATGAACCGGCGATTGCCGCCAATTATTCTGAGGCGTTGCGCAGACAGGGCTACCGAGTTCGCGTCTATGAAAATCGCAAAGATGCCATGGCGTCCTTCGAGTCCCGACTGCCGGACCTGGCCATTATCGATGTTGGTCTGGCGGATGAAGTGGAAGGCGGCTTCGATCTATGCCGTCAACTGCGCACTATGGCTCCGGAACTGCCTATTATTTTCCTTACCGCGCGGGACTCTGAATTTGATGTGATTTCTGGTCTGCGACTCGGGGCCGACGACTACTTGACCAAGGATATTAGCCAGGTACATATGTTGGCGCGCATAGTTGCGCTGTTTCGGCGTGTGGAGGCCTTGTCCGACCGCAATGCCAAGGACGAGGAATTACATCGCGGTGAATTGGAGATAAATCTCGATCGCATGCGAGCCAAGTGGCAGGCTGAGCCTTTGGATCTTACTGTTACGGAATTCTGGATTCTGCATGCTTTGGCAAAATCACCGGGCCACGTAAAAAATCGGCAGCAATTGATGGACGCAGCTAACGTGGTATTGGACGACAATACCATCACCTCTCATATCAAAAGGCTGCGTAAAAAATTTCAGGCGATCGATTCTACATTTGATGGCATTCAGACGGCTTACGGAATGGGATATCGTTGGAACTTGTCTGAAGAATAAGTTGAAGAAATTGAGGGATACGAGCAACTAATCCGTGAAATTAAGCCGTCAGTTATTTCTGGTCAGCCTCTTGACCCTGTCGCTCCCGCTGGCGGGCTTTCAGTACGTTCGTCAAATGGATGCGCAACTGCTTCAAACGCAGGCCGAAGCGCTGTTGGATCGTGCTCTTTCTTTGGTTTTTCAGCTACAGAGCAATCCGCACTACTTTGCCGATTTGCTGCCGCCGCCTCAGATTGGAGGTATTCAGTTTGGGGACTTGTCGGACCGTCCACTTTTAGATGGTCGGTGTGAGGATTGGTCAAGTGTGACTGGGGAGTTGATCTGGCAGTCCGCTGGAGAATCCGCACGTTATCTTGCCGGCAGGGTACAGCCGGATTTTTACCTCTGCCTGCAGGTTCAGGATGCTTCGATTCAATATCACCGCCCAGCCTCGGGTCAGCTGGCCTTGGGAGACTATTTAAATCTTCAAACCAATACCCAGCGCTATTGGCTGCGCACCGAGAACCCTGGAGCGCTTTGGGCAATCTATTTGGATCAGCTTGGCGCACCCGCTACGGAATACACGCTCAATGCATTCTGGCGCGAAACGGATGAGGGGTATCTGGTTGAAATTCGCATCCCTGCCTATCTGGCCTCCGGCAGGTTGGGAGTGGAAGTGGTGGAAAACACCAATCGCACCTTGGCCGCAATTGGCTTGGCACAAGATGGCGGTCCGCTTAAATATATTGAGACGCAAAACCAGCTGCAGACCGCCATCCTGGATTGGCAGGAGGCGACGCGGGAAGAGTCTATCTATTTGCTCAGCAATAGCGGATCTGTTGCCGCTAGAGTTGAGCGGGATCCTATCCAAGCCGCGCAGCCTCAGGACTGGCTGAGTGGCTTGTATGAGTTTGTCAGTGTGCAGGATTTTGTTGGCAACCTTAGCCAAGTAAGTGAGCAGGGTTTTCTACAAATTGAACCGGACCACTTTGATGGATCGACACCAAAGGTGAATTGGTACCGCGAGGGCAATGCGCGAGTTGCCAGAGCCTATGTGCCAGTGGAGATAGGCGGATTGAGAGTGGCGACCTTGGTGGCGGATGAGCCAGCTCAAACTCTTAGTGAAATCAACAGCGCCGCACTCACCCGTTTGCTTTGGTACACGGGTTCAGCCTTTTTAATTACCAGTATCGGGCTAATAGGTTATGCGCTTTGGTTATCAGGCCGTATCAGGCGGCTAAGTTTTGCGACCTCCGAGCTGGTCAGAGACAACCCAGAAAGCCGAAAGGCGAGCAAAGCTTTTCGCGCATCAAAATCCAAAGATGAGTTGGGAGAATTAAGTCGCCAATATTCTGAGATGGTTCAGCGGGTAGATGGATATACCCAATATCTGCAGTCGCTCTCAGGCAAGTTGTCTCATGAGATCCGAACACCAGTGGCCATAGTGCGCTCTTCTTTGGATAACCTGGTGCACGCTGAAAGCCCTGAAGAACGAGAGCGTTATCTGGAGCGCGCCAGCGGCGGCATCGAGAGACTGGCTAATATTTTGTCCTCTATGAGTCAATCCAGCGCGATTGAGTCGGCCATTGAAAATGCTGAGCGCGAAAGCTTTTATCCGGCCAAAGTCTTCTCGGATTTATCGGAAGCCTACAAAGACCTCTATTCTCAGCTGAAATTTGAGGTTGATGTTGAAGAGGGTGTTGCTGCATCCCAAGTTCTGGGTTCTGCCGATCTATTTGCCCAGATGTTAGACAAGCTGGTGGACAATGCGGCAGATTTTTCGACTGGCACCATTCAATTGAGTTTGGCTTTGGAGCGGGGACAGGTTCGCTTGGGGGTTGCTAATCAAGGGCCTAGCTTGCCGGAGGAGATGGCGGACAATCTATTTGATTCTCTCGTTTCGGTACGCGCTGAGGGAGAGTCTGGTGAAAAGCCCCATCTTGGCCTGGGGCTATTCGTTGTTAAACGCGTAGCGGAGTTTCACAGAGGCAAAGTGGAGGCGCACAATCTGCCGGACAATTTAGGCGTCGAATTTGTTGTTTGGTTGCCCTGCCATTAAGAGCTGGAACAACGAATAGTTAGGCGCTAGCTCGCGCGTAGTCCAAGGCTTCCCTTAGATAAGCTAGATAATCTGCTTCAAACTCGGAGGGGATCAATACCCACTCTTTAAACCTTTTCTTGGTGAAATTAAATTCCCGGCCGCTGCCTTCAGCGATCAAATCGTTCACCCGCTCCGGCGACACCTTAATAATCAGCGAGTCTTCCTTGTCGAACATCATGGCCATAAATTCGCCTTTGGAATTCGGAGAAGAAAAGTAGCGAAGGCAGGGGGTGCCCATCATGGTGGAGGCCTCAACGCCATCTATCTTTAGGACTTCTTTTGCTGCTTCGTCATAGCTCACGGGTTTGTCCTCTGTTTTAGGAAGAGCAGCTTATCGAAATTCCAGTTGCCCAGGCTGGAGCTGCTTCAGCATAAATCTCATTTTCCGATTGCTCGTCAAAAGGGTTACTGAGGACTTCCCTGAGTTTTACAACTTCGGAATAGTCGCCCTGCTTGGCTCTGGCGATAGCGTTCTCTGCTAAATAATTCCGCAGAATATATTTGGGATTAGTTGCCAGCATTTGTTTTTGTCGTGTCTCATCAGAAATAACCTGCTTTTCCAAGCGGGTGCTGTAGCGATCGAGCCAGAGTTTAAATTCCTGTGTATCGGCAAATAAATCCTGCAATTGTTCGGGTGTACTCTCAACGAGAGAAAAATGGCTAAGTGCCCGAAACGCGTTGGTGAAATCTATACCCCCAGATTCAAGAATCTTGAACCAATCTTGAATCAACTCCCCGTCACCCTCCATAGCTGCTTCAAGGCCGAACTTTTTCAGGTGCAGATCCAACAAGGCTTTTTGATAGAGAGATTTGTAGGATTCGATCGCCAGTTTTGCCTCATCAAGTTCAAGAAGCGAAAGGAAAGCATTTCCCAAAGCGGCAAGATTCCACCAGCCGATGTCTCCTTGCTGATTGAAGGCGTATCGACCCGAATGATCTGAATGATTACAAATGTGACTAGGGTTGTAGGCTTCCATAAACCCAAAGGGGCCGTAGTCGATGGTGAGCCCCAGAATAGACATATTGTCGGTATTCATGACGCCGTGACAGAAGCCTACGGACTGCCACTGTGCCATTAGGCTTGCAGTGCGTCTGATGACATCCTGATAGAGCGCAAGATAAGGTTTGTCCTTTTCCAGAAGCTCGGATCGATGATGCTGGAGCACAAAGTCGGCGAGCTGTTTGACCTGGTCTTGCTGCTCCCGAGAAGCGAATAGTTCGAAGTTGCCGAAGCGCAGGTGGCTAGGCGCCATGCGCATTAGAATGGCTCCGGTTTCCACTTCTTCGCGGTATACCGCTGTGTCCGAATCGATTAGTCCTAACGCCCGAGTGGTGGGAATGCCTAGGGCATGCATGGCTTCACTACAGAGGTATTCGCGAATGGTAGATCGCAGAACAGCTCGGCCGTCGGCGTGACGCGAATAGGGCGTTGGGCCGCTGCCCTTGAGTTGTAGCTCCCACAAACCGCTTCGCGGGTTTTCAACCTGTGCCAAGATCATGGCGCGGCCGTCGCCAAGTTGAGGCACCCACACTCCAAACTGATGGCCAGCATAGAGCATTGAAATGGGTTCAAAGCCTGAGGGTATCAGTTCGCCGTTTAGCATGGCGCATAAATCTTTCTCATCCGCATTTGGATCAATATCCAGCAATTGGCAGGCAGCGGGGCTTAAATCGACCAGTCGGGGTTTGGCGAGCGGCAGAGGGTTAACCTCGGAATAGAACTCCTCTCCAAGCTTGGCAAAATGGTTAACTGGATTCAGATTAGACAGCCAGTTAGAAGCGAATCTTTGCTCGGTGGTCGGATTTGGATTTTCTGCGGCAGAGGTCATTTTGACATCATAGCTTTTCCCGCTAAGATTTCGGCTTCAGATTTTAAGGTTGGCACAGCAACTACAAATGAATAGGCCCTTTAGAAAATCTCAGGTTATTGTTTATATTGAGTTTTTTTTAATCATTGTGGTTTTGGCTGGCTCGGGTTCATTGCCCCAGTTTAATACCCATGGGGCGTTGGTGTTGGCGCTTGGCCTGATTCTTGGTGCCTGGACCCTGGCGACAAACCGGCCAGATAACTTCAATATCAATCACAAAGCAAAGGAAGGAGCCTCACTTTGCTTCAACGGACCGTACCGCTTTCTGAAACACCCCATGTACCTAGCTGTGTTACTAGCCTTGGCGGGTATCTGTTTGATGAGTCTAAGCTGGTTGAGTGTGCTCGCCTGGGTGGCATTGGTTTTTGTACTGGATAGAAAATCTCGCCTAGAAGAGCGTTCCCTGATCAAGAGGTCCGGAGACTACGAACGCTATAGCATGCAAACCAAGCGTTTCATTCCATCCCTCTATTAGTCTTTAGTTAGCTCGCAATCTTTTCTAGTGGAGCAGTTTCTGCTTCAAGATCCTCTTGTCCCTTTTCGCGCTTGGGCGCAAGCGGCAATAGGCATCGAAAGGAACTGCCTTTGCCCAAAGTACTCTCAATCTTGAGTTTGCCCCCGCTTCGACCTAAGGCGTGTTTAACAATTGCCAGGCCGAGGCCGGTGCCGCCAGTTTCGGAGT
The DNA here is from genome assembly GCA_018662305.1 of Porticoccaceae bacterium. Taxonomy (GTDB): domain Bacteria; phylum Pseudomonadota; class Gammaproteobacteria; order Pseudomonadales; family GM7GCV1; genus JABJGI01. The sequence goes on along the minus strand of JABJGI010000085.1, from coordinate 14,493 downwards.
TGCGACTAGATTCAACTCGATAAAACCTTTCGGTGAGTCTGTGTAAATGCTGACGCTCAATTCCCAGGCCCTGATCGATAATTTCCACTCGCGCCATACCGCCTTTTGAGCGCGCGCGTACCGTAATTTCTGTGCCAGCTGGTGTGTGGCGCACGGCGTTGTAGATGAGGTTAGAAAAAGCGCTCAGCATGTCGCTGCTGGTGCCCATTACTCGAAGATTCGGTTCGATTTTCAAATTGAGCTTGTGCCCGTCGAACTCATTTAGCCCTTTGGCTTCATCGCCAATTCGTTCGAGCATTTGGCTAATCTCTATGACAGCTGAAGAATCTTTAGTGTCGATGGCTTCCAGGCGTGACAGGGTGAGTAAATCTTTCAGAAGCGCGGATATACGCTCGCATTGTTTACTCATCTCAGAATGTATCCGGCTGGTTGCCGGGTTTTCTGGGTCCTGTAACTCAAGGGTTTCTAGGTAGCCAACCAAAACGGTGACAGGTGTGCGTAATTCGTGTGAAAGATTGGCGATAAAGTCACGTCGCATATCTTCCAATTCCTGAATCGCGGATGCGTCTCTGATCACCAATAGTTTTTCGTGGATATCGTATGAAGTGATGGAGATATCCAGCCAGCTCTTAGCATTTTCGTCAAAGCAGATACGCTTCGGTTGGCTATAGTCCTCGCCATCTAGATATGAGTGGAAAGCCGCATTTCGAATTGCGCCTTTGATCGGTACGCCCAGGTCTTTGTCCGAATCCAGGTTTATCAGAGTTTCTGCAGCGCGATTCAGCCACTTCACGCGGTCGTGTTCGTCCACCAAAATCACTGCGTCACGCATTTCTTCTACGAGTAAGTTCTGGCGTTCCAAATGGCCACGGAGTACTTGTGCCTCCCGCTCGTTATGCCGCTGTATGCGCAACACTCTTTCCATGATATGAGAGTAGATGCCAGTCAGTTCTGGCTTGTCACTGCCTGGTTTTGCGAGCCACTTGTCGAGAAGACGAGCGCGATAAAAAGTCCAACCTAGAAATCCCACCAGACCGCAGAGCAAACCAGTTTGTGGAAACCCCAGAGCAATACCGGCAAGCGAGCTCAAGACTAGAGTGAGCAGCAGTAAGTTGATTTCAGATTTGTACTGGCTTTTCAAAAGGGCTGGTTAGCCTCGGTGCAGATTTAAATAATTCTAATCTGGGGATTTAACCAGAGCTTCTTTGGAAAATCGATAACCAAATCCGCGAACGGTCTGAATAGTATTCTCGTAATTATCAATTGATAGCGCTTTTCGTAGGCGACGGATATGGACATCGATGGTTCGTTCGTCGATATAGACGTTGGCCCCCCAAACCTTGTTCAGCAGCTGTTCTCGAGTAAAAGCGCGATCCGGATGGGTCATAAAAAACTCAAGAAGTCGGTACTCGGTTGGCCCAAGCGCTATAGGTTGGTCTTTGATAGTCACTCTGCGGCTAACAGGATCGATTGCAAGATCTGCTGTGCGTAGCATGTCTTCTGGGGCGTCAGGCTGCGTTCGGCGCATTAGAGCTTTGATTCGAGAAGCCAGCTCTCGAGGAGAAAAGGGCTTGGAAATATAGTCGTCTGCGCCGGTATCCAGGCCCTTCACTGTGTTTTCCTCTTCCGCCTTGGCAGTGAGCATTATTACGGGAAGGCTGGCAGTTTCTTCGTTTTGGCGCCATCGACGTAGCAACTCTAATCCGCTCACTTCAGGCATCATCCAGTCCAGTAACACCAGATCCGGCCTTTGATCTGTTACCGCAACCTGTGCCTCATAGGCATTTTTTGCCTCAATGCAATCAAACTCCGCGATCTCGAGTGCAACTTTTAGCATCTCGCGAATGGCAGCTTCATCATCGACAATAAGTACGGTTTTTCGTGACATGGTTTAGATTAATGGCTCATAGACGATTGCAGTTTATGAATAGAGCGTGACAGATATATGACATCGATCAACCCAATTATTTTTCTGGCGCAGATTGATTTCGTCGAAATGGAAGGCATTCTTTTGCAGCTTGCTGATATTCCGATTTGTATTCACTCTCCCGTCGCATAAAGTCCTCAAGAGCGTTCTGAAATTGCGGTTCTCGCACCCAGTGGAGCGAGTGCGTCTTTGTTGGTTCAAATCCGCGCACAAGCTTGTGTTCACCCTGAGTTCCGGGGTTGAAGTTCAACAGATTTTTCTCGATGGCAAAATCGATGCCTTGATAGTAGCAAGCTTCAAAGTGCAGGCAATCAATATCCTGAAGGGCACCCCAGTAACGACCGTAGAGATTGTCTTGATCAAAGAAGAAGAGAGAAGAAGCAATGGGCTGGTCTTCCTTTAGCGCTAGGACGATCATCATTTGATCGGCCATAGTTTCCGAGATTTTCTGGAAGAATTCTTGGTTGAGATAGCCTCGGTGACCACTGCGACGTAGGTAGGTCTGGCAATAACAGATATAAAAATTGTCCATCACCCAGGAAGTAATTTCTGAGCCGGAATAGCGCTGCATTTTCACTGCCTGATCGGCAACTATGCGTCGTTCCCGGCGCAACTGCTTGCGCTTTGATGATCGCATGGTGGATAGAAAGTCGTCGAAAGATTGGTAGTTGTTATTCCTCCAGTGGAACTGGATATCTTCGCGTGCAAGCACTGGCAGATCTTTGCTGGCTGCCATCAAATCAGTATTAGGGAAAAGTAGGTGCCATCCAGAGCAATCCTCAGTTTCCAAATGTGTGCCTATGGATTCAAAGATTTCGGCAACGAGTTCTGCACTATTCTCTCCGTTATCGCATATCAGCCTTGGACCGGGCACAGGTGTAAAGGGAATGGCCGAAATTAGTTTCGGGTAATAGTCCAGGCCCGCTTGCGCGTATGCCTGGGCCCAGCTCCAGTCAAATACGTATTCTCCGTAGGAGTGCGATTTGAGATAGCTCGGCAGAGCTGCCACCAGCTCGTCGCCGCGGTGGACAATCACATGGCGAGCTTGCCACCCGCTATCGACGCCGACACAGCCAGTCTGTTCTAGTGAGGCGAGAAACTCATATCGGGTAAAAGGATAATTTCCTGGATCCGAATTGACGCGAAGTTGGTTCCACCTCTGCTCTCCGATCTGGGTGATATCGGAAACAAATTCGATTTGCAGTGGGGAAGAAGCACTCACCTAAATTTGGCCAAGCAGAATGGCTATTAGCACGATCGGGCCGACCCACTGATTGTTCATAAAGACGCTGAAACTGCCGGAAGGGCTTCGATCGCGTATTAGCCACTGCTGGTAACTGAAGAGCGCAACTACCGGCAGCAATGCCCAAAAGTAAACCGGCGCCAGGCCAAAGCGTTGACCGCCAATATAGAGTGCAAAGAATGTGAGTGCCTGCAGCACACCGACCATCATTTTGTCTTGATCGCCAAAGAGAATGGCAATGGATTTAACGCCAATTTTTAGGTCGTCTTCTCGGTCCACCATGGCATAGCAAGTGTCGTAAGCGACTGTCCAGCAGATGGCGGCACAATAAAATACAGCGATGCCTGGGGTGAGCGAATTACTTTGTGCGGTAAAGGCCATCACAATGCCCCAGTTCATGGCTAAGCCAAGCCAGATTTGCGGCAAGTGTGTCCAGCGTTTCAAAAAGGGGTACATGGCGGTAAGCACTGCGCCTATGAGCGCCATCTGCATTGTCAGCAGGTTGGTCAAAAGCACCAGGAGTACACCAAATCCGGAAGCGCAGAAGAAGCAAATAAGCGCCTGTTTTGGACTGAGCTCGCCGGTTGCCAAAGGACGGTTTTTAGTGCGCTCAACCATGCCGTCAAAGTCGCGGTCAGCGTAGTCGTTAATGGCACACCCTGCGGCTCGCATGGTGATGGAGCCCAGCACAAAGATAATGATTAGATGGAAGTCTGGTGTTCCTTCAGCTGCCAGCCAGAGTCCCCAGAGTGTGGGCCAAAGCACTAGCAGAGTGCCCACCGGGCGATCAAATCGCATCAGTCTCCAATAGGGGCCAATCACTGGATCAGTTGCAGGGCTCAGGGAAATAATTTTCTTAAAGATAGATTGCAGATCGGTCAAAGCCATATTTCTTCGCTAGCTAGATGGGTGACATTGTACGGAAGAATCGTTCTTCAATGGCTAGACTAAACCCATGGTTATCTGTTCGGACAGAATTTTTTATAAGCCCTATAATTCTGCAAAACCAATCTGCACAACTTCGGGAATCCACATTGTCCACCGAACTAAAAACAACGGTTCTAAATCAGACTCATCGCCAGATGGGCGCCCGCATGGTTGATTTCGGTGGTTACGATATGCCGGTCAACTATGGCTCACAAATTGAAGAGCATCATGCTGTTCGTCGCGCTTGTGGTGTCTTTGATGTGAGTCACATGGGTGTAATTGATGTTATCGGTGTCGATACAGAGGTTTATCTTCGCTACTTACTTGCCAACGATGTGGCTCGACTAAATCGGGTGGGTGCTGGTCAATATTCACTACTTTTAAATGATTCTGGTGGTGTTCTGGATGATCTGATTCTTTACAAGCTGCGCACCGACAGGTATCGCATCGTGGTGAATTGCGGAAACAAGGATTCTGATTTGGCTTGGATGCAGCTTCAGGCAAAGAAGTTCGATGTGCAGCTAAGCGCAAGACCCGATTTGGGAATTTTGGCGTTGCAGGGACCAAAGGCGGCAGAGATTCTTGAGGAGATGGAACCATCAGGTTGGGCGGAAGCTGCCAAGCTAAAGCGCTTTCAAATGACCAGCCTGGAAGGTTGCAGTGTTGCCAGAACGGGATACACCGGAGAGGACGGCTTTGAGATTATCTGCCCCAACGACAAAATTGAGCGACTCTGGTGTGAGCTGATCGAACATGGCGCAGTCGCCGCCGGACTGGGCGCGCGCGACACACTGCGGTTGGAGGCGGGGTATTGTTTGTGGGGCCATGAGATGGATCAGAACACCAGCCCCATCGTCGCCAATCTGTCCTGGACTATTCAGATGCGCGAAGGCCGGGATTTTATCGGCCGAACCGCTATTGAATCCGCTTTACAGTTGGGAGTGAGGCAGCATTTGGTAGGGCTGGTATTGGAAGGCAAGGGTGTTATTAGGGATGGCTGTGAGGTGCAGACTGAGAGCGTTAGTGGAGTTGTAACAAGCGGTAGTTACTCTCCAACCATAGAGGCAAGCATTGCTTTAGCGAGGATCCCCATCAATATTCCTGCTGGGTCAAAAGTTCAGGTGGTTATTCGCGGTCGCTCCGTCGACGCTCAGGTTACCAAGCCGGCTTTTGTCAGCAATGGTAAGAATATTTTACTGACATAATAAACGCCCTCTTTGTTCCTAAGCTTGCGGAATTTCAGGATTAATCACACACTAGTCAGTTCAAATTATTTTTTGTTTCAACAGTTAAAATAGAGTCATTACATGAGTGAGATACCCGAAGATTTGCGTTACTTGGCGAGCCACGAATGGGCCCGTCAAAATGCCGATGGCACCGTAACAATTGGCATAACTGATTATGCTCAAGAGAGCCTAGGGGATGTGGTTTACATCGAGTTGCCTGAGGTGGGAGCGCAGGTTACTGCCCACGAAGAGGCAGGAGTTGTCGAGTCGGTTAAAGCAGCCTCTGACATTTTCTCTTTGGTTTCTGGAGAAGTAATTGAAGTGAATGAGGTTTTAGAGGATGAACCAGAATTGGTGAACGAGTCGCCCTACGCAGATGGGTGGTTCTTTCGGGTTCGACCGACAGATATCAATGAGCTCGATGATTCCATGGATGCTGAGGGTTACGGCGAAGAAATCGCTGAGTGATTGCGTGCCCCTTGTTATTTGGGCAGCTCTAAGGGCACAATTTCCCGTTCGTCCTACTGATTCTGGAATCGCAAATGATCGATTCAGACGGCTTTCGAGCCAACGTTGGCATCATTATCGCCAATGGTTCTGGCCAGGTATTCTGGGGTCAGCGCGTACAGAATACTGATTCGTGGCAATTTCCCCAGGGAGGGATTGATTCCGGGGAGAGCCCAGAAGATGCCATGTACCGAGAGTTATATGAAGAAGTTGGGCTAAATGAGTCCGACGTGTCTTTGCTCGGTCAAACCAGATCTTGGTTGCGCTACCGTATACCCGAAAATCTCATTCGCAGGCGTCAAAATCCACCCTGCATCGGGCAAAAACAAAAGTGGTTTTTACTTCAGATCAAATCAGATCATGAGCAGTTTCGATTTGACTGCGGAGACAAGGAAGAATTTCGCGACTGGCGTTGGGTAAGTTATTGGTACCCAGTTGCCCAGGTCGTCCCCTTTAAACAGGATGTGTATCGAAAGGCCATGACTGAACTGTCCCCGATCCATGTTCGACTAACACGAGGTTGAACGTGCTTAGCGATCTGCGCTCAATTATTCAGCAGGTATCGGAATCGGCCGACCTCGAGGTCGCGCTGGAAGTTATTGTTAGTCGTGTTAAGCGCAGCATGTCTGTGAGTGTTTGTTCGATCTATTTGCACGATGAAGAGCGCAGCCGCTTTTTGCTTATGGCAAGCAAGGGCTTGAGTCGAAAAGCAGTTCGCAAGGTGAGCTTGGGGTTTGACGAAGGGCTGGTCGGTTTGGTGGCTTCGCGCGAAGAACCCATCAATATTGAGGTTGCTGATCAGCATCCGGCGTTCCGCTACATTCCAGAAACTGGAGAAGAGAAGTACAGTTCCTTTCTCGGCGTGCCCATTATTCATCACAAACGCGTTTTGGGCGTGTTGGTGGTTCAGCAAAGAGTCAAACGTAAGTTTGATGAGAGCGACGAAGCTTTTTTAATCACGCTTTCGGCGCAGCTTGCGGGTGAGATAGCCCATGCAGAGTCCGTGGGTGATCTGAAACGTCTGACCTCCGGCGGTGGTGCAGATCAGGAAATCGAGTTTCACGGACTGCCAGGTTCTCCCGGCATTGCCTTGGGTTCGGTGGTGGTTATTTCTCCAGTGGCGGATCTCTATGCCACTAGCGCGGTTGAATCGCGCGGCGAAAAAACCGAGATGGAGGAATTCAACGAAGCCGTTCTTCGTGCTCGACTTCATATCAAGAACCTTGAGCGCAGTCTTAGTTCTCATATTAGCGATCAAGAGCGCCTGCTTTTTACCGCCTATGTGCAAATGCTTGACGATCAGAATTTGGGCCGCGAAGTTAAGCAACGTATCAAAGAGGGGGCTTCGGCTCAGTCAGCCTGGAGCGAGGTGATACTGGCGCACTGTAAACACTTCGAAGCTATGGAAGATCCTTATTTCCGTGAGCGCGCGGTGGATATTCGTGATCTCGGTCGAAGGGTGCTCAGCTATATGCAGGAGCACGAGTCCGATGAAATCGAATTCCCTGATCAAACGATTCTCATCGGCGAAGACTTGTCACCCGATGTGCTCGGCATTATTCCCACGGAGAAACTCGCCGGGATGGTGTCTGCTCAAGGCTCGGTAAATTCTCACCTCTCGATCCTTGCCCGTGCGATGGGTATACCTACTGTTGTTGGAGTAGAGGGCCTTAAACCTGGAAGGCTGCGAGGCAAGGAAGTTATTGTCGACGGGCACAACGGCTACATGTACGCAAATGCTACCCCTGAGCATCGCAGTTACTTTGAGGAATTGCGTCGCGAAGATGCCGAGCTAAGCACAGAGCTGGAACAGTTGCGTGATTTGCCTGCCATCACCTTGGACGATCATCGAATTAAGTTGCTGGTAAATACTGGTTTGATGGCGGATGTCAGAACTTCCATTGAGCGCGGCGCCGAAGGTGTCGGCCTGTTCCGCAGCGAAGTCCCCTTCTTTATGCGACAGCGCTTCCCAACGGAAGAAGAGCAGCGCCAATATTATCGCGAGCTCCTGGAGGCATTTTCTCCGCGCCCAGTGGTGATGCGAACTTTGGATATTGGGGGCGACAAGGCGCTGCCATATTTCCCGATAAAGGAAGACAATCCCTTTTTAGGGTGGCGGGGGATACGCATTACCCTAGATCACCCAGAGCTTTTCCTCGGACAAGTGCGGGCGATGATGAAAGCCTCCTACCAGCTGGACAATCTATCTATTCTTTTCCCCATGGTCTCAGGCGTACCTGAACTAGAGATGGCTGTGGACCTGGTAAAACGAGCCCATCGCGAACTGACGGAAGAGGATGGTTTCGACGAGATATTAATGCCGAAGCTAGGGGCCATGATTGAAGTTCCTTCGGCGGTATTTTTGGCGCGAGAGTTTGCCAAGCGAGTGGACTACCTCTCTGTAGGTAGCAATGATTTAACCCAATATATTCTCGCTGTAGACCGGAACAATCCCCGTGTTGTCGATCTCTATGATGCGATGCATCCTGCGGTGATCGCTGCGCTGCACCACGTCGCTCGTGCCGCTCGGGCAGAAGGGATTTCAGCCGGCGTTTGTGGCGAAGTTGCAGGCGATCCTCTGGGAGCTCTTTTGCTGGTTGCCATGGGGTATGAGTCTCTGTCGATGAGCGCTTCCAATTTGTTGCGCGTAAAAGCGCTAATAAGAAGCTCAAATCTTTCTGATTTGCGCATGCTGTTAAAGCAAGTTCTTAAAGTAGCGAATGTCGAAGAGGTTCATCAGAGCCTTGCAGATTTTGTTCAGGATCCAGAGCTGCGCAAGTTAACCAAGCTTGGCAAAAAAAGGTCACACTAGTTCTGCAATAATCCTTCAACAATCTGACTGAACCCGTGCTAGGGTTCTACTTTCAAATGCGGTTTACCAAGGCCCAGCGCAAACTCCAACTACTATGCTTCCATACCCTGAAATTGATCCAGTAGCTTTTAGCATTGGGCCCTTGTCAGTCCACTGGTACGGTATTGCCTATCTGCTGAGTTTTCTCGGAGTCTGGCGGATTGCCGTTTGGCAGACGCAGCGCCCCTGGTGCCCAATTAAAAAAGGGCAGGTTGAAGACCTCATCTTCTATGGTGCGATGGGTGTCGTACTTGGCGGCCGCTTTGGCTACGTATTTTTCTATCAATTTTCTCGTTTCCTGGATGAGCCTTTATGGTTATTCAAAGTTTGGGAAGGAGGAATGTCGTTTCATGGTGGATTGCTGGGTGTGATAATTGCGCTGGCGCTTTATGCCCGGCGATTAGAAATCCATTTTCTCGATCTTGGTGACTTTATCGCGCCTCTCGCTCCAATAGGTTTGTTCCTTGGCCGTATTGCCAACTTTATTGGCGGCGAGCTCTGGGGGAGGCCAACTACAGGCTGGTGGGGGATGATATTCCCTACCGATCCATTGGCGATTCCCCGGCATCCTTCGCAGTTGTATGAAGCATTTCTCGAGGGCTTGGTGCTTTTCGTCGTTCTCATGTTGTTGGCAAGGAAGCAAAAGACTCGAGGCTTGCTATCAGGACTGTTTTTGCTGCTATACGGTAGTTTCCGCTTTCTCGTAGAATTTGCACGAGAGCCGGATGCGCATTTGCAGGATTTGCTATTTGGCTGGATGTCTCGGGGGCAGACGCTCTGTCTGCCAATGATCATCATAGGAATCACATTAATAGTTATTGCTACCAAAAAGAGTTCCGGGGGAAAAATTAGTTGAAACAGTATTTAGATTTTATGCGGCACGTAATGGAGCAGGGTGTCGAGAAGTCGGATCGCACAGGCACAGGCACCCGCAGTGTATTTGGTTATCAAATGCGCTTTGATCTGCAGCAGGGCTTTCCTCTTGTTACGACAAAGAAGTGTCATCTGCGCTCTATCATTCATGAACTGCTTTGGTTCCTCAAAGGTGAAACTAATATCGCTTACCTAAAAGAAAATGGCGTCAAGATCTGGGACGATTGGGCTACAAAAGAGGGCGAGCTGGGTCCCGTCTATGGCGCTCAGTGGAGGTCCTGGCAGACGCCGGATGGCGAGACCATCGACCAGATATCTGAGCTGGTTCAGAGCATCAAAACCAATCCCGACTCTCGCCGACTACTGGTAAGTGCCTGGAATCCAGCAGTGTTGCCCAATACGGCGCAATCACCGTCCGAGAATGCAGCGCTTGGTCTGCAAGCCTTACCTCCATGCCACTGTCTCTTTCAGTTCTACGTTGCTGATGGGCGTCTCTCCTGTCAGCTTTACCAGCGTAGTGCAGATGTTTTTCTGGGAGTTCCTTTCAACATTGCCTCCTATAGTTTGCTTACCATGATGTTGGCACAGGTTTGCGACCTTGAGCTGGGTGATTTTGTGCATACCTTTGGGGATGCACATATTTACTCCAACCACTATGAGCAAAGTCGAGAGCAGTTGAGTCGAGAACCAAGAGCTCTACCGAGGATGAAAATCAATCCTGAAGTGAAGGATATATTTGAGTTTGGCTTCGAGGATTTTGAGCTGGAGGATTACGATCCCCACCCTCATATATCGGCGCCGATTTCAGTTTAGCGCCAGACAAAACACCAAAACGCTCAGCCTGAATTATCTAAACCAAATGTTAAGTTAAGAAAAGAATCAGTGAATACCTGCGTTTCGATGCGATTGCCTATGGTGACATTTTCTATATTAGTGCTAACATTAAGGCAAGGGGGCGAAAAGGCGTGAAAACGTCTTGATAAATACGCAGCGTAGTGTCGGTACTTTCTGTGCAGATTCTAAGTTTCTCGCGAATGAGTTGCTATTTTCTTCCTCCCTTAGACAATCTGGTTACGAATTCATATAAGACCCTAGCTAAGAGGACACCATGAATATTGCGAGACTGAAGCACATCGGATGCTTCCTATCATTACTCTGCACTGCTTTTTATGGCAGCAGCATTCACGCTCAATCGGTAGACGATGTACTTAACGAAGCATCAGGCATTGCCCCAGCTGCAGCAGCTGGCCAAGGTCAGATCGATGGCATCGACGATGCCACTACCCGCCTCTTTGACGAGTTTCAGGTCGTGGCTAAGCAAGTTGAAGGCCTAAAAGTCTACAACGCTCAGCTTCAGCTTCAGATAGATGATCAGGAACGCCAAATTGGCAATCTGGACCGATCTATTGATGAAGCCTCTATTATGGGTGTGCAAATCGCGCCAGTAATGGTGGAAATGATTGAGTCCTTGAAGCAGTTCATTGAGCTTGATCTTCCTTTTCATATCGACGATCGGCGCGACAGTATTGTTCGCCTAGAAGATAATCTAGGGCGTTCAGATATCACTTCTGCCGAGAAGTTTAGACAGATTCTCGAAGTCTATAAGATCGAAACCGACTATGGCCTCAATATCGAAACCTATCCAGATACCATCGTTTTGAACGGTACTGAGTTGGACGTAAATATTTTCCGCGTCGGCCGTATTGCCATGATGTACCAAACTTTGGACGAAGCCGTAACTGGCGCATGGAACGCCAATTCTCGCTCTTGGGAAACTATTGATTCCGGAGATTACGGAAATGCGGTTTCCGACGGTATTAGAATCGCCAGAAGGCAGGCAGCAATCGACATGCTGAACCTTCCTATTGCAGCACCACAGGGGTAATCAGATGAACTTTAAATCCACAAAATCGCAGTTAGTTATCGGATTTTTCGGCCTTATGCTGGCCGGTTCTCTTACTGCTCAAGAAGATGTGCAAACGGCAGCAAGTACTGCTGAACTAATTGAATTAGTTCGTCAGGCTGAAATTGTTCAGTCACAAGAAATTCGCGATCGTACTGCCGCCTTTAACTCGGAACGCAACAACCGCCAAGCATTATTGAATCAAGAACAAGCTGAGCGCGGCGCTCAAGAACAACGTTCAAATGAGCTCGAAGCCACCTTTAATGCAAACGAACTTGAAATTGCTGATAAGCAAGACCAGTTAGAAGAGCGTTTGGGAGCTTTGCGTGAGTTGTTCGGTCACTTGACCGGCGCAGCAGGTGATGCACGAGAAACACTCGACCTCTCTGTTGTATCTGCTCAGTACCCAGGTCGTACTGACTTCCTTGAAGATATGATCGCCAAGATGTCTAGTACGACTGAACTTCCTTCTATCAATGAGATCGAACGCCTCTGGGCTGAGATCATGCATGAAATTGTTGAGAGCGGAAATGTCACTAAGTTCTCTACCAGCGTTGCTGCTCCTGATGGCAGCGTTAGCCAGCAGGAAGTAGTGCGTATCGGTAATTATCAACTACTTTCTAATGGCGATTACCTCTCCTATGAGCCTTCAAATGGCCGAGTGATTATTCTGCCTAGCCAGCCCGATCGTTACACGGGTGAAGCGGGTGAGTTGCAAACTTCTTCAGCCACCTTTAACCGAGTGGGTATTGACCCTACAGGTTCTCGTGGTGGTACTTTCCTTCGAGCCATTATTGCGTCACCTAGCCTAGTTGATAAGTGGCACCAGGGTGGAACAGTGGGTTACATCATTACGGGTCTATTTGGTGTGGCTATGCTTCTCTCTATCTGGCGCTTGATTGTGCTGATGGGTGTAAGTGGAAAAGTGTCTAAGCAGCTGAAATCAAATTCTGCGAACGCCAACAACCCATTGGGTCGAGTACTGATGATTCAGCAAGAAAATGCGAGCATCGATACCGAAACATTGGAATTGAAGCTCAATGAGCAAATCCTCAAAGAGCGTCCAAGCATCGAAGCCTGGATCAATATCGTCAAGATTATTGCCGCTGTAGCGCCTCTAATGGGTCTGCTCGGTACGGTGACCGGTATGATCGTGGTGTTCCAAGGAATTACGCTCTTCGGAGCAGGTGATGTACAAGGTATGGCTGGCGGTATTTCGCAAGCGCTGGTAACCACGGTTCTCGGTCTTTGTGTAGCTATTCCAACCGTACTATTGCACACGCTTCTTAACAGCCGCGCTATGCGCATCGTACATATTCTGGATGAGCAAGCCGCAGGTATTGTTGCGGAGAAATCTGAGGCTGCCTAAGGATGAACGAAATATTCGAGCCAGTTAGAGCATATCTTGATATGGGTGGCCCCGTACTAAAGTACGGGATCACCACGCTGGCCTTTTTGATGTGGACCCTGATTCTGGAACGGATCACCTACTACAAGTTTGGTGGTTTAAGAAAGGATATCAATGAGGCCACCGCTGCCTGGGAAGCGCGCTCTGAACGTGTTTCCTGGCACGCACATAAAGTCCGTGAAAAGCTGATTTCTGAAGTAGATTTGAAAGTTCGTTCAAATCTGCCGATGGTAAAAACAATGGTGGCATCAGCCCCTCTGTTTGGATTGCTCGGAACGGTGACTGGCATGATCTCGGTATTTGAGGTGATGGCCATTACTGGTGGTGGTGATGCCCGACAAATGGCGGGTGGTGTTTTCAGCGCAACTATTCCGACATTGTCAGGAATGGTGGTCGCAATTGCCGGTGTGTTTGCGGACACTTACCTAAACCGCGTAGCTAATAAAGAGACCATGTTGTTAGAAGATCATCTAACCATGGATCATTAGACCGAATTCGAGGTCAAATAAGTTATGAGTCAAAGTAGAAATAGAGGTTCAGACGAGCAGCAGATTGATTTGACGCCCATGTTGGACGTTGTTTTTATCATGTTGATCTTCTTTATCGTTACAGCCACATTTATCAAGCTGCCTGGAACCGATGTTGTACGTCCGGGAGCCGCTGTTGCTCAGTCATTGAAACCGAGCATGCTGGTTGCAATAGATGGGGATAGCGCAATTTGGGTAGATCGCGAGCTGATCGATCCTAAATTCCTACGAACCGAAATTGCCGCGCTATATGCAGACAATCCTCAGGGCGCCTTGGTTATTCAGGCCGATGAGGAAGCGCATGTTGAACAGATAGCTCTAGTTGCTGATGCCGCCAAAGAGGTCGGTGTTATTCTAGTGCAAATTGCAGCAGAGGAGGGCTAGATATGTCTCGAACTCGATCAAATCAAAACGGTTATTTATTGCTATTGCCGGCGGCCGCTTCGGCCTTGGTAGTGGTGTTTGGTCTACTCTTTTTGATGCAGGCTTTGATCAATGCTGATCAGAAAGAGCCTGAGCAATCGGAGGTTTTTGCGATCGGTGATATCTGGCAGGAAGAGCCAGAAATAACTGAATTTAAGAAAGACAACCAGGTGAATGAAGTCGAGGAAGCAGAGCTTCCACCTGAACTGCCTCAAATGGACATTAGCGTTGATAACAATGTCGATATGGGTGGACTATCTGGCGACAGCTTGGATATTGATATTCAGGTTGATGCTGGAGCCTTCTCAGACGGAGATGTGATTGCCCTTGTTCGTGTGAATCCCCAGTATCCCCAGCGTGCTGCGGAGCGAGGAATAGAAGGGTTTTGTACCGTCTATTTCACCATTACTGCCCTCGGAACCACTCGTGATGCCTACGTTCCGGAAGGCGAAGCAAATTGCAGCAACTCTCTGTTTCAACGTCCAAGTTTGCGAGCTATTGAGCGCTTTAAGTTCAAACCTAAAATTGTTGATGGCTCGGCTGTAGAGATTGAACATGCCAACCGCTTTATCTATGAGCTAGAAGACTGATTTATCAGTCTGAAAAAGATTCAGGAATTATAAGAATGCATATCCTTCTACGAATTTTGTTAGTCGCCAAGGCGGCACTAGTGCTTTT
>JABJGI010000066.1 GCA_018662305.1 Porticoccaceae bacterium | reverse complement strand
TCTGCTGCCAGCCCGGGCCAATCAGTGCGAAATTCCCAAGCCTGGTAGTCGAGCCTAGAGGGATCACAATTTTCAAAAGTGAGTTTGCGAATGATATGCATCGGATTCCCCCCTCCACCCGGAGTCGTATACTCTCCTGTCGTCATGCATAGTTCAGGTGCATAGGCTGAGGCAACCAAGCCTTCTTCACTCATAGTCATTTTTTGCAGATGAGAAAGGTCTCCGCCACAAGCCTCCAGCGCAACGAAGGAACCCTCTTCCGGCTCAAACATGGTTAGGCATAGATCATAGTCGACTAAATAGAAGATGCCGTGTTGCTCAGCTAGCTCAACAATAAATGCCTGATCGTGAGCCACTCCGTCTGCCCCATCATTCCTGTATAGATAGCAGGTATGAGTGTGCAGTCCAGCAATACCGGATACCGCACTAGGCGCGTCCAGACACCACCCGCGATTTTCCTCCAGGTAGGCAGTCATCATAACTTCCGCCCTAGTGGCTGTAGACTCATCGTAGAGACTCGCCAAATCAAAGGGGGCTACCTCATTAAACCGAGCAGCGCTCTCCTGCGTTACCGATGCATCCGCCGAGGTGCTAATTGCGTCGACAGATGTTTCAGAAGTGGCTTCAATAACTGCATCAGGAGTTGCCTCATCAGAAGCAGAACATGCCATCAAAATTGCGCTGAAGATAAACAGGGAAATGATCTTTAAAGAATTGATATTCATGCTTTGTATCCTCAGTAACTCTAGAGCTCGCCAGTGATATAGGTGACAAGATCAGCTATATCCTGATCGGAAAGATTTGCAGCCATGGGTGCCATTAGCGCGCCGTAGGTATCACCAGGATGGGCACCCCTTACACCGCTTCGGTAGTACTGTAGCTGTCGTGCAAGATATTCAGCGGAAAAATGATTCAGTGTATCTGTATACATCGCATCGAGACCCTCGCCATCAGCACCATGACATGCAAAGCAGGTAGTAGCGTAGAGCACCTGCCCTGACTCTGCATCACCACCAGATAAATCAAAGCTGCCGTACTCGGATTGCCAGAGCCATGTGCGAGGTCGTGCGTCGTATTCTTCAGGATTAGGCGCGTAGGTATTCGCGATATATTCGGATACGGCAACTATGGTTTCTTCATTTCTGAGCATGCCATTCATGCGCTCCATGAATTTTCCGAGTACGTCCCTATCATCGTAACCGCGAGATTCGTCCGCAAAACCTCGCAATTGTCTAGCTATGTATTCTGCGCTCAAACCCACTAAGGCAGGCCCATCCCTGCGGATAGAGCCATTCATGGTCGGCCCATGACATACGCCGCACATCACAGCCAGCTCGGCTGGATCGGCAATTTGCCATTCGGGTGTCTCTTGGGATATCGCCATGCTGGCAAAAATTGCCAGGCTAATACCTATCAGTCTTTTTATTATCATCTGCGCCCCATAGATCGAATGAAAATCATGTGTCGCATGATTATATCGATAATAAGGGCTCACTCAAGTAATCAATGGGATGATTACTAGCCAGTTTTAGAATGAGAATTCAGAAGGATCGACTCAATTGAATCCTTTCTACAGGACTCCCAGGCCATATTTCTGTGGAGCGGAAATCTGGGTGCAATCTTTGTACCAATGAATGCAGCAGCAGGGATAGACCTCCAAACGGATATACCAAAATTCGATCTTCGATCCAGTCCATTATTTAGCGTAGAATACTCACCCCTAAATCCCACCAACCAGGAACAAAAGAACAATGAGTAAATTTAAGGTCGTTCTTACGGACAATATTTTCCCTGATCTTATTATTGAGAGAGAGATGTTAGACAAGGTCGATGCTGAGCTTGTTGAAGTTACCGACCCGGCAACTCTTGCGGACGAGGTAAAAGACGCGGATGCCGTAATCAATACCTACGCGCAGATGACTCCTGAGATCATTAACGGTATGGAAAAGTGCAAGTTGATTATCCGCAATGGTATTGGGGTAAACACCATCGACGTAGATGCCTGTAATGCCAAAGGCATTATGGTGGGCAATATTCCAACTTACTGCATTGAAGAGGTGGCAACTCACGCTATTGCTCTGATGCTGACTCTGAATCGCAAAGTCTTCCTATACAACCGCACGGTTCGTGAAGGTATCTGGGACGTAAAAGAAGGTATGAACATCAACTCTACTGTTGGTGCTACCTTAGGTCTGGTTGGCTTTGGCCGTATTCCGCGCCTTATCAATGACCGAGCACAGGCTCTGGGCATGAATGTTCTCGCTTACGATCCATTTGTGACTGCAGAAGCAGCGGCCGAAACCGGCGCGACTAAAGCCGAGATGGATCAGATTATTGCTGAAAGTGACTTTATTTCGATTCACTGCCCCCTTACACCCGAGACTAAGGGCATGTTCAACTACGAAGCCTTTAAAGCGATGAAGGACTCCGCGTACCTTATCAACACAGCTCGTGGGCCAATCGTAAATGAACCCGATCTGGTTCAAGCCCTTGAAGAAGGTCTAATCGGTGGTGCTGGTCTGGACGTCTTGATGGAAGACAAGGGCCAAGCAGAACATCCACTCTATAAGTTTGAAAACTGCATTATCACGCCACATGCGGCCTGGTATTCAGAAACCTCTATTCTGCGTCGCCGTACACAGACCGTAGACAGCGTTATTGAAGTTCTTGAGGGACGTGAACCAAACTCCTTCCTGAATAAAGCTGCTCTGCAGTCTTAGTCGCACTAACTGCAAATTAGGCTAGAAACAAAAAAGCCCTCCTAGGAGGGCTTTTTTATTGGCTCGAATAAATACCTAGATTTCAGTATCTATTACTGAATAGTCCACCTTGCGATCGATATTGGAGTTTTCCTCCAAGCTCGCGGTATAGGCGGCCCATTCGTACTCACTCCGCTCGAGAGCAACTTGCTCCCTCGCTTGAGCAAGTTGCTCAGCGCTCTGATTTTCCATCTGACCGGCCACGGCATCCGTGATGCGGAAGACGTGATAGTTGCCATCGCTAGTGCGCCCTCCCGAAACGATAGGTAGACCTACGTCAACGAGAGTTGAGAAGATCAAAGTTCCTACCTCTCCAGCTGTTCCCCGAGGAGTATCAAGGGCTGCTTGCCAAGCATAGCCTTCTCTATCGGCAACACTATCAAGAGTCGCGCCATTGCGAATTTCCGTCTCTAGCGCTGTGGCAATGCCCTGCAACATAGCTCCAGCTTCTTCTCGTTGGAGCTGTTCAACTATTTGATCGCTCACTTCATCTAAGGCGGGAATTGAGCTCGGTATTAGCTCGGCTAAGTGCAGAACGACTGCTTCACTTTCGGAAAGCTCTATCACCTCACTGTTTAGTTCACTCTGTAGAACAACGTCACTGAAAGCCACGGCTCGAACCGCTGCGTTTGTGGCAATTCCTACACCGACATCCTCGGTAAAGGGCTCAGTCGTCTCGATTACCAGTTGCTCACCATAGGTAAAAGCATCCGTAAGCTGGTCCAGATTGTCTGTAGAAAACGCAAGTTCTCTGAGTTCATCCAGAGCATTCAGATAATTTTCTTGAGCCAACTCATTGCGAATTTCAAGCTCGATAGATGCATATTGGGTTTCGATGCTGAAGTCGACTTCTGAGACTTCAGTCACTTGAACCAAATGCGTTCCCGCTTCGGTTTCTACAGCCCCTGTCATTTCACCGGCCTGTAACTCAGCAATTGCCGCTTCAAAGGCTTCAGGGAAAGTTCCGCCCTGAGTGAATCCTAGGTCGCCACCAAAGTTAGCTGAGCCTACATCGACAGAGAATTCTGATGCCAGATCGGAAAAAGACTCGCCCTGGGCGAGACGATCCTGCACCTCTGCTACCTGTTCATCGACAGATGCATCTTCTCCTGCCTCAAAAAGAATATGAGAAACTCTTCTCTGATCGCCCTGTTGGGTTTTCAGCAGTTCAAAGCGCTCCAAAACCAAATCAGAAAGGTCTCCACGTTCCGCCGTCTCTTCCAAAAAGAGATCACTATTGAGGGAAACGTAATTGAGCGAGACTTTTTCTGGCTCCCGATAATCTTCTTGGTAAAACTCGTAGTAGGCCTGAACATCTTCTTCAGGAACCTCTACCGAAGCCATTACATCGGCTTCTGGAATGGTGAAATACTGGTAGGAGCGGGTTTCATCAAGCAGCTCGATGCGCTGCTCTAGATCAAGCTGAGTAGCAAAAGCCGAAGCTCTGACTCCGGCTAATAGTTGGTTGGCAACTATCTCCTCTGTAAGTGCATCAGCAAAGCTCGTAGGTGTATAGCCGTAGTTCGTCAGGAAATTTCGGAAAACAGTTTCATTGAACTGCCCCCCAACCTGAAAGCTAGCCATATTACGTACTTGCTCTCCCAAAAATTGATCGGAAACACCCAAGTTGTCTCTCTTGGCTTTAGATAGCAATGCTTTCTGCTGAATGAGTTGATCAAGTGCTACAGGGCGAATCGCCGCCTCATCAATAATAGATGGGTCTATATCTGCGCCAAGGTAGCTAAGAATCTGGTTGATTTGGGTCACTACCGCTCTTTCCAGTTCAAGCTCGGTAATGTCTTCACCGTTTACGGTGGCGACATCGTTCACTCGCGTGCTGTTCAGAAAGAGGGATTCGACACCAAAAAATGCCAAGGGAATGGCGATTAGTCCGACAAGAATGAAGGCAACTGTGCCTGAAAGGTTTTCTCTTAAGCTTTGAATCATGCTGATTTACTATGAATAACTGCTTCGAATATGAAAAAAGGCGCATCTAGATGCGCCTTTTCTGAAACCAACTCCTGACAAGTCAGGAGTTGGTCAAGTCCCCAATCATTAATTGACGGCGTCCTTAAGTGCTTTACCAGCTTTAAAGCCTGGTACGTTAGCCGCTGCAATTTGGATGGTTGCGCCAGTCTGAGGGTTGCGCCCCATACGTGCGGCACGAGCCTTCACAGAGAATGTACCGAAACCAACGAGAGATACAGAATCTCCTGATTTAAGTGCGTTTGTAATACTTTCAGTTACCGCGTCCAGCGCTGCGCCAGCTTTGGCTTTTGAAATATCTGCGGATGATGCAATTTGATCAATTAGTTCGCTTTTATTCACGTTTTGATACCTTCTAAAGTGTGATCGGAAAAAAGGGCTTTTCAGCTACCTCCCCATAGGTGCTTGCGTCATTATGTTTATCCCCTAAGCACCCGGCAATGCTTTATACCAAGCGGTCTAGCGTCGGGTCAAGCATCTATTTCTAATGAGTGCTTGGTCGAACAGAATCCTTGCTCTCAGCCTCAGGTTCTTTTTGGTTTTTCTGAAGACTTTTATCGTCTACCGGAGTCGGGCTAGACTCCAATGCGATCTCTAAAACTTCATCAATCCAGCGTGCCGTTTTAATGTTCAAATCTTGTTTAATATTATCGGGTATCTCACTGATATTTTTCTCATTCCCTTCGGGAATGATCACCGTCTTGATACCTCCACGGTGAGCCGCCAAAAGCTTTTCTTTCATTCCACCAATGCTTAATACTTCGCCTCGCAGAGTGATTTCACCAGTCATGGCGACATCGGATCGAACCGGTATTTTTGTCAGTTCAGAAACTAAAGCCGTCACCATGCCAACACCGGCACTTGGACCATCTTTTGGCGTTGCACCCTCGGGAATATGGATATGAAGGTCCTTGTCATTGTAAAAATCTGGGTCAATCCCCAGTGCCTGAGCTCTTCCACGAACCACTGTAAAGGCCGCTTGGATAGATTCCTGCATAACATCACCAAGGG
The DNA here is from genome assembly GCA_018662305.1 of Porticoccaceae bacterium. GTDB lineage: Bacteria > Pseudomonadota > Gammaproteobacteria > Pseudomonadales > GM7GCV1 > JABJGI01. Next base: position 5,910 of record JABJGI010000066.1, on the reverse strand, counting down.
AACCCGTTTTAACAATCTTTCCAGTGCCGGGAACACAAGAGGCTTCAATTGTCAGCAGCTCTCCACCGACCTGTGTCCATGCCAAGCCCGTTACCTGGCCTATGCGATTAGTTTCTTCTGTGGTGCCGTAGGTGTATTTGGGAACACCGAGAAATTCTTCTAACAAATCGTCAGTCACAACAAGAGTCTTAGGCTTACGCGCCTTGCCCTTGGTATTTTGAGTAACTACCTTACGACAGATCTTTGCAAGCTCTCGCTCAAGACCACGCACACCTGCTTCACGAGTATATTCTCGAACTACTCGGCGAATCGCGCTCTCTGGTAGATCGAGCTCCCCTTTCTTAAGGCCATTTGCCTTACTTTGCTTGGGTAATAGATACCGACTCGCAATGGCCAGTTTCTCGTCTTCTGTGTAACCAGGTATGCGTATCACCTCCATTCGATCCAGAAGAGGCCCTGGAATATTCATGGAGTTAGCCGTACAGATAAACATCACGTCGGACAAATCGAAATCCACTTCCAGATAATGGTCATTAAAAGTTGAGTTCTGCTCGGGGTCCAATACTTCAAGAAGTGCCGAAGAAGGATCACCACGATAGTCCATGCCTAGCTTGTCCACTTCATCGAGAAGAAAAAGCGGGTTATTTACTTCTGCTTTACTCAGTTTCTGAATCAACTTTCCTGGCATGGAACCAATATAGGTACGCCGATGACCGCGAATCTCCGCTTCATCGCGAACGCCGCCTAACGCCATGCGAACAAACTCTCGATTTGTCGCCTTGGCAATGGATTCGCCCAATGAGGTTTTTCCCACACCTGGAGGCCCAACGAGGCACAAGATAGGTCCCTTGAGCTTTTTGACGCGCTTCTGAACCGCCAGAAACTCAAGAATACGTTCTTTTACTTCTTCCAGCCCGTAGTGGTCTCTCTCTAGTAGTGTCTCTGCGCGTGCCAGGTCATGGCGAACCTTCGATCTCTTCGACCAAGGAACGCTGACCATCCAATCGATGTAATTCCGAATTACCGATGCCTCGGCAGACATGGGCGACATCATCTTCAGCTTTGCCAATTCTGAATCTGCTTTCTCTTTCGCCTTCTGTGGCATTTCAGCCTCAGTAATTTTATTTTCTAAAACAGAGAATTCATCGCTCTCGCCGTCAATATCTCCGAGCTCCTTCTGAATAGCCTTCATCTGCTCGTTAAGATAGTACTCGCGCTGGCTCTTCTCCATTTGCTTCTTAACACGAGAGCGAATGCGCTTTTCTACTTTCTGTAAATCGACTTCGGAGTCAACCAATTCCAATAGCGCACTTACACGCTCTGATACGTCGGTGATCTCAAGTATTTGCTGCTTGGTTTCAAGTTCGAAGGGCATATGCATGGCGATGCTATCGGCCAGTACAGGGAGCTCTTTTATATCCTGCAGTGAAGCCATCACTTCTTTTGGAAGCTTCTTGCTCATAGAAGCATACTCATCCAACTCGCGCCGCAATGTGGTTATCAGGACTTCTGACTCAGAATCAGGAGCTTTCTGCTGTTCTAGAACACGGAAATCACTTTCCCAATAATCACCTTCCTGGCTATCACGGATTGAAGAGAGCAACACTCTCTCCTGACCTTCTACCAATATCTTTAAGGTGCCATCTGGGAGCTTCAAGAACTGCAGAATAGTGGCGAGAGTGCCTACTTCATAAAGCTTATCCTGAACAGGATCATCATCCTCAGCTTCATGCTGAGCAACTAACAATATCTGTTTATCTGCCTCGGAGGCTGCAGTCTTAATCGCGTTAACCGACTTTTCTCGGCCAACAAAGAGAGGTATGACCATTTGCGGATAAACCACCACATCTCGAAGTGGGATCAGTGGCAAATTTGGCAATGGGTCAGTTGTTGATTCAGTCATAGAGGCTCTACTTCTATCCGTTTCTATTGGATATTGGGACGATATCGCCCCATACAAGGGAAATGCTCAGATTGACCAGAGTATACCTTTTGAACTGAAAAAGAGGTTCTATTCCTCTGAACCAGTGGTTTGAGCCCCGGTAGTCTCGTAGACCAAAATGGGGTCGGATTCCCCTTCGATAACTGAGCCGTCGATCACTACTTTGACTACGTCCGGCAGTGAAGGAATCTGATACATGGTATCGAGAAGTACATTTTCCAGGATCGAGCGCAGGCCACGAGCACCGGTTTTTCGATCTAGCGCTTTGCGGGCAACCGCAAGCAGCGCATCTGGACGGAAGTCGATTTCTACATCTTCCATGAAAAAGAGTTGCTGATATTGCTTTGTCAGCGAGTTTTTAGGTTCAGTGAGTATCTGAATGAGCGCGTCTTCGGACAGCTCTTCCAGGGTGGCCAGAACGGGCAGTCGGCCAATAAATTCCGGGATTAGACCAAATTTAATGAGATCTTCCGGTTCGACTTTTCGGAACATATCGCCAATGCTCATGCCATCGTCTTTACTATGGACCTCTGCGCCAAAGCCTATTCCACTCTTCTCAGTTCGCTCTCGAACTACCTTGTCCAAGCCGGCAAAGGCACCGCCACAAATAAAGAGAATATTGGACGTATCAACCTGTAAAAATTCTTGTTGCGGATGTTTGCGACCGCCCTGTGGTGGGACTGAAGCTACGGTTCCTTCGATCAGCTTCAACAAGGCTTGCTGAACGCCTTCTCCCGAGACATCTCGAGTTATTGAAGGGTTATCAGATTTGCGCGATATCTTGTCAATTTCATCAATATAGACGATACCCATCTGGGCCTTATCGACGTCGTAGTCACATTTTTGCAGTAACTTCTGAATGATGTTTTCAACGTCTTCACCAACATAACCCGCTTCTGTGAGAGTGGTGGCGTCGGCGATGGTAAATGGAACATTGAGCAAGCGAGCGAGAGTTTCAGCCAGGAGAGTCTTGCCACAGCCGGTAGGACCAATAAGTAATATATTACTTTTGCTAAGTTCTACCTGATCGCCGTCGCTTTTTGCCTCTGGGACGCGCAATCTTTTGTAGTGGTTATAAACCGCTACCGAAAGCACCTTCTTTGCCTGTGCTTGTCCGATTACATATTCGTCGAGTTTTTCGCGAATCTCCTTTGGCGTAGGCAATTTAGTCTCGCCTTCGGCATCGGTAGTTTCTTCGATTTCTTCGCGAATGATGTCGTTACAAAGCTCAACGCATTCGTCACAAACAAATACAGATGGCCCAGCGATCAGTTTTTTAACATCGTGTTGGCTCTTGCCACAAAAAGAGCAATAAAGAAGTTTGTTTTCGTCGCTGTTGTTATCTTTATCAGACATATAACGCAGTTCCAGACTATTTCGTTGACTCGACCTGGTTTAAGTTATCGAATAACCCGGGTCGAGTAAAGAAGCATCAGCGGGAGGTAACGACCTCATCAATCAATCCATATTCCTTGGATTCTTCAGCGCTCATGTAATTATCTCGCTCAGTATCGCGATTGATATTCTCGATATCCTGACCAGTGTGCTTAGCCATTATTTCGTTCATTTTCTCGCGAATCTTTAGGATTTCCTGAGCTTGAATTTGAATATCTGTAGATTGCCCCTGGGCACCACCACTTGGCTGGTGAATCATAGCTCGTGAATTTGGTAGAGAATATCTCTTCCCTTCTGCTCCTGCTGCGAGAAGGAATGCTCCCATGCTACAGGCTTGACCAATACACATGGTGCTCACGTCAGGCTTGATAAACTGCATGGTGTCGTAGATAGACATGCCTGCGGTAACGGAACCACCGGGGGAATTGATATAGAGGTGAATATCTTTGTCGGGGTTTTCTGCTTCCAAAAAGAGTAATTGCGCCACAACAAGGTTTGCCGTGTGGTCATCCACCGGGCCAACTAGAAAAACAACGCGCTCTTTAAGCAGCCTCGAATAAATATCGTATGAGCGCTCTCCTCGAGAGGATTGCTCAACAACTACTGGCACCAGGCCTAGACCCTGAGGGTTGGTATTCTCGCTATGCATCGCCTTTTCCGTTGAGAAATTGTTTAGCTATTATGCCTCTAAATTACTGTTGTCTGCTGGCCATTACTTCCTTATAAGTCTTGGTCGCCGCCTTAACCTTGGCTTTTTCTACGATCAGATCTACCACCTGATCTTCCAGCACTTTCATCTCTAAGCCGTTACGGGCTTCCTGATTCTGCAGGTAGTAGTTTTCTACTTCCTCAGATTGCTCATATCCCGCAGCAATCTTCTTAATTTCTTCACGTACTCTGTCCTCATCGGCAGACAACTCGTTTGATTTCACAATCTCTGAAACTAAAAGCCCCAACTTAACTCGCTTAGCCGCCTGCTCGCTGAAGGGATCATCAGGGACAGTGGAGAGGTCAATATCCTGCCCCTGCCCATATTGCTGAATCATCTCTTGCTTAAGACGCTGAGTTTCCTCTTTAACCAAGGCTTCTGGTATCAAGATATCGTTTGCTTCCGCCAGTCCGTCCATCGCAGCGGATTTCAAGCTAGCCTGTATAGCATTCTCAAGCTCCAGCTCCATGTTTTTGCGAACCTCTGCTTCCAGCGCTTCTTTCCCGCCTTCGGTTACTCCGAACTTGGCAATGAACTCATCATCAATTTCCGGAAGAGCTTTCTCTTGTACTTCTCTTACCTTTATATCGAACTGCGCCAGCTTTCCCTTTAGAAGTTCTGCTTGATAATCTTCTGGGAAAGTCACATCAATCGTTTTTTCGTCACCGGCAGACATGCCGACAATCCCTTCCTCGAACCCCGGGATCATGCGCCCAGAGCCAAGCTCGATTTTCTGCTCCTCTGCCTGACCGCCTTCAAATGCTTCATCATCCACCTTGCCGAGATAATCGATGACAACTGAATCTCCATTTGCGCAGGCACGGTCGGCTTTTACCCACTCCGCATTTTGTTCACGCAAGCTTTCGATCATGTCGCTGATATCTTCGTCGGCAACACTCGACTCCAGCTGTTCAAGCTTCACCTTACCTAGGTCTTTCAATTTCACTTCTGGATAAACTTCAAAAACAGCGGTGTAACTGAATGACTTATCATCCTCAGTTTTGCTTTCTTCTATGGTCGGCATACCCGCTGGATTTAGTTCCTTTTCCTTTAAAGCCTCTCCGTATGTTTCGTTAATGAGCTCACCCAACACCTCTTGACGAACGCCTTCAGCGAACTTCTGCCGCACAACGCTAACAGGAACTTTTCCTTTTCTAAAACCATCAATCCGGACAGTCTTCGCCGCTTTATTAATTCGGTTGTCTACTTCCGACTCGATACGATCCGCCGGAATCTGGACAGTCATGCGTCTTTCTAGTCCCGCAGCTTCAGCAACAGAAACCTTCATTTGTTTTCCTCAATAGAAATAAATGGCAGTGACCTGCCATCTTGAATAGTAAATTGGTGCGAAAGGAGAGACTTGAACTCTCACGGGTTACCCCACTGGAACCTAAATCCAGCGCGTCTACCAATTCCGCCACTTTCGCTTAGTTTCGAACTCCGTGCGGTTGGAATTCTATTGTTCTCACGAACCAGAGGTCCGTGAAAGGGGCGCGATTTTGACACAGAGAAGAGCGCCCTTCAACAATCGTTCTGCCAGCTATTCAACTGGTCTTTATGGATCTAAATCGCAGAAAAATGGGGTGACTGACGGGGATCGAACCCGCGACCACCGGAATCACAATCCGGCGCTCTACCAACTGAGCTACAGTCACCATAAATCTTGATTATGGCGCACCCACCAGGACTCGAACCTGGAACCTACTGCTTAGAAGGCAGTTGCTCTATCCAGTTGAGCTATGGGTGCTCGATTCGTTAGATATTCCATAAGGAATATTCAAAAAAATTGGTCGGGGTAGAGAGATTCGAACTCCCGACATCCTGCTCCCAAAGCAGGCGCGCTACCAGACTGCGCTATACCCCG
>JABJGI010000038.1 GCA_018662305.1 Porticoccaceae bacterium | reverse complement strand
CTTCAGTTCTGTGGGTTTTTTTCATTTTGTGACCTTTAATGTAATTAAAGTCCACAATCTCGATTCGAAAAACAATATGACCATTGAAAAAGTTACGGCACACCTAGAATCTCTGGGAATTACTGATGTTGCCGAATTAGTCTACAACCCTAGTTACGACCAACTCTACGAAGATGAAATGGACCCTCGGCTGGAAGGCTATGAAAAGGGTTACCTCTCCGAAAGTGGTGCAGTAAATGTATTTACTGGCGAATACACAGGGCGATCGCCGAAAGACAAGTACATCGTAAAAGATGACACCACCAAAGATACGCTCTGGTGGACTGGTGAAGGTGCGAAAAATGACAACAAGCCCCTTAGCCAGGAAGTTTGGGATGAGCTTAAGGTCAAGGTAAGTGATGGCCTGTCGGGCAAGAAGCTCTATGTAGTAGATGGTTATTGCGGCGCCAATATGGATACCTGCCTGAGTGTTCGTTTTGTAATGGAAGTGGCATGGCAAGCACATTTTGTAAAAAACATGTTCCTGCGACCCACCGATGAGCAGCTGGAAAAATTTGAGCCAGATTTTGTCGTTATTAATGGTTCCAAAACCAGCAATCCTGACTTTGAACGTCACGGTATGAACTCCGATACCTTTATTGCTTTCAACCTTACCGAGCGCACTCAGTTAATTGGTGGCACATGGTATGGCGGTGAGATGAAGAAGGGCATGTTCTCCGTGATGAACTACCTGCTGCCACTCAAAGGTATGGCCTCAATGCATTGCTCCGCCAATATGGGCAAAGAGGGTGATGTGGCCGTTTTCTTTGGGTTGTCCGGAACAGGCAAAACAACATTATCCGCCGACCCTAAGCGCGCGCTAATCGGCGATGATGAGCACGGTTGGGATGACGATGGAGTGTTCAATTTCGAGGGTGGTTGCTACGCAAAAACCATTGATCTGGACGCCGAGAAAGAGCCAGATATTTATGCTGCTATTCGGCGCGATGCCCTGCTAGAAAATGTCACCATTGATGATCAGGGTGTTTTGGATTACTCGGATAACTCGGTTACGGAAAATACCCGAGTCTCTTATCCGATTTATCACATCGAAAATATCGTTAAGCCTGTCTCCAAGGGTGGTCACGCGAAAAAAGTAATTTTCCTTACGGCGGATGCCTTTGGAGTGATGCCCCCAGTATCTAAGCTAACTGACGATCAAGCTCAATATCATTTTCTGTCAGGCTTTACCGCAAAATTGGCTGGGACTGAGCGCGGAGTCACCGAACCAACTCCAGCTTTTTCTGCTTGTTATGGAGCAGCATTTTTGTTGCTTCATCCAACTCAGTACGCAGAAGTCTTAGCTAAACGTATGCAGGCTGTCGGTGCCAAAGCTTATTTGGTAAATACAGGTTGGAATGGCACCGGAAAGCGTATTTCTCTTCCGGAAACTCGCGCCATTATTGATGCCATTTTGGATGGTTCGATTGAGGACGCGCCGACTGCAAATCTGCCAATATTTAACGTAGATATTCCCACAGAGTTACCCGGTGTAAACCCAGGTATTCTCGACCCTAGGGATACATACGCTGATGCGGCTGAATGGCAGGCAAAAGCGGAAAATCTCGCTGGCCTCTTTATCGATAACTTTGCCAAGTTTACCGATACAGCAGAGGGTGAAGCCTTGGTAGCTGTAGGGCCACAGCTATAGAAAATAAAGGGCCACAGCTTTAGATTCAGATGAGATCTCAGCTGACTAAAAGGGCGCCCAGTGCGCCCTTTTTTATGGCGTGCTTTATTTTGCCCTCTTTATTTATGCCGTGGCTCTTTTTAGCAGCCGGTTAAATCGAATTCGATTTTCTTCGCTTATGGAATAGAGGCAGGGGACCATGATCAGCGTAACTAGAGTCGCAGCGATTACCCCCCAGCTCAGAGAAGTTGCCATCGGAATCAAAAACTGTGCTTGAGTGCTTTTTTCCAGCATCAGTGGAGTCAGTCCTGCGAAGGTAGTTGCCGAAGTTAAAAAGATCGGGCGGAATCGATCACGACCCGCTTGAACAATGCTGTGACTCGTTGAGAAGCCTTGGTCTCTAAGTTTGTTCGCCCGATCTATCAAGACCAGAGTGTCGTTTACGATCACCCCGGCCGCAGCTAAAACACCCATCAATGAGAGCAGGCTCAGTGTTTGTCCAGTGAGCATATGACCTACCACGGCTCCGGCAAAGCCGAAGGGAATCGCGGCAATAATGATCAGTGGCTGTGATAGAGACCTAAACTGAATCGCCAGCAAACCATAGATAACTAATATGGCTAGAGACCCCTGACGAATAATTTCAGAGACAAACTCTTGGTTTTCCAATTGAGCTCCATCTAGGACTACGCGAGCCGTGGGAAAGGTGCTCTGGAAATCTGATAGATGCTCGTCAAAAAAGGCGGTGACAATGGCTCCGGCGTTCTGATTACCAACACTGCTGTAGTCTGCCTCCACGGTAATGGAGGAGTTCCCATCGATACGTGTAATGCTTGAATATCCTTCAACGAATCTAGTTTCGGCCAAGCTGTTAAATGGCACTTCGCGTTGGTCTGCAGTACGTATCAGTAAGTCGTCGAGCAATAGGGTTGAAGAACGCTCATCTTCGGGATACCTGAGCATCACCCTCACGTCTTCGCGAAAACGGGGGATTCGTTGTATTTCCTCACCGTAGAAAACCTGGCGCATTTGCTGTGCGAGCAGGGCGGGGGAGGCACCGAGAATCGCTGCTAGATTTGTTGGAGATATTTCCATCTCCGGCCGCCCGGCATTTAGATTGTCACTAATGTTGTAGACACCGTCGTAACCGCCCAGACGTTCACCAACCCAATCAGCGGCTATCTTAAGCTCGTCGAGGCTGCGACCTTCGAGGCGTAGCTCGATATCTGCGCTGCCGCCAAATTGGACAGAGCCCGAAAATGCCAGATCCTCAGCCTGAGGGATTGGGCCAACGATCCTTTCCCATGCCTCAACAAATTCGGTAGAACCAACGTTTCGGGTTTCCGGGGAGGTCAGCTCAGCCACGGCGGTGATGGAATTGCCACCACCCACAATAAATAAATCTTTTAGAACCCCTTCGCCATATTCTTCTTCAATGGATTCTGCTGCTAAATAGGCTGAGCTCTCAATGTGATTTGAAATCCGATCGATTTCAGTAAATGGGGTACCAGCAGGCAAGCTAACCTGAGCATCAATATATTCCAATGGCACAGTGGGGAACTGTTCTGACTTGACCCAGCCGCCAATATAAATCGCGACGATTAGAGCGAAGGCTGAAAAGAATCCCGAAACTGTGAGGGCTCGGTGATGGAGGCAATACCTTAAAAATGGCCGGTATTTGGTGACTAGGAAATAATCCAGTGCGCCGCTGACCGAGGATCGAATATTCTGCAACGCAGGAAGAAAACGACTTTTGCGCTCTGGTTTTAGATGGGAGAGGTGGGCCGGAAGTATCAGTAG
>JABJGI010000148.1 GCA_018662305.1 Porticoccaceae bacterium | reverse complement strand
CTGGAGAAGAGTCACGTTGAAGTCGATTTCAAGATCCACAACCAATTCTGCATCCTGCTCGATCAGCATACCTTCCAGACCTTCAAAAAGAGTCAGATAAGTATCTTGGACAATTTCGGTAGCTTCTTCTGGAAGCTGTTCGGCATGTTTGGCCGTGACACGGTCTAGGCGGGTTTTAATTTCATCCAGTGTTTCGATGGGTGTCATTGATTCGGTGACTGCCACCGGTTGGAGCAACCCCCGATCTTGCATCAAAGAAGCCATCTTCACCGCACCAAGCGCCTGCCAGAATGTATGATTTAAGGTTTCTTGCTCTACACGAACACTGGCCAAATCTTGTCCATTAGCCATTGCCATGCGCACCCCGAAAAGCCCCTGCCATATCGAGGCATAAATAGGAATGTAATTCACTTCAATTGCTGAATGGAAATCGACCTCTTCCCAGAGATCGGTCACTCGTTCCGGACTCGCGCTGCCAGCATCTTCTCCATAAAGAGCGACGACTTTATCAATCTCGGCAATGATCCAGCTAACTTCCTCTGAGTAGTGATCAATGTTGCTGGACAAATCATTCACATGAGCGCCAATTTCGCCATTGGCTGCGGCCTGCCCGGCGCCAAACAAAGCTGCTAGGCCGAATGCCAGGAATAAAGTTTTTTGTCTGAGCAGCAGTGTTTTCATAAGGTTTTCCTGTAGATCTAGCCGCTTAAAATTGAGACGCGAATGGTAATTGTTTGCAAAGAGAAAGCAAGAAAGGAGGCGGCCTCCTCTTTTCAGTTTCTACCTCTGTCTCTGGCATAGCGGCGAAGTCGATTACGCGCCTTTTTATACCAGCCTAGCCACACCATAAGCATCACTCTAAATGAGACTCATTATCATTAATGGTCGGCAAGGAGTAAACCCCTATTTCATCAAGAAGTGTAAAAAGACTAAGGACTTTTGGGTTATTCCTGAGCTCGGTCCAGCAATCTTGCTGGGCAACGATTTAGCAACTCTTGATATGGATCAGACAATCCTTCGGATCGAAGGCCTACTATTCTAGGCTCTGGCCTAATCTGGAGATTTCAGGTTGCCGGAACAATCTAGACGCTCAGTTTTGTGAGATATTTGGGGCCTCGGCCCCTTTTTTTATTTCTTGTACAGCCGCCGCGCGAGTTTCTGCATGTCGATAACGGAATCTGTTTCATCGACAATTTCCAAGCCTATTAAAGACTCAAGAATATCCTCTAAAGTTAAGAGGCCCATACCGTCACCGTATTCGTTGACGACAAGTTTGATGTGATGCTTCTCCTCAACAAAATCATCAAATGCTTTCAGTAAAGAAAACTTGTCCAAGATCGCCGGCAGTTCACGGCAGATTTCACGAAGCGGTTTGTCACCCTCTCCATTGGCCACGGCAAGTAACACATCTGATTTCAATACAAAGCCAATGTAGTCTGTCATACCTTCCGTAAGAGGAATCCGAGAAAAGCGGTTCTCCCCAGCATTTTCGACATAATCTAAACAACTGCTATCTGCGGGCAATGAGTAGATGACCGAGACCGGAGTCATGGCTGAATGCACTGTATTTTCCCGCAACAAGAATAAATTTCTAAGTACTTTGGCCTCCTGTGGATCGAGCTCCCCCTCCTGCTCACCTACATCCGCTAAGGCAGCATATTCGCCCCGGTTAAAGACTCTCTCCGGATTTTTTGGAGAAAACCAACTGGTAAGCAAATTGGACATCACAACAAAGGGGTATAAAGCTCTTACTAGAAAGCTTAAGGTGAATGCGGTTGCGGGAGCCAGTTGTCGCCAATACTGAGCGCCAATCGCCTTGGGAATAATCTCCGAAAAAACCAAGATTATGAGAGTCAACACACCATAGATTACGCCCTTATAGGCACTGCCAAAGACGATGGCTGCCTGTCCACCGACACCTGCTGCTCCAACTGTATGGGCGATCGTATTGAGTGTCAGGATGACAGCCAGAGGCTCGTTAATATTCTCCTTCAGTTTTCGCAGTACCGGCGCGCTGCGCTTACCTTCCTGTTCCTTGCCTGCCAGATAGGGTGAGTCCACGCTGAGTAGAACCGCTTCGGCAATAGAGCAGAGAAAAGAGAAAATTACGGCAACTAGGGCATAGACAATTAAAAGTGTCATCAGGTGGTCTTTTGGATAATTAAGGTCGCATCATTTCACAACAGATTTAGTGGATAAATACTCCTTCAGCGAACTTAATCTGCAAAATTCTTCGACCAATTTAAATTCAGCGCGATCTCCTTCAGCAAAACTTAATTACCAATTAAATGGAGCTGTAGTTACGCCAAGCCAATTTATTGGTACATTCCGCGCACGTTTTAAAAAACTCACAGTGGATTTTAAACAATGAAACTTTTACTTAGGCTTACCGCTGTGACAGCCCTGCTATTCTCGACGACAAGTATGGCCCATCATTCCTTTTCTCCCTACGCAATTAACGACCCAATGGAGATCAGCGGTGTGGTCGAGAGCTTTAGATACGTTCGCCCCCATCCGATTCTCGAATTGCAGGAAAACGACGGCCGCCTCTGGACCATTGAAATCACGCCAAGAAATTGGAGCAATACTGGGCTTGAGGAAAGTAGCGATGTCATCCAATCCGGCGACGAGCTTAGAGCACGCCTATGGCCCGCGCGAAATGGTTCACCAGAAGCGGTTCTCAGCGGTTTTGAGTTGAAAGGCGAATACTACGAAATAACACCACAGATACGTCAACGATCTGCAGTTGAAGAAGCCGACAGACTGGATGGCGATCAAGAATAAGTCAGTAATGACATAAGGAATTTATGAGGAAAATATGAAAAGCTTTCTATCCGTCCTAGTGGGTACAGTTTTATTTTGTGCAAGCAATTCGCTGCTTGCCCAAACCGACAAACCAAACATTCTGTTTATTATTTCCGATGATATGGGAATCGAGACCGTCGAATCCTATGGTATTGGTTTGGATCCACCAAAGACGGCTACCCTAGGTGAACTAGCTAGCAACGGCGTGAGCTTCACTAATATGTGGGCACAGCCTGTGTGTTCTCCTACCCGAGCTACCATTCTCACCGGACGCTATGGATTTAGAACCGGAGTTGGGGGCCCTACAGGGGACAATGTTGCTCGTGGTGAAATGCCAGCACCCCCTGCTATCGTGCCAGCTAATTTGGGCGCACTACCCGTCTCATCAGCTGCCGGTGGTGGCGCTGGTAACGGTGGAATGGGAGCTGGCGGTGGCGGCGGTGGAGGCCAAGGTGTCACCTCTGCTCGCTGGGGCATTAGCCTAGAAGAATTTACGCTTCCGCAGGCATTCAACGAAGTTCCAGAGCTTGGATATGACAAAGCCGCTATCGGCAAATGGCATCTAGCTGATACTCGGAATGGCTGGGAAGACCATCCTAATCTTGCCGGATTTGAGCACTTCAAAGGGCTTGTTCGTTGCTGCCCAGAGCACTATTACGGTTGGGTTGATCTGGAAAACGGCGAATTCTCTACACGAACTGGCTATGCACCTTCAGCCAAAGTTGACGACGCTATCGACTGGCTCGGTAATCCTTCAGATCGTGAGGAACCATGGTTTTTGTGGCTGGCATTCAACACGCCTCACAGCCCTATACATATTCCGCCTCGCGAACTGCTTCAATCCGATGATCCCGCTCTGGATGATCCAGAAGCTGGTAACAGGCCTGCCTTCAAAGCCATGATCGAAGCCATGGATACCGAAATCGGTCGCCTGCTCGACTATATCGGCCCAGAAGAGCTGGAAAACACCTATGTAATCTTTATCGGTGACAACGGCACCGGCCGAGGTGTAATAGACGAACCCTTCCGTGGCAGCTCCCACAAAGGGACAGTGTGGAATGGCGGCATTATGGTTCCCTTTATTATTACTGGCCCGGGTGTAGCCCAGGGTGAAACTTCCCACGCCTTGGTCAATTCCACCGACCTCTATTCAACCATGATGGAAATGGCGGGAATCAATTTTGAAGAGACTGTCCCGGACAATATTGCCCACGACAGCGTCAGCTTGATGCCCTACCTAAGTAACCCCGATCGTGAGTCGATCCGCGATTGGATCTATGTGGATCGTTTCAACACCGAAGAAGGCGTAAAAGCCGGTGAATACGCCATCCGTGACCAAAAATACAAGTATTTGAATGATGAAGGCACGGAATATTTCTTTGATCTTGAAGTGGACCCTTACGAGTACAACAACCTACTCGACGGCGAACTTTCTAATGCTGAAAGAAGCCGGTTCGCTAGCTTAAAGGCCCAAATAGAAGATCTACACAATAGCGAAAACTAAGGGTTTCGAACCTGAATTAAAAAAGGCCGCTTTCTAGCGGCCTTTTTTGTAAGTAGGGTCACGTATTAGTCCAGTATCTTTCCCACTCGCGACAGGTATGGCCATTCTGACGAAAGAGAAAGCATCACTCGATCAACTTTACCGGTGATCTTCTCGGCATCCACAAAGCCCCAATAACGTGAATCTGAACTGTTGTTTCTGTGGTCGCCCATCACAAAATACTTGTCGACTGGCACGGTAATAAAATGTCGACTGGAAGGCGCAGGTCTGGAACTGCTGTATTGGATGGAATGCCCCAAATCCACCAAAGATTCTTCCAGAATCAATCTCTCGTCATCTGCAGAAACCAAACTCTGAGGCAATTCTGCGCCGTTAACACTTATCGCCGCTCCCTCGATTTGAATCAGGTCTCCGGGAATACCGATAACCCTTTTTACATAAAGGATATCTTCGTGCGGAGGGATAAAAGTGATGATGTCACCACGATCTGGCGATCCCCAGGTTAGCAATCGCTTGTTGAGAAAAGGAACAGAAGGACCAAATGCGGTTTTGTCGATTAGCAGCACGTCGCCTGGCACTATTGTCGGTTCCATTGAACCTGTGGGCACTGGTGACCAGTCTGCAAAGCTAATACGGCCAACAGACCATAAAATCAAAAACAGAATAAAAAACCTATTTTCCTGAACGACCTTTCCAACTCTCACTTTCCTATCTCCACGGGCAAGCTTTAGCATCCATAATTCCATCCCAGCTTGGACATAAATTTCCATCAGTAGTTCGGCAACTAAAGATACGAGAGCAGTACAACCTGATCAGTCCAAAAATTTCCAGCTGTCCGCACCATCAAACCTCTTAGTTTCAAGGGTATCGATAAGACCTTGCGGAAACATTTTAAAATTCACCGACAATCTAGCTTCGCTATCTTTATCCATTAGCTCGTAGTGGGTGATACAACCGCAGCTATTACAGTGATAAAACTCAAGCACCATCACCCCACTTATAGAATGAGGCAGCACCGGATTCATAAGAGACCTTAGCGGTCTCCTGGGTCAAATGTCCCCACAAGGATGCGTAACGACGGCATATCGAGCAGTTGCAAGCTACCAAACTCGCCGGCAATTGATAAATTTCAATCTCCACCGCACCGCAATGACAAGAAGATTTATGCATCACTACCCCTAATTAAAGTAAATTTGTATGGCTTTTCGAAAGAAATATTTCCAATCCGTTTTCGAATTAGGCACACTTTGGCCATATTTTAGACACAATACAAAGGACTCGCCTTCATTCGAAGGAAAGCCAAGAATAATGTATCTAATAAATATCAGCGAATTATGGGGATAAAAATGTCAATTCTAAGAAAGTTAACCGTCCTATGTTTCATAGTACTCGCCTCAAGTCAGGTAAACGCCCATCACACTTGGGCCGCTATCTTTGATGCCGATGGCGACGTAGAAATTGAGGGCGTCGTATCAAAAATTCTTTGGCGCAATCCACATGTCCAGTTCCAGATTACCGTGGATCAAGATACGGCGAACGAAACGGTCTGGACCATTGAAAGTAACGCAGTCGCCAGACTGACTCGTATGGGGGTATCCAGAGATGTAATTAAAATTGGCGATCAGGTGAAGGCCGCTGGTCTACCCTCTCTTCAGGGCAGACCAGAAATGTTTGTAAATCACTTACTGCTGGCAGACAACACTGAAGTGGTTATGTCGAGAACGGCAGGGCGTCGCTGGACAGATGAAGCCTCTGGTCTAATTGGTGATACTGCGGCACTCCATGGTGGCGTTGTTGAAGATAATCTTGATGAGCGCCCGACTTCGATCTTTGGCAGTTGGCACATTGTCTATGGTGCCGAGGGAAGCCATGGAGCTGGTCGAGCAAGGGGCGGTGATCCAACTGAATATGCTCTGGAATATCAAGCTGCACGGCAAGCAGCTGGGCTCGGCGGAAGGCCAGACAGACACGACTGTTCGGCTAGACCTGCGCTGTCAGTTATCGGTGAACCCTACCCCATGGCTCTCGTTAATAATGGCGATACCATCGAAATTCAATTCGAGTTTTTGGATACTGTTCGCACCGTCTATATGGATCCGAACAAGGCTATTCCGAATGAGATCCCAAGGGATCATCTCGGCTATTCTCGAGGCCGAATGCTAGGAGATACACTGGTTGTTGAAACTATCCAATATCGCGAGGGTGGTACTGATGGCCTCGATTTTGTACAGGCAGTTGAGACCTTTAACCTTAGCCATGATCGCAATCAACTTGCCTACACTAGAGTAGAAATTGACCCACTGATGCAACGAACGTCAAACGTTGCGCAGAAGTGGTGGCAGTATGTTCCAGGCCAGGAGATTCAACCCTACGACTGCGCAGGATCGATTACTGAGCAATAGTCTCCACCTAATATTCTTTGAGAACAAAAAAGCAGCCTCAGCTGCCTTTTTCTATATGAGCAATGTACTACTCAATTGGTTCGATGAAATCGTCCATCAATTCAACACAGGCGTAGTCTTCAAAAGGAGTGTTAGATATGTAAACAACGTCCTCGCCACTGTAGGTTCCAGTAAAGTTAACTGGATCAACCGCGGAATATACGCGAGTCAGACTGTGGTCTTCCGGGTTATAGGTGAAGGTCTCGGTCACATGGAACTGGTCACTGTGCAACAGACTAGCGGAAAGATAGCCGTCGCCGGTAAAACCAATGGTGTCGACATGCAGCGTGGCTCCGTCCAAGCGCCCAATTGAGTGACCGCCTTTGGAAGGTACGATGTTGGCAGGGTGTTCATCCATATCCAGGTGGATCGTACGAACAATATCCATAAGCCCCATCTTCATAACGATAGTATCTTCAGTCTGAATAATTTCGTTTACGTGACGATCAAAGGTCCAGTCGTGGAAGATATTGACCGCTTCACATCTGTGGCGAGGGTTACCACCACCCGCAGCTGCATAACGCTCAACAGCCGCCTCGCCCGCTTCGGTTAGACCAGAAACACCATTAGGCAGACCACCGCCGCCACCGCCCCTACCAGTGGGCGCACCCATGCCGCCACCCGCTGCTGCGTTGGCGCGACGCGCCGCTTCCGTTGGATCAAAATATCTCTGCGGCGCGGCCCAAGTGCCATTTAAGTCTAATGTGCCGCTAGCCAACCTGCTTTCGACTTCCATGGCGCTGACATCATCGACTACTTCTCGACGCTGGGTTGAACGACCAAGCTCCGTACCATCCGCAAATACGCCGGTTGAATACAGAGCCGCTGTTCTTTCTCTGGTTCCCGCTGCACCGGTAATGGTGATTTCAGTGCCCTCTGGGAACATGCTCTCGTCCCAGCCCGCTCGTCGCAAGAGCGATCCTGCCTGCATTTCAAATCGCCAGGCCTCGGTTTCGCCGTCTTCTCCAACCACATCCATATAAATATAGGCGTGCGGATTCACAAAGCGGATATTAGTTACGACACCAGTCACGGTGACTTCACCACCTCGAAATTGACCAGGCCCGTGATGAGCTATTGCCGCAGGCGCCGCTCCTAAAACCAGCGCCAATACAGCGGATGCAAAAAGTGATTTATTCATTTAGTCCCCCAATAGTTATTAGGCTCCGACCAAAGAGGCCAGAACCTATTCGTTAAGAAGCAAATCTAACCCAAATTGACCCGGTCGCCCAACGAAAAACCCTTCCGGAAATAAATTGCACAATTTCTGCGAAATTCATTATTCAAAGACACTGACCTTCTGGTTCATAAATAAGTACCAAAAACCACTTGGCAAACAATGGGTTAATTATTGAGCATCACATATTATGGAGTGCAATACTCGCCAGTGTGCCAATTGGCTGGAGATCTAGGGGGATCCGATGACTATGTTTCGAATATCTATAAGTGCCTTGTTGAGCGCTGCGGCTGTCAACTTTGCCTATGCTCAATCAGAAATGGATGAGTTACTTACCCAAGGCGAGGAGCTCTATTTTCAACAGGTTTCCTGCTGGGTTTGTCACGGTGATGATGCTGCAGGGCGTGTTGGGCCTTCTATCCAATACGGACCGACACCAAAGCAAATTCAGGAACAGTTGGACAGTAATCCTCAGATGGCTGTCATCGTTTCCGAGCTTAACCCCGATGCAGACGATCTGGTGGCCTTATCTACCTACCTTTCCTCTCTGGGTGGTGTTGCGATCTCTGACGAGCAAACAGGCATTTGGCGCACCGAATTGGCCGCCTATATTGAAGCCACACAAGACAATACCGAGTATCTGATAACCGAAAGGGACCGCCTGATATTGGAAATAATGTCTTTCGATTCAGTTATGGAAGATTGGCAAAAACGCTCTAAGGATGGCCCCCTCAAACGCACCTACCCTTCGCGCATAGTTGCTGAATATGACCCCGGTGAACAAATATTCTTTCCAGAACCCGGTAAAACCTATTTTTATGAAAACACCGGAGTGTCCGCTTCCATAGGCGTAACGCCCGAAAACCCCATACGAACCAATCAAGTGGTCGTAGGCGATGCTACCACTCGAGAGGTTCTGGTATCCAAGCTCATTCCTCAAGATATGCGTGGCGCAATGCATACAACGGTTTTGTCTCCCGATGGGCGCTACGTCTATATGGTCGGCCCCCCAGCGGCATCTGGCATTGGAGGCCCCGAGGCTGGTGGAGCACCTGCGGGGCTACGCGGCTCTGCAACTCTGCTAAAAATCGACGCCTTAACTCTGCAACCGATCAAGCAAATCACTGTGGGTGGCCGCCTGCACCACGGACAAATATTCCAAGACCGCTATCTCCTGCTGGATACCTTTGTGGCAGAACCTGATGGTCTAAATGTATTCCTATACGACCCTGAGACCGATGAGGTCGTTGGCGGCGTTAACGCCAGAGACCTTGGGGGCATCAACTACACTGCATTTACCGACAACGAATTTATCTACATCCTGATGATGCCACCGCCCATCGAAGGGCTTCCCAGAGATGGCGCGCACGACCTGATCGTTGGTTCGAATACGGCCCTGCGGCCCTATTGGGTTGCCAAGCTCGATCCTGAAACATGGGAGGTCGTTGATGAATACCCCCACAAAGGCTACCGAGGCGACTGGATTGTTATTGACTCCAACAGTGAGCATATTTATGTACCCACCGCCTCTTCGGCGGTGTCCAAAATCAGCACGGAGACGGGTGAAACCCTATGGTCTAGCCCTACGGGAGTAGGCCCCTACGCCGCTACTTTGAATGCCGACGAATCGGAACTCTGGGTCACCAATAAAGGCGAGTCTTCCGGGCAGATAGGCCGCACCATAACGGTCTTGGATGCCAACAATGGTCGAGGTCTGGCGACGCTATTTTCTGGCTATAAATCAGACCATGTATTGCTCGCCCCTAACGGTAAGGAAATTTGGGCAAGCAGCATGGGAGACGGCAGTCTCTACGTATTTGATGCGGAATCTCGAGAGCAGCTCGATGTGATTCCCATGCCTAACTACGGCGAACCCCACGGATTAGTCTGGGTGAAATATGACGAAGAAGGTCAAGCTTTGGTAGTACGTGATCAGGGAGGATTCCACAATGGAATTAATCCAGCGGCTGGTGTGCCCTTGTTGGACTAATGGAAATATTCAGCACATCCGCCTCATAGATTAGTTGCGGACATAAAAAAGGCCGCTCACCTAGTTAGGCAGCGGCCTTTTAAAACAAAAGCCAGTTACTGCTGAATACCTTCGACATTAACTTCGAGATGAACCTGGTGAGTAGGCGCAAACCTATCATAGCCAAAGTCTCTTAAATCAAGTGTAGTGGTTCCTTCGAAACCAAGTCTCGGAGTTCCACGTACTTCTCCTTCGCCAACCATAACAACATCAACAGTGATCTCTTTGCTTACACCGTGCAAAGTAATATCGCCGGTAAGCATCATGCTTCCATTGCCTTTATCCATAGCGCTAGTACTGACAAAACTGGCCTGAGCAAAGTTTTCAGCGTCCAAGTAATCGGCAGCCAGTATATGGCTGTCCCGGGTTTCATGATTCGAATCCAGGCTCATCACATTGACGGTCAAGTTGATTGACGAGGCTTCCACGTTGTCTGGATCGTAGAAAAAGCTTCCTTCAAACACTTTAAACTCTGCTGTTAGCCAGCTAATACCTTGGTGTAAGAACTTGGTAGCTACAGAAGCATGACCGCCTCTTGTATCAATCAAATACTCATCGGCGGATACCGTCGACACTGCGAGAACTAAAGACGCAAGGGCGACGAAGGACTTGGAAACTAATCTCATAGAAAACCTCATTGGTTTTATCAGTAAATTTGAATTTGGATGCCGCACTTCGGACAGCTAAGTACGACCAAAGAAAAACTCTTACCAAGGCACTTTACCAACCCCAAAGGCCCGAAACTAAAGACTTTACGAACCGTAATAGAGTGACCAAAAAAGGACTCCGAACCCACGTATGCGAAAAGAATTGGCATACTGCGGTCTACACATAAATTAGACAGATCAATCCCATGTTACCCATTTCCGAAGCCTGCGAACGCAATAAGGGCCCAATACTTGAGGTTCTTAAGCAGGCCTTTGCCGACCGACAATCTGTACTAGAAATCGGAAGCGGCACAGGCCAGCACGCTCTTCACTTTGCACATAACCTTCCTCACCTAGTTTGGCAGCCCTCAGACTTTGGTAATTACCTGCCAGGCCTGCGAGCCAGATTACAAACATCCCCATTGCCCAATCTGCGCGGAGCATTAGAGCTAGATGTCCGCTCGAGTAAAAAGCCATCCAGCGAATACGATGCCGTCTTTTCTGCCAATACCTTACACATCATGTCGGCCGACGCCGTTGAGCAGTTCTTTGAACTGGTTGGTAGCGTGCTAGGAGAAGGCGGCAAACTGGTTGTCTATGGGCCCTTTAACCACAAGGGGGAGTACAGCTCACCAAGTAACCAGCAATTTGATATGCACCTAAAGTCGCAAAACCCCGAAAGTGCAATTCGCGACTTTGAATGGGTGAACTCTTTGGCCGAAGCGGAAAGATTCAAACTGATTGAAGACATTTCCATGCCCGCTAACAATCGATGTGTTGTATGGGAGAAAGAAATTACCTAGCTTTAGGTAGAACGCTCAATAATCGCCTGCGCCACAGCACTAGGCGCCTCAGCATACTTACAAAACTCCATGGTATAGGTCGCCCTACCCTGAGTTGCTGAACGCAAATCCGTGGCGTAACCGAACATCTCACCTAGAGGCACTTCGGCGTTAACTACCTTACCGGATGGGTTTTCATCCATGCCCAGAATCAGGCCACGTCTACGATTCAAATCGCCTACTACATCACCCATATTTGCTTCGGGTGTGACTACTTCCACAGACATCACAGGCTCTAGCACCACGGCACCGCCGTGTTCAGAAAGTTCTCTGGTCGCCAGAGAACCAGCAATCTTAAATGCCATTTCGTTGGAGTCGACATCGTGGAATGAACCATCATAGAGAGTCGCTTTGAGGCCAAGTAGTGGATACCCGGCTACCACACCGTTCTGCATTTGTTCTTCGATGCCTTTTTGAACGGCAGGGATGTATTCCTTGGGAACCGTACCGCCGACGATCTCGTTCACAAACTCGAGACCTTCTTCCTCGGTTGGCTCGAACTTCACCCAAACGTGTCCGTACTGACCACGACCACCGGACTGACGTACAAACTTGCCCTCAATCTCACAGGTGTTTTTGATGGCTTCACGATAGGCAACCTGAGGCTTACCAATATTGGCGTCGACGGAGAATTCCCGCTTCATACGATCGACAATAATGTCCAGGTGCAATTCACCCATACCGGAAATAATGGTCTGGCCGGTCTCTTCATCGGTTTTTACCCGGAAAGAAGGGTCTTCTTGCGCCAGTTTACCCAGTGCGACACCCATTTTTTCCTGATCGGGTTTTGAACGAGGTTCGACCGCAACCGAAATAACAGGCTCGGGGAACTCCATACGTTCGAGTACGATTTGCTGATCGGCATCACAGAGCGTATCGCCCGTCGTTACGTCCTTCAGGCCTACCGCCGCAGCGATATCACCAGCCAGCACTTCTTTAATCTCTTCGCGACTATTTGCGTGCATCTGCACCATACGGCCGACACGCTCTTTCTTCTGCTTAACTGAGTTGTATAGCGCTGTACCGCTTTCCAAGCGACCGGAATACACACGGAAGAAGGTCAGAGTGCCCACAAAGGGGTCTGTAGCGATCTTAAAGGCCAATGCGGAGAAAGGCGCCTGATCATCTGCTTCACGGGATTCAAGGGTCTCACCGTCCGGCAGAGTGCCCTGAATGGCTTTTACTTCGGTCGGTGCCGGTAAGTATTCCACCACCGCATCCAACATGGCTTGCACACCTTTGTTTTTGAAGGCTGATCCGCCAATTACCGGAATAATTTCGTTGGCCAGAGTTCGAGCGCGAATACCCTGCTTAATTTCTTCTTCGCTAAGCTCTTCACCTTCGAGGTATTTATCCATCAGCTCGTCATTGGCTTCGGCCGCTGACTCAATCAGAAATTCACGCATCTCTTTGCACTGAGCCAAGAGGTCTTCGGGAATGTCCTGATACTCGAAGCTTGCGCCTTGATCTTCTTCACTCCAGATGATGTTTTTCATCTTCACCAGATCAACCACACCCTTGAAATCTTCTTCAGAGCCAATGGTCATTTGCAGAGGAACGGGGTTGGCACCCAGGCGTTCTTTCAGCTGGTTTACCACCATCATGAAATCTGCACCGGCACGATCCATCTTGTTGACGAATACCATACGTGGCACTTCGTATTTATTGGCCTGTCGCCATACGGTTTCTGTCTGGGGCTGTACGCCTGAGGAGCCACAAAGCACCACCACGGCGCCATCGAGAACTCTTAAAGATCGCTCAACTTCAATGGTGAAGTCTACGTGTCCCGGTGTATCGATGATATTGATGCGATGTTCGTCGAATTGAGCATCCATACCGCGCCAGAAACAGGTGGTAGCCGCAGAGGTAATGGTAATTCCGCGCTCTTGCTCCTGCTCCATCCAGTCCATGGTGGCGGCACCGTCATGTACCTCACCAATCTTGTGAGAAATTCCGGTATAGAAAAGCACCCGCTCTGTCGTCGTGGTCTTGCCTGCGTCTACATGCGCAGCAATTCCGATGTTGCGATAACGGGCGATGGGAGTTTTACGTGCCACTTCTGTTTTCTCCGGTGAGTCTCTAGATCAATAATCTTGTGATACAAAAAAGGCAGCTATTAAAGCTGCCTTTTAAGTGAATTTAAATATCTGCCCTGTCAAAAGTTCTGAAAAGGTTATCGAGGCAGGCGCTGCTAGGCAGTGGTTGGCGAAAGAGCGCAGTTTACAACTGGTAAATGAGCATTTTGCAGCCAGCCGCTAACACCGCAGCGGCAACGCAGATAGTTTTCAGCTAGAAGCGGAAGTGCGAGAACGCCTTGTTAGCTTCAGCCATACGGTGAACGTCTTCACGCTTCTTGACCGCGTTACCACGACCTTCTGCTGCTTCGAGCAATTCACCAGCCAGACGCTGACGCATGGATTTTTCACCACGGGCGCGAGCGTATTCAACCAACCAGCGCATTGCCAAAGCGTTGCGACGTGATGGACGAACTTCTACGGGTACTTGGTAGGTAGCACCACCAACACGACGAGATTTAACCTCTACGTGTGGAGCGATGTTGTCTAGAGCCAGCTCAAATACTTCCATAGGCTCTTTATCGGATTTTTCAGTAACGATATCCATCGCGCCATAGACGATCTTTTCAGCGATAGATTTTTTACCGCTTTCCATGACATGGTTGATGAATTTTGCGAGAACGATGTTGCCGAATTTAGGATCTGGCAGAATTTCTCGTTTGGCGGCGACGCGACGTCTTGGCATTTCTATTTCCTCTTCAGGTTAACCCGGGACGTTCTTTCGAACTTCAGCCCGGCCTTACTGGTTGTTGTTAAATTATTTGTTTAAAGCTACTTAGGCTTTCTTATTTTGGCTTTTTAGCCCCGTACTTGGAACGGCGCTGTTTGCGGTCAGATACACCAGAGCAATCCAGTGATCCACGCACAGTGTGATAGCGAACACCTGGAAGATCCTTCACCCGGCCACCGCGAATCAGCACAACACTGTGCTCTTGCAGATTATGGCCTTCACCGCCGATATAAGAACTCACTTCATAGCCATTCGTTAGACGAACACGACAAACTTTGCGTAGTGCCGAGTTAGGCTTCTTAGGCGTGGTGGTGTACACGCGAGTACATACGCCACGGCGCTGTGGGCTCGCTTGTAGCGCTGGTACGTCACTCTTGGCAACTTTGCGCTTACGAGGTTTGCGCACCAACTGGTTAATTGTGGACATTCAATGCTCCGTAAATTGGGTTAAATCAGCGATCGGCCTTAGTAAATAGGCGGTTTTCAGCTGAATTTAGCGAGCGCGCATTCTAATGAGTGGCTGTAGCAGCGTCAAGCGCTTGCGGGCTCTTTGTTTTTATAAAAATGAAATTAAAAAAGACCCCTTTTCAGGGGTCTTTTTTGTCAGTCAAGATCGACTTACTCTTCAGCAGCCGGCTGCTCGTCGAGAATCGCTTCTGGAGCATCAATTTCTGCTCCTTCACCTGAATCTCCGAGGGCTTCTGCAAGCTGTGCTTCCAGCACTTCACCGGTCATTTCATAACCTGCTTCACGCTGTTTGCGACGGTTCTCGTGGTAAGCCAGACCAGTACCCGCAGGTATCAGACGACCAACAACCACATTTTCCTTTAGACCGCGCAGTATGTCGGACTTACCGGTAACCGAAGCTTCGGTAAGAACACGCGTGGTTTCCTGGAAGGAAGCCGCTGAGATAAAGGACTCGGTAGCCAAAGAAGCTTTGGTGATACCCAGCAACAGGCGCTCAAACTTGGGCGGCTGCTTACCTTCTTTCTCCAATTTCTCAACCATGGCTACTGCACGGTTGTACTCAACCTGCTCGCCGCGAATATAAGGTGAGTCACCCATATCGGTGATTTCAACCTTACGCAGCATTTGACGGGCGATAACTTCAATGTGTTTATCATTGATTTTCACACCCTGCAGGCGGTAAACCTCCTGAATCTCATTAGTGATGTACTTGGACAATGCCTCAACACCCATGAGACGCAGAATATCGTGCTGGCTTGGAGGTCCGTCACAGATCACCTCGCCCTTCTCTACCGTTTCACCTTCAAATACTTGAGTGGCACGCCACTTAGGAATCAACATCTCCCAGTGATCTGAACCATCTTCTAGCAACTCACCGTTAAGTGGGAAGATTTGAATACGCTTCTTGCCTTTGGTCTCTTTACCGAATGCAAAAGTACCGGCGATTTCTGCAAGTATGGAGTGCTCTTTCGGCTTACGCGCTTCGAACAAGTCAGCAACGCGTGGCAGACCACCTGTGATGTCACGTGTCTTGGAGCCTTCCTGAGGAATTCTCGCAATAACGTCACCCACTTCGATCTTGTCGCCGTCGGCTTTGTTCACAATTGCGCCAGCGGGCAGCAAGTAGTGAGCCGGAGCCTTGGAATTCGGCAATGAAAGCTCTTTGCCTTTGCCGTCAACCAAAGTAATAGCAGGCTTAAGATCTTTACCAGCAGCAGAACGTTCGTTTGGATCGATAACCGAAGCACTGCTCAGACCTGTCAACTCATCTGTTTGCAGACGGATTGAGAGTCCCTCTTCCATACCACTGAACTTAGCTTTACCAGCCACTTCAGCAACGATGGGGTGAGTGTGTGGATCCCAGGTAGTTACGACAGCACCACCTTCAACTTCTGCACCGTGCTGAACCTTAATGGTTGCACCGTATGGCAGCTTGTAGCGCTCACGCTCACGGCCAGTTTCTTTCTCAGCCACTACCAGTTCACCGGAACGGGATACCGTTACCAGCTCACCATTTTTACGCTCAACAACCTTCACGTTAACCAGACGGACAATACCTTCCTGTTTAACTTGAATGCTGTCGGCTGCTGAAGCTCGAGATGCTGCACCACCAATGTGGAAGGTACGCATTGTCAGCTGTGTGCCAGGCTCACCAATGGACTGCGCGGCAATAACACCGACGGCCTCGCCCTGGTTGATTTTGTGTCCACGGGCCAAATCACGGCCGTAACACTCGGCACAAATACCGTGGGAACTCTCACAAGAGATTGGTGAGCGAACCAGAACTTCATCGATACCCATCTGCTCAATACGAGCCATCCAGGCTTCATCGATCATAGTAGCCTTTGGAACCACCACTTCTTCGTCATCACCGCGAACTACGTCCTTGGCAACAACACGACCGAGGATTCGATCACCCAGAGATTCGATGATGTCACCACCTTCGATTACTGGCGTCATCAGCACGCCTTCTGTAGTGCCACAATCAACTTCGGTGATTACAACATCCTGAGCGACGTCTACTAGACGACGGGTCAGGTAACCGGAGTTAGCTGTCTTGAGTGCGGTATCCGCCAAACCTTTACGAGCACCGTGAGTAGAGATGAAGTACTGGAGTACGTTCAGGCCTTCACGGAAATTCGCAACGATTGGTGTTTCAATAATAGAACCATCTGGTCGAGCCATCAGACCACGCATACCCGCGAGTTGACGA
Organism: Porticoccaceae bacterium; assembly: GCA_018662305.1. Lineage (GTDB taxonomy): Bacteria > Pseudomonadota > Gammaproteobacteria > Pseudomonadales > GM7GCV1 > JABJGI01. The sequence goes on along the minus strand of JABJGI010000148.1, from coordinate 45,781 downwards.
ATCTGTGCGGGGGAACCCCGAGCACCAGAATCAGCCATCATAAAGACGCTGTTGTAGGAATCTTGTTCTTCCTCTTCGCCTTTGGCGTTGGTCACCATCTCAGTGCTGATGCCTTTCATCATAGACTTGGCAACCACATCGTTGGCACGCGACCAGATATCGATCACCTTGTTGTACTTCTCGCCCTGAGTTACCAGACCGGAAGCAAACTGGGTTTCGATTTCTTTCACTTCAGCATCGGCTTTGGCGATGATTTCTTCTTTCTCATCTGGGATAACGAAGTCGTTAACACCAATAGAAGCACCGGAACGAGTTGAGTAGGCAAAACCTGTGTACATCAACTGGTCAGCAAAGATAACTGTCGCTTTCAGACCAACCGTTCGATAGCAAACGTCGATCAGACGAGAGATCGCCTTCTTGCTCAGGGGCTGATTAATCAGTTCAAAGGCCATTCCCGTTGGAATTATGCGCCAGATCAGAGCTCGACCAACGGTGGTTTCCACCATCATAGTGCGGTTAGCTTCCTCACCATCTTCACCGTTTACCGTTTCTTCGACGCGCACAGATACTTTGGCGTGAAGATCTACTTTTCCGGAATCGTAAGCGCGAGAAACTTCCGCCGTGTTGGCAAAACGCATACCTTCACCACGAGCGTTAATTTTTGAACGCGTCATGTAATAGAGGCCCAATACAACGTCCTGCGAAGGAACGATGATCGGGTCACCATTGGCTGGCGACAGGATGTTGTTGGTAGACATCATCAGGGCACGAGCTTCGAGCTGAGCTTCCAGAGTCAGGGGTACGTGAACCGCCATCTGGTCACCATCGAAGTCAGCGTTAAATGCTGAACATACCAGCGGGTGAAGCTGAATCGCCTTACCTTCAATCAGGATAGGTTCAAAAGCCTGAATACCCAGTCTGTGAAGCGTTGGTGCACGGTTAAGCAGTACCGGATGCTCGCGAATTACTTCGTCAAGAACGTCCCATACCATGGCTTCTTCGCGCTCAACCATTTTCTTCGCAGCCTTGATGGTGGTGGCCATGCCACGCAATTCCAACTTGCTGAAAATAAAGGGTTTAAATAGCTCTAGCGCCATTTTCTTGGGCAGACCACACTGATGCAAACGCAGTGTAGGACCACAAACAATTACCGAACGTCCTGAATAATCAACACGCTTACCAAGAAGGTTCTGACGGAAACGACCTTGCTTACCTTTGATCATATCGGCCAAAGATTTCAGAGGACGCTTGTTGGAACCCGTAATGGCTCGGCCGCGACGGCCGTTATCGAGAAGCGCATCAACTGCTTCTTGCAGCATACGCTTTTCGTTGCGAACAATAATATCTGGCGCGTTCAGTTCAAGCAGACGCTTCAAACGATTATTTCGGTTAATCACACGACGGTAGAGATCATTCAGATCGGAAGTCGCAAAACGACCACCGTCCAATGGAACCAAAGGACGCAAATCAGGTGGCAGAACTGGAAGTACTTCCAGAACCATCCACTCTGGCTTGTTGCCGGAACCGTGAAAGGCCTCAAGCAGTTTTAGGCGCTTGGACAGTTTCTTGATTTTGGTTTCTGAATTGGTCGCAGGAATTTCTTCGCGCAGCTGAGCAATTTCTGAATCCAGATCGATATCAGCCAATAGTGCCTGAATCGCCTCAGCACCCATCTTGGCTTCAAACTCATCACCATAGTTTTCCATGGCTTCAAAGTACTGGTCGTCGGTCAGTAGTTGACCACGCTCCAGATCGGTCATACCAGGTTCGGTGACGATATAGGATTCAAAGTAAAGCACTCGCTCAATCTCGCGCAGTGTCATATCCAGCATTAAGCCGATACGAGAAGGCAGAGATTTCAGGAACCAGATGTGTGCACAGGGCGTAGCCAGTTCAATGTGGGCCATACGCTCACGACGAACCTTGGCAACAGTAACTTCAACACCACACTTTTCACAGACGATGCCGCGATGCTTCATGCGTCGGTACTTACCACAAAGGCATTCGTAATCCTTAATAGGACCAAACACCTTGGCACAGAAGAGACCATCACGTTCGGGCTTAAAAGTCCGATAGTTAATGGTTTCAGGTTTCTTTACTTCACCAAAGGACCACGAACGAATCATGTCCGGGGAGGCCAGACTGATACGAATCGAATCAAATTCTTCGACTTCAGTCTGGGACTTCAGCATTTTCAACAGGTCTTTCAAGGCCTTTCCTCCAATAGAGAGTTAAACAGTAAGGGGCGTATCACTTACTGTTTTAATTATCTTCTTCCAATTCGATGTTGATACCCAGAGATCTGATCTCTCGTACCAGTACGTTGAAGGATTCCGGCATGCCGGGCTCCATTCTGTGGTCACCGTCAACGATGTTTTTATACATCTTAGTACGACCATTAACGTCATCGGATTTGACCGTAAGCATTTCCTGCAATGTATGAGCGGCGCCATAAGCTTCCAGTGCCCAGACCTCCATCTCACCAAAGCGCTGACCACCAAACTGAGCCTTACCACCCAGCGGTTGCTGAGTAACCAAGCTGTAGGAGCCAGTGGAACGTGCATGCATCTTGTCATCCACAAGGTGGTTGAGTTTGAGCATATACATGTAGCCAACGGTGACGGGTCGATCAAAGGCATCGCCTGTGCGCCCATCATATAAAGTGACTTGGCCGCTCGTAGGTTGCCCTGCAAGCTCCAATAGACCTTTAATTTCGGCTTCGTCCGCGCCATCAAATACCGGTGTCGCCATCGGTACACCACCGCGCAAATTATTGGCCAGGTTAAACACATCCTTATCACTGAAATCTTTCAGCGAAGTTTGGATAGAGCCATTTCCGAGGTTGTAAATTTTCTCTAGGAACTTACGCAGATCACCGGCAGCTTTTTGTTCTACCAACATTTGGTCGATCTTTTCGCCCAGTCCCTTAGCTGCTAAGCCGAGATGGGTTTCTAGAATTTGACCAACGTTCATCCGCGAAGGCACACCCAGTGGGTTGAGAACGATATCTACCGGCACGCCATGTTCGTCATAAGGCATATCTTCAACCGGCTTAATTACCGAGATAACACCTTTGTTTCCGTGACGACCCGCCATCTTGTCGCCTGGCTGAATACGACGCTTAATGGCCATATAAACCTTGACGATTTTCAGCACACCAGGAGCCAGGTCATCGCCTGATTCCAGCTTGCCACGCTTGTCTTCGTAGCGAGCTTCCAGCTCAGCTTTACGCTCTTCCAGATAACCCAAAGCACGATCAAGAACTTCGTTCTGATCCGCCGTTTCCATACGGACCTTGCTCCAGTCTTCCATGCTGTATTGAGTTGCACCGTCCAGCTCAAGCTTGGCGCCTTTTTTCAGGCCTGGGGCTTTAGTGACTTTGCTGCCAACCAAGGCTTTAACCAATCGAGTCTTAACCGCGCCTTCGAAGATAGATTCCTCTGTGCGCAGGTCTTTACGAACCTTCTCAAGCTCAGCTTTTTCGATCGACTTGGCGCGATCGTCTTTTGGCAAGCCATCACGAGTGAAGACCTGAACATCAATAACGGTACCCTTAGTACTTCCAGGCACACGCAATGAAGTGTCTTTCACGTCAGAGGCTTTTTCACCAAAGATTGCTCTCAGCAGTTTTTCTTCCGGAGTCAGCTGGGTCTCACCCTTAGGTGTTACCTTGCCCACCAGAATATCGCCGGCGTTCACTTCAGCACCTACGTAAACAATGCCGGACTCGTCCAGTTTGCCAAGCGCAGCTTCACCCACATTGGGGATATCTGCTGTAATTTCCTCTGGCCCCAACTTGGTATCCCGAGCCACACAGGTAAGTTCCTGAATATGGATGCTGGTGAAGCGATCTTCTTCAACAACACGCTCGCTGACAAGGATGGAATCCTCAAAGTTGTAACCGTTCCAAGGCATAAATGCGATGCGCATATTCTGCCCGAGAGCCAGTTCACCAATATCAACGGAAGGGCCGTCAGCAACAATGTCGCCCTTGGCTACTTTGGCGCCACGCTTAACGATAGGCGTCTGGTTAATACAGGTATTCTGGTTAGAACGGGTGTATTTGGTCAGGTTGTAGATATCAATACCGGCTTCGCCTGGCTCGATCTCTTTTTCATCAACACGTATCACAATTCGAGCAGCATCAACGCTGTCGATCACGCCACCGCGTCGCGCAACCACACAAACACCGGAGTCTTTGGCTACATCGCGCTCGATACCAGTCCCCACCAGAGGCTTGTCTGCACGTAATGCAGGCACTGCCTGACGTTGCATATTCGAGCCCATCAAGGCGCGGTTAGCATCATCGTGCTCAAGGAATGGAATCAAAGAAGCTGCAACGGACACCACCTGACGAGGTGATACATCCATATATTGAACTTCTTCTGGTGGCTTAACGGTAAATTCGTTGAGGTGACGCACCGCAACCAACTCATCCGTTAGCTTGTTGTTTTTGTCCAGTCCGGCTGAAGCCTGTGCAACTACAAATTGGGCTTCGTTAATGGCAGACAGGAATTCGATTTCATCAGTGGCCTTACCGTTAACAACTTTACGATATGGCGCTTCGAGGAAGCCGTAGTTGTTGGTTCGAGCATAGGTTGCCAGAGAGTTAATCAGACCGATATTTGGGCCTTCCGGAGTCTCAATTGGGCAAACTCGACCGTAATGCGTTGGATGCACATCTCGAACCTCAAAGCCAGCTCGCTCACGGGTCAAACCACCTGGCCCAAGAGCCGAAACACGGCGTTTGTGCGTCACTTCGGAAAGTGGGTTGTTTTGATCCATAAATTGCGACAACTGAGAAGAACCAAAGAACTCTTTAACCGCTGCGGCAACTGGCTTAGCGTTGATAAGATCTTGTGGCATCAAGCCTTCGCTTTCCGCAACAGATAGTCTTTCACGTACGGCACGTTCTACGCGAACTAGGCCAACACGGAATTGGTTTTCAGCCATTTCACCAACAGAGCGAATACGGCGGTTACCCAGGTGATCGATATCGTCGACCATGCCTTTACCGTTACGGATATCAATCAATGTTTCCATCACGTTAACGATGTCAGAGCGCATTGCTTCGAATACTTCGCGCAGCTCGCCGTGTGTTTTTGGCTCGGCACCAACAGATGCCACAAGCTTCTGAATCTCGTCGGGCAGATTGGAGACATCGATCTTGTTTTCTGGCTTTTTGTCGGCGTATTTGATGCCAAAGTAACGGCCATCAACGAGGACACCAGAACCAGTGTCAGTCTCAATGTTGAGACGGCGGTTAAACTTCATTCGCCCAACAGCGGACAGGTTATAACGCTCTCCACTGAAGAAAAGATTGTGGAATAAGCCTTCCGCAGAATCTTTAGTTGGTGGCTCGCCTGGGCGCATCATGCGGTAGATTTCTACCTGCGCTTCAAGCTGAGTACGGGTAGGATCGTTTCGCAGAGTTTCAGATACGAAAGGACCTGCGTCTAGATCGTTGGTATAGAGAACATCAAATTCGCTGATATTCGCTTCAACCAGAGATTCCAGAACCTCGGTTGTCAGCTCGGTATTACACTCGTGTAAAAGCTCTCCAGTCTCTGGATCGATAAGATCCCTGGCTAGAGCCTTACCCCAGAGGTATTCCTCAGGAACTTCGAGCTGATTGATTTCAGCCTTTTCCAGGTCGCGTATGTGACGACCGGTGATACGACGGCCTTGCTCGACAAGCACCTTGCCACGAGCACCCTTGATATCAAATTGAGCGATCTCGCCGCGCAGACGGCTAGGCTCAAGCTCCATCAAATAAGCATCTTTCTGGTACTTAAATGATGTGGTCTCAAAGAACATCGCCAGAATTTCTTCTGAGGTATACCCAAGCGCACGCAACAAGATAGTGGCGTGCAATTTTCGACGACGGTCAATACGAACAAAAACCTGATCTTTTGGATCAAATTCAAAATCCAACCATGAACCACGGTAGGGAATAACCCGCGCTGAATAAAGCAGCTTACCTGATGAGTGTGTCTTGCCTTTATCGTGATCGAAGAACACACCAGGCGAACGGTGTAGCTGAGAAACAATAACGCGCTCGGTACCATTAATAACAAAGGTACCGTTTTCGGTCATGAGCGGAATTTCGCCCATATAAACTTCTTGCTCTTTAATGTCTTTAACAGACCTGGAAGAAGTTTCGCGATCGTAAATTACCAGACGAACACGAACTCGCAATGGCACAGAGTATGTGACGCCACGCAAAATACATTCGCTTACATCAAAGGCAGGTTTGCCTAGTTGGTAATCGACGTATTCAAGTGCCGCATTACCAGAGTTGGCGATAATCGGAAAAATGGATTGGAAGGCTGCGTGCAAGCCTCTGTCCTCACGCTCTTCAGCGGGGGTATCGGCTTGAGTAAATTCGCGGTACGAATCCAGCTGAATCGCGAGCAGATAAGGCTGCTCCATCACTTTCGGCAATGTGCCAAAGGTCTTACGAATTCGCTGTTTTTCGGTATAAGAAAACGCCATCAGTTTCAGCTCCCTAGCTTTCAGTAGGTGGACTGCCTGCATACTCTATTCAACCCGCAGTCCAAGAGTTGAATCGACCGCCCCAGCAAATGGGCCAGCCGCAGAAATTCTACAAATTCAGTTACTTATGCTTTCTCAGAAGCAACACAAGGCCGACGGATAAATCCGCCAGCCTTGGTATTCAAGCAACTAGGCTTATCAAGAGCTGAATTACTTCAGCTCTACAGATGCGCCAGCTTCTTCAAGTGCCTTCTTGGCTTCTTCAGCTTCTTCCTTCGCTACGCCTTCTTTAAGAGTAGAAGGTGCGCCGTCAACAAGCTCTTTCGCTTCTTTCAGGCCAAGACCTGTAATAGTGCGAACTGCCTTAATAGCGTTAACTTTCTTCTCGCCAGCAGCGGTCAGAACGATGTCAAATTCAGTCTGCTCTTCAGCCGCACCACCAGCGTCACCGCCAGCAGCAGGAGCTGCAACTACTGCCGCAGCAGCTTGTGCAGATACACCAAACTTTTCTTCCATTGCGCTAACAAGCTCAACAACGTCCATTACACTCATTTCGGCAATAGCGTCGAGGATTTCGTCTTTTGAAAGTGCCATTTTTATAACTCCAAATAATTTTTGCTATGTTTATAAATAAACAGTCGATTAATTTAAGCCGCGTCTTTCTGGACACGCACCTGATCAGTTACGCGGACAACACGTCCGGGTACATCATTGAAGGTACGAACCATCTTAGTGACGGGTGCAAGCATGACGCCGGCGAGCATCGCAAGTGCCTGATCACGCGTCGGCAAGGTTGCCAATACGTCAATCTGACCTTTGTCGAGAAGCTCTCCACCAACTGATAAAGCCTTAACTTCAAAATTGTCATTTTCTTTGGCAAACGCCTTGAACAACCTTGCGGCTGCACCTGGGTCTTCCATAGAAAAGCCAAATATTGATGGGCCTTTCAGCACGTCGTCTACACACTCAAAATCAGTGTCCTTAAATGCACGCTTTGCCAAAGTATTTTTGACTACACGCAGAACAATCTGATTCTCACGAGCTTTCTTACGCAGCTCTGTCATATCCCCTACTTCCACCCCACGGGCGTCAGCAACGACTAATGACAGCGCATTGGAAGCAGTCTCGCTTACGTCAGCGACAATCGTTTTCTTGTCTTCAAATCCAAGTGCCACTTGTGCTACTCCTGGAATTGGTTACTGTTAAGGCATTCAAAATTCGAATACCCACCTAATCAGTGAAGTAACCAGCAAATTTCGCTGGGGTTCACCATCTGCGCAGGATGTATTGCTTATTAAGCCTTGAGTTCAACACTCTCAGCTCCTGCGGTCTTTGACAGCCTGCTCTGCCCCTAATTAAAGAGAAAAAGCAGACCCCCAAATTTTTTATCGGGCTAATCAGCCTCGATTGTTGTGCTATCCAGAGTCACGCCCGGGCCCATAGTGGTCGAGAGCACGATTTTCTGAAGATATACGCCTTTTGCAGCAGCAGGCTTAAGTTTTCTGAGATCAGCAACAAGCGCTTCAAGATTCGCTTTTAGCGCTGGACCTTCAAAATCAACTTTGCCGATGCCGCCGTGAATGATGCCGTTCTTATCGGTTCGATAACGCACCTGACCCGCTTTCGCGTTTTCAACTGCAACCGCTGGCGTTGGCGTAACTGTGCCGGTTTTTGGGTTTGGCATAAGTCCACGTGGACCCAGAACCTGACCCAGAGCACCAACAACGCGCATTGCGTCTGGAGTGGCAATTACCACGCCGAAATCCAGGTCACCGCCTTTCATTTTCTCGGCCAGGTCATCCATACCCACTTCGTCCGCACCAGCTGCTTTTGCAGCTTCCGCATTCTCGCCTTGGGCAAAGACAGCAACACGAACAGACTTACCGCTGCCTGAAGGGAGAGTAGTTGCACCTCGAACAGCCTGGTCTGATTTACGAGCATCAATACCTAGCTTGATCGCCGCTTCAACGGTTTCGCTGAAGTTTTTAGAAGCGAATTCTTTTAATAGGGAAACCGCTTCATCAAATGGATATGGCTTACCCGTTTCTACTTTTTCTTGGAACGCACGAACGCGTTTTGATGCTTTAGCCATCTTAGACACCCTCCACGTCAAGACCCATACTGCGAGCAGTACCGGCAATTGTTCTTACCGCTGCGTCCATATCTGCAGCCGTCAAATCAGGTTCTTTAGTTTTAGCAATCTCTTCGAGTTGACCTCGATTAACCTTGCCCACTTTCTCAGTGTTAGGTCGGCCGCTTCCAGACTTAATGCCTGCCGCTTTTAGCAACAAAATAGCTGCCGGCGGCGTCTTCATCACAAAGGTGAAGCTGCGATCTGCATAAACAGTGATTACTACTGGAACAGGAAGACCAGGTTCAGTGCCCTGAGTTTGAGCATTGAAGGCCTTACAGAATTCCATAATATTAACGCCGTGTTGACCAAGAGCTGGTCCAACAGGGGGGCTTGGGTTTGCCTGACCAGCTGGCACCTGCAGCTTGATGTAGGCTTCTACTTTCTTCGCCATTTTAGCTTTCTCCAAATTGGGTGTTATCGCCTCAAGGTGTCTCCACCCGTCTTAGGCTCCCCGCCTTTCACACCATTGTGAAAGACATTTTTTTAATCAGGCTTTTTCGACCTGAGTAAATTCGAGATCCACCGGAGTAGATCGACCGAAAATTGTTACTGCAACACGCAGCTTGCTCTTCTCGTAGTTAACTTCTTCAACAACACCGTTGAAGTCGTTAAAGGGCCCATCGGTAACGCGAACCATTTCTCCAGGCTCGTATACCGTTTTTGGACGTGGCGCTTCACCAGAGTCCTGCACCCTTTGCAAAATCAAATCTGCTTCGCGCTGAGTAATAGGTGCCGGCTTGTCTGCCTTGCCACCAATAAAGCCCATAACACGAGGTGTTTCTTTAACTAGGTGCCATGAATCGTCATCGAGTTCCATCTGCACCAACACATAGCCAGGGAAAAACTTGCGCTCACTCTTGCGCTTCTGACCATCTTTCATTTCTACGACTTCTTCAGTGGGAACTAGGATCTCACCGAATTTGTCTTCCATCCCCAACAGCTCAATTCGCTCACGGAGGGAACCTACAACTTTTTTTTCATAGCCTGAAAAGGCATGTACTACGTACCAACGCAAATTCGTCACCTATCCAAGCAACCACTGAGCCAAGGCGCCAAATATCGCGTCTAAACCCCACAAAACTACTGCCATAAAGGCAACCACAGCAACAACCATAAGAGTGGCTTTGTTGCGCTCATCCTGAGTGGGCCAAACAACGCGACGTACCTCAGTACGAGCGCCTTTGGCAATGTGCCAAAAAGCTGCCCCTTGAGAGGTTTGCACAGCAATAGCACAGGCGATGATTGCTATAACTAAGGCTCCCATCACTCGATAAAGAAGCGATTCGTCGGCATATACCGAGTTAATCACCGGCACCGCTGCTATCAGCACTAAGACTACTAGCCAAAGCACAACATTCAGCGCACCGTTTTTTTGCTTAACTTCTTCAGTACTCATACTTTCTATCTAAAACCTTGTCTAAGAGACAGCGTCTATTTGGCAGGCCAGGAGGGACTCGAACCCCCAACACCCGGTTTTGGAGACCGGTGCTCTACCAATTGAACTACTGGCCTAAAACCTCTTTTAAAGAAACGGACAAAGCCGGAGCGCTTTTGCGCCCCGGCTTTTAGTCGTATTTCTTATTACTCGATAATTTTGGCTACAACACCTGCACCAACAGTACGACCACCTTCACGAATCGCAAATCGAAGACCTTCTTCCATCGCGATAGGAGCATGCAGATCAACTGTCATTTGTACATTGTCACCAGGCATTACCATCTCAACACCATCAGGCAGCTCACACGCACCAGTTACGTCCGTAGTACGGAAGTAGAATTGTGGGCGATAGCCTTTAAAGAATGGAGTGTGACGACCACCTTCGTCTTTGGACAGAACATAAACTTCGGCCTCAAACTTGGTGTGTGGCGTAATAGAACCTGGCTTAGCCAGAACTTGACCACGCTCAACTTCTTCACGCTTGGTACCACGCAGAAGAACACCAACGTTCTCACCAGCACGACCTTCGTCAAGCAGCTTGCGGAACATTTCAACACCAGTACAAGTGGTAGTTTCAGTGTCCTTAATTCCGATAATCTCCATTTCGTCGCCCACTGTAACGATACCGCGCTCAACACGACCTGTTACAACAGTTCCTCGACCAGAGATAGAGAATACGTCTTCGATAGGCATAAGGAACGCACCATCAACTGCACGCTCAGGCTCTGGGATGTATTCATCCAGAGTTTCAACAAGCTTCTTAACCGCAGTTGTGCCCATTTCGTTGTCGTCTTCACCGTTCAGCGCCATAAGAGCAGAACCAGTGATGATTGGAGTATCGTCACCTGGGAACTCGTACTGGTCGAGAAGTTCACGAACTTCCATTTCAACCAACTCTAGGAGCTCTTCGTCGTCAACCATGTCAGCTTTGTTCAGGAATACTACGATGAATGGAACACCAACCTGACGAGAAAGTAGGATGTGCTCACGCGTCTGAGGCATGGGGCCGTCAGCTGCAGAACAAACCAGAATCGCACCGTCCATCTGAGCAGCACCAGTAATCATGTTTTTCACATAATCGGCGTGTCCTGGACAGTCAACGTGTGCGTAGTGACGCGTTGGTGATTCATATTCCACGTGAGAAGTCGCAATGGTAATACCACGCTCTCTTTCTTCTGGTGCGTTATCGATACCGTCAAATGCAACCGCATCACCACCCCATACTTCTGCACATACGCGTGTTAGCGCAGCCGTCAGTGTAGTTTTACCGTGATCGACGTGACCAATGGTGCCCACATTTACGTGCGGCTTACTCCGCTCAAACTTCTCTTTTGCCATCTCTAGCTTCTCCTCAAGTCAGCCTGTATTGCAATTTAATTTGATGATTCATTCCAAACCTGAAAATCAACCACCTACCTATAACTACCCAAAAATTTGGAGCTCATAACCGGATTTGAACCGGTGACCTCTTCCTTACCAAGGAAGTGCTCTACCGACTGAGCTATATGAGCAAACCCTTGTCCGCTCACTCTTCACTAAGAAGGGTTGGAGCGGGTAGCGGGAATCGAACCCGCATATTCAGCTTGGAAGGCTGACGTTCTACCACTGAACTATACCCGCCGTACCTAACTCAATTGGCGAGTCCAATTCCGGTTCTCACCTGCTCTTTCCAGAGCATTTCCCAGTCTCAAGAAAGATTCTCTCTCCCCGACCTAAAACTTGGTGGTGGGGGGTGGATTCGAACCACCGAAGCTTTCGCGTCAGATTTACAGTCTGATCCCTTTGGCCGCTCGGGAACCCCACCAAACTCAAATTCTTATAACTCCACCTGACAACTCGGCCAAATTTGATGGAGCTGGTGAGAGGAGTCGAACCCCCGACCTGCTGATTACAAGTCAGCTGCTCTACCAATTGAGCTACACCAGCTTTACTCAAATAGCCCAACCAAATTGGCTGGGCGCAGTGGAGGCGGGATTCTATTGAAACTTATGCGCCGAAGCAACCTAAAAACAGGAATTTTGCTCGCGGTTTAGTGAAGGGAAATCTGACTCCAGTTCGAGCCAATAATTTGCTGACAGATTTATCGATTCCTGAAGGGGTAAATGGGCCAAATATTCAGAGTTTTCAACGGTGTATTGATACTCTCCAGTCTGGTACCCAAGAGCTTGCATCTGGTTGGCCCTGGTAAGCGCATTTTCCTGGGTTCCAAATACTCCGACAGAGATACCGTTTTGCAATTCGCCATCGGCGATAATAAAACTCTCAACGTTCTCCCGGCGAAGCACGTTTATTTCTAGTGAGGCTTCTCGGTATGAATCAAAAGGCTGGATATACACCATGATAGGACCAGGGCTCTCAACCACCTCTTCCACTATATAGGGATTCATATCGACGGCTTCGAGTCGTTCAACAATTCGGCTCAGTTGATTTTGATCCGCGCGCAAAATTTCACAGAGGCCTTCCAGTGCTGGATCGATTTCTGGTTCAGGTTCAGGTTCGGGCTCAAAGGGCTGCGCTTGAACAACCTCGTCCTCTCCAACCAAGGGTTGTCGAAGCAGGTTAAAACTATCAGGAGCTGGCGCGCTGACTTGTCGGGACTCATCTTCCTGAATCCGCAATGCGTCGCGCTCGGTGAAATTCAGCTCATCAATCAATATTAGGCGAGCGGCGCCAACAGGCCGCGGCAAATCGCTAACAGCCTCCTGACTATCATCGTCATGAAAAAGGTAGAAGGCAGCCATATTGGCAACAATCAAGATTAGCGCCATCCACTTCATGATTCGTTATTTTCCTCCAATGCCCGATGCCTATCCCAAGCGAGGGATAAACCTTGTAATACTAAGCCCTCTACAAGAATACCTGCGCCCACCTCGTCTCGCAGTGCGCCAGCTCCTCCTCCAGCGAATATTAGCCTCTCTTCAGGGCAACCCGTGAGCCGTAATTGTTTTTCAATCAGAGCTACTGTTGAGGCGATGACTCCATGGTCGATGGCCTCAGCTGTATTTTTGCCAAGGGAGGAACTATAAGTTGGAGTGGATTTAACTAAGGCCGCAAGGTTTTCACTTGCCTGCATTAATGTAGCCCTCTGCAACGCCAGCCCCGGCAAGATAAAGCCGCCCAAATGCTGGCCTTGGTTATCGACCACATCCAGGGTGATCGCTGTACCAGAGTCAACTAACAAAAAACCATTTCTAAATCGGCACCAAAGCGCCAATAGCGCCAACCACCTGTCCACACCGAGTTGTTCAGCAGAGGAATAGGCGGATTGTAGTCCCTGCGCCTCTGCCGGCGAGCTGGCGAACCAGAGCTCTAACTCCTGTTGTTGGCAGAATTGCTGCAACTCAAGATTCCACTTGTCTGTCTGAACACTGCTAACTGCTACAAATTCCAGCTTTGCTCTATTGCCTAGTATCCAGTCAAATAGCTTTGGCGAGTTCGACGGCGAGGTAAATACCTCTTCCACTTCACCCATCCGCCATTTCACGTTGGTATTACCGGAATCTACATAAAGGGTAGTCATAGCTCACTCAAGTTGAAGAGCGCTCACTTCAAAAAAAGCGATTATACGAGTACTAGCCAGAGACCACACTTCCTATCAGCACAAAGAGGGAGTGATGCGATAGATATACGAATTATTATTTGGAACAAAAAAACCCAGCTGATGCGCTGGGTTTCCATGCCCGACTGGGGCTCTAGTCGTATGGCTGGTTCCAGAGGTCTTGATCCAACTTCCACCCACCTTCGACATCATGCCAAATATGAGCAAAACGTCCGGACCCTAGAAGCTCGCCAGTGTCTCGACCTACTACCTGATAGTTGCCGTGAACCAACATCATGTCGTACCCCTCCACGCTGTGGGTCACAGTGAGTAAAGTCATAGGCACATCGATCTGAAAATCCTCTTCCCAAAATGCCTGAATACTCTCCCTCCCAATTACCATAGGTGAGCCGTGCACATAGAGGTGGGCGTTGTCGGTATAAAGATCGCCCAGAGCGTCGCCGTCAAATGAGTTGTAGGCCGCTACCCAGGTATTGGCCAAATCTTGCACTTCGTCCTGAGCAACAACCGAATGCGCGCCAAGTCCCAATCCTGAGACAAGTAATAAAGATATAAAAAATTTTGAATTCATCTGATTTCTCCCTTATTGGATAAGCACATCATCCCGCCAGATTGGCTGAAGAAATTTGATCTTCATCAACCTGAGAATGAGGGAGTAGGCCTCAAAAAGTTATTTGGGAATTTGCTTGACCGACGTCAAAGAGGTGACAGTATCGCTCTTGAAAAAGAGATGGTTTGCCCCAGCGTTCTTGCCGCCCCTAGCGGTTCGACTAATAGTCGTAGGAAACGCAGGGACTTTCGGAATAAGGGTTGCGCATACTGGATCGGCAACTGCGGTTCAGCTCGGTGAGCAGAAAGCCTGACAGCTGTCTGTCTCCTATGCGACTGGTCAGAATTTCCAGTGCGTCTTCGAAGTGGTCTGGTTTGTTGATGCTAACCATGTAGGCGTCACCTGTGTAATCCAGCAAGTCTCTCGGTGTATCGAAATAGTCGATGGGTATTTCATTGGGTATTGGCCGACCATTAAAGAAATTCTTGGAATTGACCAAGGTCATATGCTGAATAAAGTTCTCCGTATAGGAACCATCCTCGTAACTGGTGCAATCGATCTTCAGGGCAGTGGCCACTTCAAAATAGCCTTCTTCTGAATCAAATACGGTTTCGAAGTTGCGTATTCGGTAGAGATAAAAAGCGTTGGCATAGCCTTCCCCACCAAATCCACTGGTAATGGTTATCTCAGTGCTGGAAAGCTGTTCGGTCTCTTCGTTTTCACTTTCAGGCTCTTCTTCAAGTCCTTCTGTGCTGGCCTGTGCGATGGGAATCAGCTCGATCAAATCCCGCGTGACCATATCCTCTTCAGATAGCAGAATCTGCTCGCCAACTTCTCTTCTTTGTCCGCAGGTTGTAGAAAGTGTTGGCACTAGATACTTGTCAATCTGGTATCTCGGCTGCGGCAAATCTGCTCGAGTGACCTTACCCACACGAGCCAGCCGATCTAATTCAGAGGGTGTCACATATCCCTCTACAACTTGCCCTGCACGAGTTCCTCTTAAGGTGATCAAGCTCTGACTCGAAGAGGTGATCCGAAATGCCTCACCCCGAGCCACAAGCCAATCTCTTTCCAGAGCAGGAGAACAACCTACTGTCTTACAAAGCAAATAGTCAGCGTTAAAAATTACTTGATGGTCGCCTACGGAACGTTGAAAGCTCAGCTCAGATATAGCTTCGGAAAAGACCAAGACCTCTGCGCCGTCTTGAGTCAGAGCAAGTCGGTATTCTTGACCGGAGACATAGATAGGATCGTCGTCTGAGAGGAAGAGCAAATAGCTCTCCGGAATAAAGGAAACAATCTTGTATCCATTTTCAGCCCAGGGCGGAGCCAAAGCCCAAGTTCGATAGGTGGCATAGCGGGCATCGTTAAACTTCTCTGCCTGCGACTGTGCTAGAGACTGCGCCGCCAGACTCGAGAGAAATAGCAGAAGCATCAACGCGATTAGTCGGTTATTAGAATCTTTACGCAAGAAGTTCTGCCTCACAAATCAAGTCTCAGAGAATAACCTAGATGTTAGCCTTCCCTTCACTTAAGCGCCAACTGCTTTAGATTGAAAACTTTTGCTAAGTTGGGCGCGACCATGGGGCGAAGGTCTAGTGCAAAGGTCTAGAATGGAGATTCAATTTTTTGATTGTGGGGAAGGGACAGAAAATGAAAATTAGAGTGATTAAGGCTTTAAGCATGCTGGCGATATTGGTCTTTGCGAGTATCCAACCGGCTCTAGCACAAGAACGCAATCCGCTGCGCATGGCTTTGTATGTGATCGAAACAACAGGAGTTCCCGAACGAGCATCAGAGGCCGGAAACTTCATGCAGTCCCACCTCGCCCACCAGGATGATCTTGAAAGAAGAGGCATTATGTTTGGTGCCGGATCTCTGCGTGAAGAAGGCGTCGAGGGAGGTCCACCCACTTCAGGACTGATTATTATTCGTGCGGATTCCTTTGAGCACGCACGAGAAATTGCCGACTCAGACCCAATGCATGCAAACGGGTTGCGGACATACACCCTCAGGCGCTGGAGCCTTAACGAGGGCACTTTTAATATCCGCGTCAATTTTTCCAATCAAAGTGTTATTTTCGAGTAGCAGTAAGGCATCTAAAAAAAGAGGCCAACTGGCCTCTTTTTTTTATTTATGGGGTTCTAATTGTTTTCTAAAAATAGAGTCTGGCTAATTATAGGGTCTAGGCAAGGTGGCCTCTTCTGGCCCTTCCCACTGATAGCGCAGTTCCCATTGCTGTCTCTCCGCAATTGCCGCATCGCACTCCTCAAATGTTAGCCCACGGATTAGATGAATTGGATCACCACCGCCGCCAGTCACCAACCTCGTTCCCGCTGTTAGGCAAAGGCTAGGAGAAGAGACCGAAACAATCTCCCCACTCTCCTGGATATCAAACTTCTGAACATCTTCTCCGGTACAAGGCTCCGAGGCGACAAAGGAACCCGCTCTGGGCTCATGCACCGTCATACAAATATCAAAATAGGCTAGACGGATCACTCCCTCCTGCAGAAACATCTCGGCATCAAAGCCCTGATCCTCCGTCGGAGTTTCGTTGAAATAGGAAAAGCAATTGTGCCCCTGGAAACCGCCAATAGGCAGTCCCCCGGTTAGGTGGGCAAAAAGATCGACACACCAGCCCCGCTCTTCTTCCAAGGGTGCTATTAATTTGAGCTCTGCGAGAGTCGCTGCTGAACTTAAGTGTGAAAAGAAAAATGCCATTAGAAAGGCGGTTGATCTAAGTACAGGTTTCATCTGAGTCACTTCCGATCCAATGAGTTCTATAGAGTTTCGATGTAAGCAACCACATCAGCGATTGCCTGATCGTCTGCGAGAAATTGTGCGAAAGCCGCCATCTGTTGACCATAGCTGTCCCGAGTGTCGGCCCCGCGAATACCGTCGCGGAAATACTCCATCTGCCGCTCCATATACCAACCGGGCAATACGGTTAAGTTAGGCGCGCCCAGAGTCTCCAAGCCAAGCCCCGTTGCGCCATGGCAGGCGAGGCAGACGGCGTTATATAAATTCCCGCCACGTTCGGCATTGCCTGGCTCTGGCACATCGAGAGAAGCATATTCGGACTCCCAGGTAAAAGGCCGTTCCAAGGGCTCGGGGCGCTCTTGCCCGGGAGGTCCAATAGTCATGCGCGGGCCTCCCGGTTCCAGAGTTTCCACATAAGCTGCAACATTCTCGACTGTTGCCTCATTTCGCAACATCACGGAAATAATATCCATCTGTGCACCGGGAAGGTCTTCTGAATGTTGGCCGCGAACCCCGTTGTCGAAATTGTTGAGCTGGCGTTCCACGTACCATGCTTGCAGACCCGCAATGGGCGGCGCGTCCAGACGTTGACGGCCCTGCCCCTGATTGCCGTGGCAAAATCCGCAGGCCTGGAACATCTCCTCTCCCGGCACACCGACATTGCCGTCGGCAGGATACATTTGAGCAATGCTCGCAGAGACGCAGAGATTAGCAACGACAAAGAGTAGAACCTTAAACCGCTTCATTCCTTATTCCTTAAATACTGACAACAAAATTCAGTTCAATGCGCCATCAGGTTAACGCTCGGGTCAGTATAAACAATCTCCCCATTGAGCAGAGTCAGAACTGAACTCAAGTCTCGAATCTCGCTATCCGAGACTTCCAGATAATCTTCATTTAGCACCACTAGGTCGGCAAGCTTACCCACCTCGAGAGAACCAAACTTCTCATCATCTTTCGTAACCCAGGCGCTACCCATGGTGTAGGTACGTAGAGCTTCCATACGCGTAAGTTGCTGCCCAGCGTTTACTTCGTATCCGCCAACATTTTTGCCCGTTACCATGTAATAGATGGAGTACCAGGGATTCATGGGTTGTGCATTTGTGCTGTCCGTTCCACCACCGATGGGAACTCCCATATCTGTCAGCATTCGCAGAGGTGGGCCACCCTGATTATTGGTGACATTCCCTCTATTCAAATACCGATGCACCTGAACGGTTACGCCGCCGCCCAAATTTAAGAGGCGCTGTGCAATATCAGGAGTAATTTGCTGCACATGGGTAAGCGTCCAACGAAGGTCTTCTATTGAGGCAACTTCGTTTGCCGCCTCAAAGGCTGCAATATGAAATTCGTTTTGAGCCAGCTGAGAAGAGTGCTGCTCCAAACTCCAACCAGCTTGAGCGGCCAATTTAGCCATATTGACGAAAGCTTCACCTGTTGCGTTTCTGACGTTGTTCTCCCCCAACCCGGAAACTTTAAGCATGTCGTCACCCAGGCCCATGAAATTATTCCGCAATCTCTGTTCGACGCCCGAGTTTCCGGTGCCATCACCTACCATCTCATCCGAATTCATTAATCCAAGCCGCACTCTCATACTCATCAAATCGTTGCGCCAGAGGTCAAGCATGGTGTCGTAGTCGTTATAGGGTTCAAAAAGCTGAGCGCCGGCTATTGGTGTACCACCATGGTCCCGGACAGCGGTCAAACCAAGGCTATTAGCGTAATGCATAAAATCACGAGCGCCTCGGACTCTGTCTTCATCTGTTTGTTGGCTCTTAAGATAATTGAAAGCAGCAACAGCCTGTTCGCCAGTGGTAATCATTCCATCTTCTGCGACCTCGATACCGGCGTTCTCAAGAATGGTTTTGCCTAGAGAGTTGGTAACCGCTGGACCGTTTGCACGCAGATGCATATAGAAAGGGTGTTCGGTTGCCACAGAGTCGAGCTCATCCAAAGTGGGAAACCGGTTTTCACCAAGAAACTGAATCGGATCCCAACCGCCTATCGCGGTAATAAACTCCCCTGCCGGCACCTGCGAAGAGTGGTCCTCAATTTCTTCGAGCAACTCCGCTATGGAACTGGCTTCTTCAACTCGACGCATATCGTAGCCAGGTCGCAAGGTGCCTCGGATAAAGTGCATATGGGAGTCATACATACCGGGAATTACAGTCCGCCCTTCAAGATCCAAAACTTCTGCGTCCCGAATCAGGCCATGGGATAGATCATCGACGGCTTCAATCTGACCCCGGTATAGGAGCATGCTGGAAGCAATGGAGTTTTCCGAATCGAGCGTAAGAATTTTTCCGTTGGTTAGCAGCAGCGGGTTCTGCTGGGCCGCAACAACGCCAGCCCACAAAGAAAGAGAAAGCAGAACAGTCAGGTTTTGCCTTTGGATAGAAAACATCGAGCCCCCAGAGTTGAATAACTTGTTGCTAAAGAGGCCCGAATTGAACCTGAAAATTGAACCCTTTTGGTTCGGCAGTTTTTACCTCGAATACAGTTTTTACTGTTAGTCCGACAGTTTGGCCAATCCCTCAAGCGAGCGATGTCTACCAACAGCTCGGGTTAGCGAGAGCTCGTAATATTTGCGAGCCATTTCATTATCGCCAGTCTCTCTGTAGACGTCGGCCAAAAGTTCCGCCATAGGTTGCACAGGCACTGCCGGGCCATATTCGGAGGCCAACGCACCCTCAATCTGCTCGGCACGAGAAATCAGTTCAACTGCCTTTTCGGCATTTCCGCTGGCAAGCTCAATTTGTCCTTCGAGCGCCAGACGTAACAAGAGTGGAGCCGTATCCGCTCTCCTGGCTGACGTCATCACCATGCCTTCCATTGAACTCATACCGCCCATCTCTTCACCGGCGTGCATATTCATCATTCTCAAGGCTGAGCGACTTTTATCTACATCGCCTCTGTTTAAAGCCACTAATCCATCCACATAGAGGTCAGTTGTTATGGCGTAGTCACTAAGTCCGTCATGGCTAATCTGTACATCCGCCAAATCTCCATCCCAATCCAGAGAATCCACAAGGAAGGAGGCTCTAGTTGTGACATAGTGATTTCGGTGCACTGACGCCTGATCACCATATTGCTCAACCTGCTTTTCAATTCGACCGATATATTCTCTCGCTGTTTCAAAATCACCCATCTGCTGATAACCATAGGGGACCCAGGTTAGCGCGTGATAGGCCTGCCCACCATATGGATCGTTTGGATCAGCTTGGCGAGAAACATCTTCCTCATAGGAACGGATGTTTCGCTCAACACCTAGCTCCCACATGCCCAAAGCATAGTAAATATGAGATCCCATATGCAGCGCATGCACGGCAGAAGGGGCTACTTCGTTATAGGTTTTGGCGGAACGCAGCCCGAGAGGCGCGTGGATTGGGTCGTCATAACTGTGAATGTTGTAGTGGAGTGCCCCTGGATGCCGGGGGTTCACCGCCAAAATACTTTCCGTTATAGCCCCAGCCTTCATATAGCGAGCGTAGTCTCGTCCGTCATAGCTAGTCGCTAATATGGACAGAGCATAAAATGCAGCCGCATCAAGATCTTCGGGATATTTCTCATGGAGGGCTTGGAGGGCATCAGAATAGGCCACTTCCCTCTCATGCTCGCTTCCCTCACCAAAAAGAACTTCAATAGTATGTAAGTAGTCCTTCTCTCTTTGAGTAACCGCTCGGGATGCTCTCTCTTCAGCTGTACTTCCAAGCTTGGCCATCGCGGCTCGAGACTTTTCTAGATCATGCCGATGCCAGAAGAATTGATCGTAGGCGAGAGCTTCGCCCCAATAGGCCATCGTAAAATTGGGGTCTATAGCTTGTGCTTCTTTAAATGACTCTAAAGCATCTGCATATTCAAAGTTATGCATCTTTAGAAGCCCCAGGGTAAAGGCTTCGTGTGCCTCGGGCAGACCAGTGGCTTCAAAATCGGTAGAGCCATATTCCTGCGAATGAACAAAAAATGCTGCAATTAATAGAGGCGCTGTTAGCACCCATCTGATCTTTGTTAAAAAGTACATTAGTCCCCCAGTTGAATTAGCAAGTATGCAAGTTTCTCGTTTTAGCCCGGCCCCGATGCTTCGTAAGTCAGTGTGTCTTCCAAGGCTGTATAACTGTGTTCCACCCAGGCCGGGATAATGACAACATCACCGGCCTCCATTATGAATTCCTTATCCCCACTGATGGCGCGAAGACTACCTGACACGACTGCTAATACCAGTTCATTGGCGTGATTGTGCGGCGTAGTCGAAGATCCCTCGGGCCACTCGACATAGACAAGGCCAGTTGTGGCGGCGCTGACGCGATGCACGATTCGACCATCTGCCATCACTCTCGGCTCGCCGTCGTTAAAGTTTACCATCGTCATTTCTGGCGTTGAAACACCGGTCGCTTGGGAAAAGGCTGCGCTAGAACTAAGCAATAGGATCAGAACGGAGAGAGAAAATAATAAAATGCGCATGTGCTTACCCCTTTAAGCCTGGCTCGATTTAAATCCGAGAATTAAGACTCTAATAAGAGTGTATTGAGCGCAAGTCTCTTTACAAAAGTCGCCCATGAAAAAGCCCAGCTACTCAGAGCTGGGCTTTTTAAATCTAAAATGAAAGAAAAGAAAAGTTAGTCGGCAGCTACTTCAGCGGCACAGTTAAACTCCACCATTTGCACACCCGGCTGCCACATCCATTCTCTCTCTAGCATGATCGTGTCGGTTAAATAGACAGGATCCGTTGCTTCGATACGGTACTGCAGTCGGCTGTCATCCTCCGCGACCCAGAAGCGCTCCACATAGGTCATTTCCCTGGATTGTGGCGTACCGTATGGATCAAAGTTTGGCCAATCGATGTGACTGGTTTCTACCACCAGTACCTCACCCTCCATACGGCCCACAGAATAGCCGAGATTCGAGTATTCAGGTTCCGGACGGTCGTCGGTCATGTATACAGAACGCATAAGGTCGTATTCCTCAGTGTAAATCACAAGGTGGTCCCCGTTATTAATGATTTGCATCGGGGTTGGATCAAACATGTTTGAGGCTAGACCTGATTGGCAGTCCAACTCAGGATTGTCAAATGCGAAGTCGTAGGCTTCCTGCATCGCTCTGCCCTCCTCCGTCAAGAGGTGTGAATATTCCTCTGGGCTCGGACGAGGTCCAGTGCGCCGGCCCCAAGTACGAAACAGCCCATCGGCAGTAGCTTCGGCTTCACGAATTTGCTCTGCTGTAGGACCGCGCCGTTCAGAGGAGATACGGTCATCCGACCAAAGCGTTGGACTGTTATTTCGGGTAACGAGTTCTTCACCATTGGGGAGAAGTAAATTCTGTAGTCCCATCGAGCTTGGATCACGACGTGAGACCACGCCTGCCGCTCGAACTCGATCACCGACTTTTACAAAATCGGCGCTAATACCCATAGCGTTGTAGCCATTTACATTGGAGCCCATTTCAAGCTCCCACTCCATTTCTTCGCCGGACTCGTCAACTGAAGTGACCATAATTCTTGGATGGGGGTTGCGCCAAAAAACTCTGCTGACACTGCCTTCTATGCGAACCAGATTCTCTGCCAGATACATTTCAGGGTTGTTGTTTGCCCCGTGGTGAGACAGAACTGCCTGCGGGTAAAACAAAAGAGCTGACAGAAGTGCTACAAATGCACTCCTTTTGGTGTTGAATTGTTCGAACATAATCTCCCCCTATGGTAGTCCGCAGTCTATTTTTCTCCGGGGATTCCTGTCTATTAGAGACATCAATCCTTTACACAAAGATTTTTAGCCTATCCCTAAGTTTGCCTAACCACGAAAGAATTATTGCCCAGGAAGAAACAGGAATTACCACTCGCTAGCTTTCCGAGATACGCCAATTCTCTCGCATAATGCGCACAACTTCCTCGGCTGAAGAAGGCCTTGTTTGCGGGTCCTTTTGCAGGCAACTCATGGCTAAAGTCGCAAGTACATTGGGTATAGCAAAGCCAGCCACCTCTCGAGGGTCGGCGGGCACATCATTTTCTATCTGCAGCAACAGCGCCTGTATCTTGTCCCCAGTAAAGGGAGTCTGACCAGACAGAACTTCGTAGAGTACGGCTCCAAGACTGTAAATATCCGATGAATAGCCGATAGAGGGGTCGCGCTTAATTTGCTCAGGTGACATATACATGACAGTGCCCTGAAGCTTGCCTTGACCCGTCATTCCCTGCTCGGCATCAAACTCGTCAATTTCCGCCTCGGACAGATCAGCTTCACCTTCCTTACTCCATACTTTTGCCAGCCCCCAATCGAGAAGTAGCACCTCTCCGAAGGGCCCTATAAGAATGTTGTCTGGTTTTATGTCTCTATGCAGAACACCATGGGAATGGGCGTAACCTAAGGCCAATCCTATTTGGATAACAACATCCATCAACTGACCCAAGTCGTAGCGCTCTCTATAGTTGAGAATTTCGCGCAGGGTATAGCCATGCACCAGCTTCATCGTGAAGTAATAGCTGCCTCGATTGTCTCGCCCCAGTTCATATGTCGGAACTGTATTGGGGTGCTGCAACATTGACGAGATACGCGCTTCTCTTAATAACCGATTATTCTCAATGGGATCGTCGACAAATTCGGGGCGAAGCGTCTTGTAAGCAATAGTCCGCCCCAAGTGGAGATCTTTACAGGATTTGATTAAGGATTTGCCACCCGTAGCAATGGTGCTGAAAAAGGCGTAGCGAGTATTTGGATTGAGTTTTTCAGGCAGAGAAGCATCCGTATCTTCAATAAAGATTCTTGGATCTTCCTTTGCTGGTTGTGGAAATTCGAGCACTACAGCTCCTCCTAAACCTAATCAGCCAGATTTTACACTGCCTTTGTGAATATCTGTTGAGTATTGAGTATCGAGTATCGGGTTCGACCCTTATCAAACCGACTGATATATTTCCCCAGACGTTTTCGTAGATGTCCGACTTATGTCTCGACTGCAATATATTCTGATTTTCGCAATATGGGTGGCCTTTGGCAGTTTTATTCAGCCCGTTCAAGCGCAGTTTTTTGGTGGTTCTTTTCGAAGCACCGCTCAGAATAGTCCGCCCAACACGGAACTTGTTGTTGCACGCCTGAGATTTAACTCGAACAGTTTTAGTAATTATCCCGGCTGGTCTCACAACTACCCGGGCTCAGATCGGCACCTTAATTCTTTTCTGGAAAGGTCTACTTCTATTGATGTCGAGGAATTCTCTTTCCAGATCGTCGACCTAAGCGATGAGAAAATTTTTGATTTCCCCTTTGTCTACCTTTCAGAGCCTGGGGAAATGCTGCTATCTGAGATTGAAGTCAGGCATCTGCGTGAATACATACTGAGAGGCGGCACCATCATCATGGACGACTTCGATGGAACTCGACAGTGGGATCAGATGGAATCACAGGTGCGCAGAGCATTTCCTGAAAGAGTCTTTGTGCCCATAGACGAAAATCACATTGTTTTTCGCGCCCATGAAACGCTGGAGAACCTGCAAGCCATGTCACAGTATGTGCCTGGAGGCGGCATAACCTACTATGGCATTTACACCGACGATGGCCGCCTGGCCATTATGGCGGGACACAATAACGATCTGGCCAATTTCTGGGATTGGTACGGCGACGGATCAATGCCACTCAAACCCTCAACCGATGCGTTTCGGCTGGGAACCAATGCGGTTATCTACTCAATGACCCATTAGTCAGACTCGGCAGAATCAACCTCTTGAGAAATCAAACTCCTCTGATAGAGCTCCCCTATTTCTCCGGTTACCAAGTGCATGCCTCAAGCGACTCCTATTTATCTGTAAAAATCCTCTAGCAATCTCGTGAGTTTTTATTTCTGGCTAATTTCATAGGAATCACCTAAGGGCTCTGGCATTTCTTTAAATCGAGAATTACCAATCCTTCGATCTACCGGTGTCGCAATTAACGAACCAGCGAAGGGCTTGAACATCGGCTTGAGCACCTCCGGGGAGGACTCTTCGTCAAGCCAAATATCAAGACTTTCCTGATCCAGTATCACTGGCATCCTTGTATGAATCGGCCGAAAAGCCTCTGACGCCTCCGTGGTCACTATGGTGCATGAGAGCAGGTGGTCAGTGCCATCGCTCCAATAATCCCATAGTCCTGCAAAGGCTAGCGCCTGATCTTCGGCCTGAATCAAATAGGGTTGCTTGCCGCCCTCCTGTTTCTGCCATTCAATAAATGAACTCGCCGGAATAACCGCACGGCGTCGACTGAAAGGCCCTTTAAACGCCCTGCTTTTCTCAAGATTTTCGCATCGCGCGTTGAACATGGCGTATTTCTGTGAGGGTCCATCGGACCAATGAGGAACTAACCACCACCGCATTTCCGACAATTGATTACGGCCTTCATGCCGATGGATTACGGGCACAGACTCGGTTGGAGCGACATTGAGTCGAGTCGGGAGAGGCCCGAGATCGACCCCCAAAATATCCAGCAGTACATGAATAACTGGATCGTCGATGATGTTGTAACGACCACACATGGATCAATAGCCAACCACTATGCTAGTAGCGGGATTCGCATCGTCGCCCGGGTCGTGGAAATATCCCGGCAGAACACTCACCGAAACAGCCCTACTGCTTTCTGCCAAGCAGGCAATTATGTGATTGTCGGGATCATCTTCACCAAGCGAGATCGGGTGCACTAGATCACCGTTTTCGAGCAGCACAGAGATAGCCGTTCGTTGCTCCTCAGCCAGATCTTCTCCCTGAGGCCCGGTAACCCCGCCTTCCCAGGTTAGTTGAATGGCCTGAACTGATTCTTCCGGGCACTCACCTGCTATCCCCCGCGTATTTGGCGAAAACCGCTCGGCAAATACCAGGCTTGGGCCAGCGGCGAGCGCAGTGACCTCTCCTATACGCAATCCAAGCAGCGAATTGCCGTTGCGACCTTTGAGCTCCCCTACTACCTCCACCCCAGTGGGATGTGAATCACTGCTACTAAAAGGTCCGACAAGAAGAATCGTTCGTTGCTCGAGAGGTTCCACTGCCGGTCTAAGCGTCGCGCAAACTGGTGTCACAATATCTTCAGCGGAAGTTTCAACTGCGAATACCTCCGGCGAAATCGAATCGTTATCAATCTGAACAGAAAAGACGACGGGCATTCCATCCTCGCCGGTAATCCGTATCCCGCAAAGACCCGTACCCAGTGCAGGCAGTGAATCCAGGCCGTGATAGGCCGAAAGAATTCGTGCTGGTGTATTGATTCTTGATGCACCAGCCTCATCGGCTAACTCGATTCCGGCGGACGTTGGATAGTTCGTGCATCCAATGAGAGAAATTGATACCAGCGCGGAAGCTATGCACAAGATAGCTTTTGATCGAGCAAAGCCAAGAAGATTAAGCATGTCGCCTCTATCTCGGAAGAAATTGAATTCTTGTCAGGTTATATCTATTGCCATCAAGGTACCAATTACAGGTTGCACGACCTTTCCCAATTTGGTTTTTCATGCATTCTCATGAGCTCTAGTGCGTGGTACTTTGGCTAATACCAAGCCCACAGCGAAGGAGATATGACATTAGATGAAGTTTATCTTCACAATGCACCAAAACGACATCGCCGATTCTGTAATTGAGGCCATGGCTCGTCTTATCTCTGAGACATTTGGCGAACAATATCCAGAGCCGAACTTTCCAGAGCGTGTTCGCACTAAATCCCATCCCATGGTGATACTGGCCAAAAACGCCAACGAGGTTGTGGGGTTCAAACTTGGCTACGAAAGATGGCAGGGCACATTTTTTAGCTGGTTGGGTTGCGTCCGGCCAGAATACAGAAGACAGGGTATTGCGCGGGAATTGTTGCAGCGACAGCACCAATGGTGTGAAGAACAGGGATACGAAAAAATTCTCACTAATTCCCGAAATTCATTTCCAAAGATGATGATTTTGAACATTCAAGAAGGCTTTCAGATTAGCGGCACAGAAATGGACGGAGGAGACCCTCCTCCGACTATTCTATTTTCTAAATTGCTGAATGATGATTCGCAAAAACGCTGAACGCTGGCAGAGCTTCTCAAGTAATCTCATGTATTCTCGTGAGCGAATTAAACAACAAGACTTGGACGAAGCAGTGAGTATGGATATTCGATATTGTTCGCCGATCTCCTATCTACTAATACTTTGGCTCTTTTTCCTGACTTCCCATAGTTCGGCACAGACGACTGTCGCCCCTGGAAATTCTATCCCTTGTGGGGATTCCCAGGTTCAAGTTCTAAATAGCGCAACAAGCAGCTATCCGTATTTTTCATTAGTGGTTTTATCCGTCGACAACGAAAGAACCTATCCCTTTCATGTTAGAAAAGATTTCCTGCAGGTTTCATGCACTACCAATTCTCTCGATGAGAGTGTAATTCTCGTGAATCATATGTGCGGTGGAACGGGGTGCTCCGAAAGCAGCTATTCCATCATCCGAACAACTGATGGAGAGATTTTGTTGGAACAGCCTGAGCGTCATACTGATGGGAATCGAGAAGAGGCGTCTGAAATTCTTGGAAGACCCATCCCAGCGTTCACATGTATCAAGCAGCCCGGAAAGAGTTTGGCTGTGTGTGAAACAGAAATATATGCCTCATCTCCAATTGAGTTGGGCTAAGAAATGCATTGCATAGGAACATAGGCTCTCATGCCTTCTCACACTTGGACAAGCACAACATGGAAAGCTAAGCATGAATCGTGACGTTAGCCTCTCTACACTCCTTATCTTTGCGCTCCCTATGGTTTCTGTTCAGGCGGATTGTGTTCGCGATTTCAACGAAGAATCTATATTTGGCGATTTATTGAATGGGCAGCCGGTTAACGCTCCGTTCAACTATTCGTACCTTGTGGATGACGGCTATGAGCCAACACTTAGACGAGAGGTGTTAGATCAGACCTCGTTGCAGAAACATGTCGATATTTTCATCGACTCGTATGACTACGCTATATCAATCGGTGCTGAGCAAATCACTGAAAACAATGGGCGTGCAATAAATGTAATCTTTCGTAGTCCCGACAGCGGCTTCAACATCGAGTACCGATTCTCTGAGGTCAACGATTGTTGGTTGTTCGTAGGTTTTACAAATCAATCCACTTGATAAGTTTGTACGAGGATTTTCAGGAACGGACAACTGGGTAAATCAGAAGCGGAATTGAATGCAAAACGTCGCCCTTAGACTTGTTATTTCTACGCTAATTTTTTTAGCATTTTGGTACTCGAGCACAATTTTCTATGGCAAATTTATCCATGATGTTGGCGCGACCCATTGGTCATTGGGCGTGTTCGGTCTTCCTGGAGTGATTGCAGTGGTCTGGAGTATAGATTTCTATTTACGGAAACAACCTTGGTTTCAAGATCATTTTGGAATTCTCACAACCGTGGATTGCGTATTGTCCATAGCATTTTATTTTCCCAGCTTAGTGCTGGTATCTAGGGTCATATAAGATACTTAAATATCACGAGGGAGAGGGAGAGGGAGAGGGAGAGGGAAAGGAAGAGGGAAAGGTAAGAATCGTTAAGGGATGAGACCAAAATAGGATATTTCAGATTGTCTGATGCTACCCTGATTGATATCGATTCGAGGAAGGGGGAATCCAATGAAAAACCTGTGCCACTCAATTTTGATCTTTGTCGGCCTGTGCCTATTTTTTCTGGTAAATACGGCCAGCGCTCAGAATGCACCACAACGCGTGATCAGCCACATTGCAGGCGATGTGTATCGTGCTCAGAACAACAATCACAATACCGCCTTTATGGTGACTTCCGAGGGAATTATTTTGGGTGACCCTCTTAATGCCGAATTCGCTGAATGGTTAAAAACCGAGCTCGATACCAGATTCGGCCTGCCGGTAAGATATGTCGTTTATAGCCATAACCACTGGGATCACGCGTCGGGCGGAGCTGTCTTTGCAGACACCGCTCAATATGTGGGCCACGCCAATATGCTAAAGAACTTGGCAATGCCCCCAGAAAGCACAACTCTATCCAATGTAATTGGGCAATACGCACCAGTTGCTGCGCTGGACTCTAACGGAGACGGCTTTGTTGACCAAAGTGAAGCGGGCGACAGTATCTCCCAACTCCAGTTCGATGCGTTCGACGAAAACGGAGATCGCCTTCTTAACGGAGCAGAAATTGTTCGAGGCCCCTTATCATTTGTACAGCCTCCCAATATCACCTATACCGAGCATCTAAAAATCGAGCTGGGCGGAAAGCAAGTCACTGCCACCTGGGTTGGAGAGATGAATCATTCCGATGATGTGAGCCGGATAAGCTTTCCCGAGGATAGCGTAATGTTCCTGGTGGACTACATCACCTTCGGACGCCTCCCCTTCCGAGAGATGGATTTTGAAAATGGCATGTATCCAGAATGGATGGCGGCGATCGAATCAACCGAAGTGATTGCCAGAGACTACGAATACGTCACGACTGGCCACGGCCCACTTGGAAATGCAGATAGCATCGCTGAGCTGCGCGGTTATTTTCAACAATTGGAAGACGCCGTGTCTCAGGCTATTGATGATGGGCAATCACTGGAAGAAATGCGCACCAGTATCGAGATTCCAGACTTTGCGCATTGGGCTGGATACAACTGGCTAAATGAGAATGTTTTAGGGATGTATCACTTTCTGACGGATTAAATGAGGGGGCTAACCAGCCCCCATTCCTCCGGGCGCACCTGGAGGAGGTGCTCCAACTTCGTAAGGTCGCGGAAGCGTTGTTTCTTCAAGGCCGTTCCACTCGGACCGCAGTTCCCAAGTCTGTAGAACACTGTCCACGCTGCCGCATTCTTCGAAGCTGACATCCCGCATGATATGCAAGGGTCGACCACCGCCACCGGGTAGAACAAAATCGTCCAAAGTCATACACAATTCGGGATGCGTCTCGGAATAAATCTTTCCACTTTCATCCAATACAAAGTCTTGTGAAGCACGATCATCACAGGTTTCGATGGAGATAAAGGAACCAGCTATTGGCTCGTAGAGCGTCATGCAGAGATCTGGGAATCCCGACATCCGAAACTCATTGTTCTCCTGAACGTTCTCTACAAAAAACCCCTGATCAAGCGCCACACCATTGCCCTGATAGGTATAACAGGTGTGTCCATGCACGCCACCTATGGGCGCTGCGTTTTGCTGTGCGCCACGCAGATCAAGACACCAGCCTCTATCTTCTTCCAGAGCTGCAACCAGTTTCACCTCTGCCGGTGTTTGGGCGTTAAGGTTTAGTGCGCATAAAACAAAAAGAGCGCTTGCCAAGGTTCGTATACTCTTCATAGTCTCGATACTCCGGAACTGTCTATTCTGTCTCACAATCAAAGCTCCAATATATAGGCAACCACGTCGGCGATTGCTTGATCTGTTGTTAGGGTTTTGGCCATTGCCGCCATCTGCTGCCCAGTTACATCCTCCGGATGCGCTCCCCGTATTCCATCTCTGAAATACATCAGCTGGCGCTCCATATACATACCGGAGAGGTACTTTAAGCTGCCTGCGCCGAGCGCTTCATTGCCGCTACCCTCAGCTCCATGGCAGATCATGCAGATACCGTTGTAGGTTGAGGCACCAGCAGCGGCATCGCCAACGATCGATTCATCTAAACCCGCATAGGGAGAATCCCAAACGAATGGCCTATCACCTACCGCGTTTCTCGCCATAGGTAGCCCGGGCTCAAGTCCTGCTATGTATTCGGAAATACTCTTAATGGTGAATTCGTCTCTGATCATGGGCGTGCTGCCATGCATTATCTTGCCTGGAATATCCTCTTCAGAGTACGCGCGCAAACCATTTCTGAAATTGTAGATCTGCTTTTCGATATACCAAGCTTGCAGTCCAGCAAGGGCCGGACCGTCTCTTCTATCATTCCCTTGGGCTTCCAGACCATGGCAAAAAGTACAGGCGACATAGAGTTCTTCGCCGGTAACCTGCTCATTGGGGGTTTCCCATTCGGATTGAGCAAACGCCTGAGCAGCAGAAAAACTGAAGAATAAAATCAAGAGCGACCGCAAGGGATACATAAATAATTCTCGTTTTGATAGACGGGCATCCCGTGAGTATGGAATGCAACAAGGCAGAAAGTATAAGTGCCCTAACGAGGTGTGACCATTGAAGCAGATTTGACCAGGTGGTTAGTCTTAGTTACCGAAGTTTGAAACCTGAACGCTGAAGACTGAACACAAAACAGAACCATCGAATCCAACCTCTTCCTTGGATGAAAAAGAATCACTGAATCTCGGCGACTCCTAGTGCAGCCAGCTCGCACTTTCATAAGCTCACAAACTGACAAAGTTAGCTTGGCGACATACAATCTTCGATCGATTCAATTTGGAGATTACCGATGTTCCTGAAAAGCTATCTCATTGTTCTCGGTTGTCTGATAGCAAGCGCTAGTTGGTCGCACCACAGCGACGCTATTTATGACCGCAGTCAGCTTGTCGCTTTTAACGCAACCGTTGTGGGATTCGAGTTCAGAAATCCCCACGTCACCATTTTTGTTCAGGAAGAAGAAGGTGATCGCCGCCAATGGGAAATTGAGACGGGATCGACTCCCATAATGCGAAGAAGTGGCTGGTCGGAAGAATTATTTGCGGTGGGTGACGCGATTCAGGTCAGAGCACACCCAGCTCAAACCGGTCAGCTAAAGGCTATTCTTAACAGCATTCAGTCTGCAGACGGAAACACCTGGATTCAGGTGGAAGAAGCGCCTGAAGTAACTGCAGCTGCGGAAAGCATTGAGGGCGTATGGCGTGGTGAGCCTTCAACCGAGCTCAGCCTGAACAACACCAGCTTTCAGTTTACAGAGGCGGGTACGCAAGCCGAGCGCGCATATGAGGAGTCATCGCATACGCAAAACTTACGCTGCGAACCCTTGCCGCCTCCCTTCTTGAATTCAAACGCTCTTTACCTCACAGAGATAGAATTCGCGGAGGACGCTGCATTTATTAGAAACGAATTTTTCGATGTAGAGCGCACTATCTACATGGATGGAAGGACTCATCCAGAAAATGGCGCACGAACCCCACAGGGGCATTCCATTGGTTGGTGGGAAGATGATGTCTTTGTAGTCGAGACTCGATTGCTGGCAGATCACAGAATCGGCGGAGCGTTTTTCGGCCTTCCCTCAACCGCGGGCAAACATGTCATCGAAAAGTATTCTCTTAGCGAAGACCGCACCCGGGCCATTGTCGATATCTGGTTTGAAGATCCGGAATATCTCTCAGAACCCTTTAGGGGCCAAACCACTCTGGTGTATTCCCCAGAGCTGCAACTTTATTCCTACGAATGCAATCCTCAATAGCCTTGCTCAAAAAATAGCCTAGGGGGAAGCCCTAAATAAAAACTCCTAAATAAAAAGCCCCACCAACTTGGTAGGGCTTTTTTTTACCTGGACATCACACAGGCCCAAGATATTCATTTAGTGTCTTAGTCTATTGCTGCAGCACCCGCGTCACAGGCGATGCCGTCTTGCTCGCCAGTCGCTCCTGAACAACCGATAGCGCCGATGACCGCGCCATCAACTACGATAGGAACTCCACCAGGTGAGCCTACAACGCCAGGCAATGTAGTAATGGAGGGGACATTCGCAATAACGTTTACCCAGACTGAAGATGGTCGTCTAAAACCGGCAGCAGCTTGTGCTTTGGCCATTGAGATCTCAATGGAGGCATGCTGAGTGCCATCTACTTTCTCAAAGTAGACAAGATTACCGGAAGGATCGACAACCGAAACAGCCATCTGCCATCCGTTCTCCTCGACAACAGCTAGCGCCGCAGCTGCTGCTTCCTTGGCCAACTCAGTGCCAATGGGATCTCCGTACTCTGAGTACTGAGCAAAGGCATTCGAGCCGAAGAAAGTGAGGGTTAAAAAGGTGAGTGCGGATATCAGTTTTTTCAATTAACTATTCCTCTGTTGGAGTGGATACCGAAGGGTTAAACCATACGCCTGCAGAAGAACAACTTCGGCAGGCCACGCAAAAATACTAGCATAAGGACGGCATTAGGGTTGTTAAGAAACTCTGAAGACCTGGACCCTAAATCCTGACACAAAGGGACTCTTTGGCGCATGATTTCTCGGGAAAGGAACAGCATTAGGCTCGGTTGCAAATTTTAGCGATCAAGTCACACTTACCAATTGGTTCAATGATGCTTGGGGGAAGCAAATGAAGGCCATTCTGTTCTCGATCTTAGCTGTCGTAGTCAGCTTGCTTTGCTCAACAGCGCAATCTCATCACGCTTTTGCCATGCATTTTGATCCCAGCAGGACTATGGAGATCGAAGGTATTGTTACCGATTTTAATTTGCGCAATCCGCATTCTTTTTTCACGCTCGAGTCTCTAGATGAGCGCGGTGAAACCTTTGTCTGGGAGGTCGAACTCCCCTCGAGCATCATGTTACGGCGTATGGGTATTGCCCAGAGTACCTTTAGCCCGGGAGACAATGTCTCCGCAGTGGTGTGGCCGAACCGAGTAGAAGGAAGAAACCTAGTTTACGGTCGAGCCATGACCGCAGTATCTGGTGCGGTTTACGGGGAGCACCCTGACCTGTCCGCGCAAGCAGCCCAAGAAGAAGCCGGAATGGGCATCGAAGGCATGTGGACATCGCCCCTGCCCTTCCTGAACCCTCAACCGGCTTTACCTCTGAACGAAGCTGGACAAATCGCTGCGGAGAACTACGACCATACCCTTTCGCCCGCGACAACCTGTGAGCCCTTCTCCATTCCAGATCTCCAGCTTTCACCCTATCTGACGGATATTCAGATCGATGATGAAAAAGTGATTTTTGTGCACGAGGCTTACGGCATAACCAGAACCATTCCTTTTGATTCCGATCCTATCCCAGCCGATCCTACCGGTTATATGGGAGTAGCTGCTGCCAGTTGGGAAGGAGATGTCATGGTGATTGAAAGTCAGGCTTATCCGGCTTCTCGTTGGGGGCTTTCATCTGAAGCACAACCTAAGGGGCCTCCTGCAGATATCCCATCAAGTGAGCAAAAACGGGTGGTTGAGCGATATTCAGTCAGCGAAGATGGGCAGGTGCTTACACTCGATTACGATATTGAAGACCCGGTATATCTCACAGATCTCTATACTGGGAGCATGATCATGAACCGCGCCGCAACGGGCGTCTCCGTTCAGCCCTTCGAATGCGAAGTCGATTCTGCCAAACGTTTTTCGGAGTAAGACAAGCAAGACACGCCATAGGATAAATCCGCAATGAAACTAATCTCAGCAGCCATCATTACCGGTCTCTTTCTAGTTGCCCCCGAACTTTATGCGCATCATTCCGGCGCGGTATTTTTTGATGGCGACTCGCGCGTCGAGATCTCCGGAGTGGTAACCGATGCCGCCTGGCGCAATCCGCATTCATCTTTCACTCTGACAGTCACAAACGAAAGTGGTCAGGAAGAAGAGTGGATTGTGGAAAGCAATGCTGTAAACCAGCTGGAACGACTGGGTGTAAGCCCGGACACACTTAGCCTTGGTGATACTGTTTCTTTTTGGGGTCCACCAGCCAGACGTGCCAGTAATCAAATGCGCGCCTACAACCTCCTGGTAGCAGATCAATTCGAGGTTATCTTGTGGCCTCGAAATCCTCCCGAACGTCGCTGGCCCGATCGGGAGCTGGTCATCTCAGTTCCGGAGATCGAAACTCGAAATATTGAGGAATACATCGCTCAGGCGGACGGCATTTTCCGCACCTGGTCTCGCGGCTTTGTTCGAAACCTCAACGATCCACTGCCTCTAACTGAATCGGCAGCCGCGTCGAAAGAAGCCTACGACCCTACGAAAGACCCTGTTTTAAACTGCATTCCCACTGCCATGCCGGCTGTTATGGACGTCTCCATGCCTATTGAATTTAGCCAGCAGGGCGACGACATCATCTTGCGCTTGGAATCATGGGATACGGTGCGCACTATCCACATGGGAGGAGACATTTCCGTCGCAGCTGAATTCCCGGCGTCACGCGAGGGCTATTCAGTAGGACACTGGGAAGGCGACACTTTGGTTGTTGAAACAACCAATATTCAAGCTCAATCATTTGATGACAGAGGCACGCCGATGTCTAACGAAGTGCATGTTATGGAACGATGGACAGTCAATGAAGACGAAACCGGCCTACATTGGCAAGCAACTATCAATGATCCCAATACCTTTACCGAGCCCGTTGTACAGGAACAAGTTTTCCCTTGGGTTCCTGGTGAAGAAATCAAACCTTATCAATGTGCCACGGACAGCCAATAGGATCTGTGATGAATAGCTTTAACCGAAGACAATTTCTTTCAGCTAGCGCAGCCTCCACAGTTGCTGCAACGCTGCCAACTCCTGCACTAGCTCAGGAGAGCATGCGCAGACGGGCGATACCCAAAACTGGCGAGGAGTTACCTGTGTGCGGGCTCGGCTCCTCACCGGTGTTTATGGAACTTCCGGAGGGCGGCAAGGAAGTACCTATGTCCGTAGTTCAGACCATGCTTGAGATGGGTGGAAAAGTGATAGATAACCCTTCGATTCTGCGGGGCCGAATTCCGGTTTTGGGCTCTCTTCTCGAAGAGATGGACGTGCTGGACGAGACCTTTCTCTCTGCAAAAATCACGGTGACTGGAAAACAGGAGGGAATTGAGCACCTTGAGATATTGCAGCGTTCGATGCGTAAAAATCCCGCCGACCTTTTAATGGTCAACCTCTTGATGGATATGGACAACCATTGGCCCACTCTTAAAGATTGGAAGGATGCGGGACGAACGCGCTACATTGGCATAACTCATACCACTGACCAGGTAGAAGAAGAGCAAACTCTGAAACTTATCGAGGCCGGCGAATTGGATATTATGCAGGTCAACTATTCCATGCTTCAGCCTGACGCGGCGAACCGTGTTCTGCCTGCGGCAATGGCGAACGGCGTCGCCGTGATAACCACCCGGCCCTTTGTTAATGGCGCCTACTTTGGCACGGTAGCTGGACACGAACTTCCAGATTGGGCAGCGGAATTCGATTGTACTTCCTGGGCCCAGTTTTCACTCAAATACATCCTCTCTCATCCCGCTGTGACATGCGCCCTGTCGGAAACCAGAAACCCCCGTTACGCCCTAGACAATATGAGTTCAGGATTTGGACGTCTGCCCGACGAAGCGATGCGACAAAGGATGTTTGAACACTTCCATTCACTCGGATAAGTGATTTTCTGATCTAGCGAGATGAAGCCTCACTAAAGGAGAGCGACGATGAAAACCCTAATCTTATGCAGCCTGGCTTTATTTTTTGCGGCAACCGCAAGCGCACATCACAGCGATGCAGGTTTGGATATGGAGAACCTCACAAGCTTTGAAGGAAGCATCACTGGGTTCTATTGGCGTAATCCCCACGCATATTTCACGCTCGAGACAATGGGGGAATCTGGTGAGACCGAGGAGTGGTCCATGCAACTGGGTTCAATCCCTTCCGCATCGCGTATGGGATGGACGGAGAACACCTTGAGTGTCGGAGACCAGGTGGTGACGAGAGTGCACGCCGCGGTCAATGGTCGTCCTTACGGTCTGGTCGACTCAGTCGACTTAGAACAGGGCATGATTTCAGGCGTGAATTTTTATACGCCCGCTGTTCAGGCTGCTGCAACAACCCTAGAGGGATTGTGGATGACCGATCACGCTAGCCTGCCGGACGGTGAGTTCGAATTTGACGCATTTATTCTGGCTCACATCGAACTGACCGAAAAGGGACGCGCTGCTCTGGAGGCATTTGAACCTCTGTCCGCCGAAAATCCTATGGCGGGCTGCGTCGGTCGACCGACACCAGGAATGCTCCTTTCAAGCACTCTCTTCCCTATCGAATTCGTTTTTCAAGATGAAGACACTATCCTCATCCAAACAGAATATTGGGACGAGGTTCGGGTCGTCCATATGGATGGTCGTGGGCATCCCGACATCAGTGAGCGTTTCCAGACAGGTCATTCGATCGGTCACTGGGAAGGTGACACGCTAGTGGTCAACACGGCAAATTTCACCGATCACCGTGCGCCTTACCAAATTGGCGTTCCCTCTGGCGCGCAGAAGCGCGTCGTGGAGCGTTATAGGTTAATTGATAATGGAGAGCGTATTGCCCTTGAATTTGTTGTCGAAGACCCTGAATTCATGGCATCACCTATTCGCCACGCACGCGAATTGATCTATTCCCCCCACGTAGTTCCCGAGCCCTATAACTGCGACCCTGAAGCGGCAAGCATGTTCTTGCGAGCTTCAGACTAACAAGGGGAGGTATTTCAGAGGTATGTCACCCCATTCGCTCAATTAGAGGTCTCTAACGACACGAAATCCAGTCCAGGAGCGAATTTCTGACGCGGCCTGTGGGGTTCGGTTGCTAACTCGCAGAAACTCAGCGTAGCTATACCAAGATCCGCCTTTGTATACGCGGTCAGTACAGCCACTGTACTCTCGGGCTGCCTCATTTCCGGAAGCCCCAGCGTGATTGTCGTACCAGCAATCCTGTACCCATTCATTGACGTTGCCATGAACGTCATAGAGACCAAAATTGTTTGGTGAGAAGCTTCCGGCTGGCGCCGTTTGTTCATTGTCCCACTCGCTGCCACAACCATCACAGTTGGCTCGATATGAACCGACATCAGTACCCCAGAAATAATCTGTAGATGTGCCGGCACGTGCCGCGTACTCCCATTCTGCTTCTGAGGGTAATCGGTAGGACTCACCGGTTTTATTATTTAGCCAGGCAAGATATTGCTGAGTATCTTCCCAACTCACATTCATCACCGGGCGAGTACCTCGGCCCCAACCTTCTGAATAGGGTCTTGTCGAACAACCGCCTTCGAGAATGCAAGTGCCCCACTCGTCAAAAGTAACTTCATAGACACCAATAGCAATGGGCTGGCGAATACTGACCGAAGTTAGAGGCCGCTCGCTTTCCCCTTCAGAATTGGAGCCCATGTCGAAACTTCCTTCTGGGATGACAACCAGTTGCGGGCACTCATCACAGTCCTGAATGCTGTCGCCTGGTGAAGGCCCGGGGCGGCTTTGTGTGGATTGCAGGGCAGATAACAAAACCTCGTCAATTTCACCGTCCACCGTCGTTCCGGTAGCCGCCTGAAAATAACCGACCGCCGCGGTAGTTCGCGCACCTAAAACACCATCTGCGGTGCCGATGTCATAGCCCAATCGCAGCAATTCGGACTGTACATCCATCACCAGCTGGCGCAGGGCTTCAGCCTCAGATTCTTCCGACGAGGAAGTTGGTAATATTTCTTCCGCAACAGTTTCTTGCACATTAGATACATCTCCATTTCCTTCCCCGACGCCTTGTTCACCTGTGGTATCGGTTATGTCGGGATCCGGTGAGCCCATAAAGTTATAGGCCCCAATACCTAGTCCGGCAAGAACGAAAACGATAATGATTACTGGTAGTGCGCGGAAATTATTTCCTCCGCTGTTTTTCCCTTCTTTAGTTTGCTCTTCGCGGGGGATAACGACTGTGGGGTCTGCCGGTTTGCGAATTGAACGGTCAGATTCTGCTGCGACTGAATCTTCGCCTTCTTCGTCTTGCTCTTGCCAGGCTTCATACCAGTCAATCAGGTTCTGCGGACGCTGCTCCGCGTGAACGGACAGAGCTTTGTCTATCGACTTTAAAAATGCTGAGGAGTTTGGTTTCTCTCCTAATTTATCGAGTTCATCGACCATTATGCGATCCATTGCATCATCAGGTCTCTGGCCAGTCAGACAGTTGTATACAACGGCAGCCAAGGAATAAATATCACTTGAGGGACCCACTACTGCTTTTGAACTGTATTGCTCGATCGGAGCAAAACCTGGAGTAACAATGGTCGTGATTGATCGACTTTTGGCGCCAATCGCCTGTCGCGCGGCACCAAAATCGATAAGGACGGGCGTGCCATTCCGGCGAAACATTATGTTTTCTGGCTTGATGTCGCGATGCAATATCTCGCTCTCATGAACCAGTTGCAGACCGTTCATGATAGGAATCATGAACGCCTTAACTTCCTCTTCGCTCATGGGCTGATCGGGCGTTAGGCGCTCTTTCAGGTTTCCGCCCTCACAGAACTCCATCACCATATAAGCGGTGCCGTGAGCCTCAAAAAAGCGGAATATTTGTACGATATTTGGATCGGTAAATTTGGCGAGAGTTTTGGCTTCACTTAAAAAGGCCTGCAACCCCCAGTCGTAATCCTTCGCGCTGGCATCACTCTTGGCAACAACAGTCGTACCATCCTTTCGAAATGCAAAATCCGCTGGGTAGTATTCTTTGATCGCAACCGTCTTTTCCAGATGAGTATCAAAACCCAAATAGGTCAGACCAAAACCGCCTTCGCCCAAAAGCTTGTCGATTCGGTACTCAGACAGCATGAAGCCGTTAGGTAGCGCGTGATGATCCATAGGTGAAAATACCTGCCATTAGTATGTATCTATCAATTTCTGTTGGCCCCTTAATCGCCGCTCTAGTTGCCGTTCTAGATGCCGCTCTCCAGCGATGCCAGGCTTTTAGTTTGTCGTCTCCGTCTGACCGAGTAAATAGCATAGGGCACTCGTATTATCCTGATTTTCTTTGCCCGCTTGTTCTACTGCGTCCAAAAGCATCTCAATGTAACGGTCCGGCTCGGACTGCCACAAGTCGAGTATCTTCTGTTCAGGGAGCGTTTCCAAACCATCACTTGCGAGTAGCAGACAGTCCCCTACTTGAAGCTCGAATGGCGTTTCACGCTCGTCAATTAACTTGATCTCGTCGCCAGACAATGAAGAGCGAAGCGAATGTCGATTTGGATCTGTCGCTGCATCCTCGGCGCTCATATGGCCTGTTTTAACCATCTCTTCAAATACTGCCGCTAGAGAGTGGTTCGCATTGAGGCGTTGTATATTGCCACCGCGTATAAGCCAGAGTGGCGAATCCCCTACACTTATCCAATTTATCTGGCTGTTTTGAACAAATACCGCCAATAAGGTGGTACCCATTTTATTCAGCTCGGGGTTCTCTACGCCCGCCTGAAGAATCCGATTATTGGCTTCTTCGACACCCGCCCTCAAACGGGAAGTCAAGCTGTCGCTCGTGCTGAAAAAACTGTCGATGAAAGTAGCAATGGCTAACTTGCTCGCCTGATTTCCGCCGGAATGGCCACCCATTCCATCACAAAGGACAAGCAGCACTCCTTCATCGCGTTTTTCAATCTGAAACGCGTCCTCCTGAAATTTACGATCGCCCTGAATCTGGGCTCCAAATACCTTGTCTGAGGAGCTCATATTTATCTGGGGCTTCAGGAGATCGGCTCGAGAGTGATGATCAATGTCGCCAATGTGATTTCTATCGGCTGATCAAAATCAATCTTGGCTTTGGAATGTGGCGCGATGCTTTGTCCTGCCAATTGCAAAACATTGTCACTGCGAGACTCCAGATAGAGCTCGCCTGTTGCGCTTTTGTACCAGATTGCACAATGCCTTCGGGAAATGTGGGCCTGCTCGGCCAGCACCGCTTTTAAAGCACCGGGAAGATTCAGTTCAGCGCTTCGACCAAGCTCTAATGGTTCAGAATCCAGGCTTAACTCAAAACGTTGCCCGGCAACTGTCAAAATTGCCGCTAGGCTTGTTTTTACTTTTGCGGGGCGGAATACCTCTGTAGCCTGAGATGCTTCCTGTTTTGGTTCGACTCCTGTATCGGCCTGCGCTGGCCTGTTACGTTTTTCCATGTCCAGCATGCCTTCGCCTGAATGATCAACAATCATCTCGTTTGCGGCGTTGGCTGTTTTTGATTGATTGCGGCCCAACCAGACCATGCACATGCTGCCGGCAAAAATGGCCGCCAGAAGAATGACCATAAAGGTTGGTCCTGAGATGCTTATTACAGGCTGAGCGGCTGTTTCTTCCTGTTGGGTTTCGTCTGCTACTTCGATTTCTGCTGTTTCTTCTTGCACAACCTCGGGTTCGGGCTGCGCTTGCTCCCTTTGCGACTCTTCAGCTTCTTCCTGTGGTTGCTGCAATTCCGCTGCCGGCAGCCCGTTGTTTAGGCCAACTGCTTGAAATGCCATATCTACCGAACGATATTCGACACTTTCAGGCCCGTGCATTCGTATTGCCGCCTTTCGCACCGCATCACCGAACTCCGGCATATTGTTAAAGGGAATACGATGAAAGAAAGCGTAGTAGACAATTTCAATCGCTTTCTTAATGCCGATTCCCTGAACCTCAATCGAGCTAGCGCCGCGGGGATGTGAACCTCCCTGCGACATCAGTACGAAAGCCAGATTGGAAACGCCGCCCAATGAATGGATCGGTGTGTTTCGTGCCGTTTCTCGCGTGTAATAGTCTGGGTCTCCAGCCACAGCCGGATTGGCCATATCCCGCATAATATCTACGTCATAGCCAAAGTAGTCGCGCATAACTTCCGCCCAAAACTCGCCGACCAAATAGCTGTCTTGCCGGGCAGTCAGGGTGTCCATGCTTTTGCCCGTCGTCATCCAGGCTTTGTAGGCAGCCCCAAACATGTCAGATACGGATTCATTCAATGCGCTTATCTCATGGGAACGAGCACGCTGATGCCGCCCAAAGAAACCATGCCCATATTCATGACTGGCAAAGTCATAGTCTTTCGCCATGCTATCCGGGCTATCTTCATGCCCATAATAGATCGCCATGATGTGCGCGCTGTCTTCGACATTCATGTACCAGGCATTCATCCCATCGCAGGTTGAGTCGGCTAGATTAGACAACAGCAGCATTGGCTCTGAAGTCCCTGCGGCATTCCAGCCCAGCTCGCCAAAGAAATCGATTACTGACAATAAGTCCTCTACGGATTGTTGCGACTTGCTGCTCAATCCGATGCCATCTGTGACATCCACACCCATCTGCTGACCTGTCTGACCGACACGAGAGGCCCCTCCGCTGGCGATATCTTCGTAGAGTCGATTTATCACCGAATCAGCGATACAAGTCTCCTGCATATCGAAGTGAACCAGGTTGTATTGAGCAGATGCCGCCGCTGAAACCAGCATCAAAATAAGTAGGGCTGTGCTGTTTAGGACCCTATTCATTAGTGAAGTTCCAGACTGACTTGGAGTAGGAAGTTGGGATTGTGGGCATCCACTATCAGCTCTTCGTAGTCACTTCCGGCAAAGATTCTGGCCTTCATATGCCATGCTAGATGTGTATCCAGGTTAGATATGTAAATAACCAGTGCCGGCTGTCCGAGAAACTCGAGAGATGTCTCTTGTGTTGATCCGAGATTGTTCGCAGCGATTGTTAGTGCCTCTTCTGCAGAGTAGGTCGGTTCCGTAACTAGCTCAATATTGTCTTCCCAGATACCCGAAAGAAACTCTGCCTCATTGTTCTGAACTTCCAGCAGAGCACTCGCGCCGTAGACTGGAATCTCCGAATAATACTGGTCTATTTGGTAGTAGCTGTTTCCCAATCCGTCCTCGGTGTTGTCTACCACTGCTAAGGACGCTGGAAATTCAATTCCTAGTGCCGCTGACTGTTGATCGACCACTTGTTGTGCCTGTGCGACCGATTCCACAAGGGTTCCCGCTTCAATCTCAACATAACGCACACTTGGCAAACCACTTTCACCGACAAGCAACTCGTCAGCATCCTTGTCTGGACTGCCATTTGAGGTGCTTACCCCAGTCGCGGGCTTGTCCGTCGATTGAGCAGCGCTGTTAGCCACTCCCTCACCAGCTGTCTCGCTGCCGGCAGATCCGCTTCCCGACGTATCACTGGAAGAACCCCCGGCAACCAAAAAGTACCCGCCTACGAGTACAACGAGAAACACTAACGCCGAGATAAGTATATTTTTATTCATTGTGCAGCGGCCTCTTGTTCTGCATTTATATTCAAATCAACGTCCTGGTAACTGCTAAGTAATATCACCGTAGTATTGTCTTGTCCGGGCCGGCCCGCTGCCTCCACATCCTCGATAAGCGAGGCGACTGTATGGCTAACCCTTTCAACTAGAGTATCAACATCTGCCGGCGTCACACTTTGCTCACTGTCGTTCACACAGGCTTCAATAGCATCGAGGCTCAGTGTTTCCAGTCCGTCTGAAGCTATCAGCACAAAATCTCCTGACCCGATTTCAATACCTTCAGTCTGCAAGTCGTACATTTCCAGTTCAGAGCCATCTACAGCTGAACAAAGCACATCCTTGATTTCGGTAAACTCTTTTTCTGAGAGATGGCTAATCTGAGCGGCGAGTTTTTCCGACTGCTCACTCCAAGTGTGTTTTTCATTCAGCCTTCTCGGCTTTGCACCTTGAGGGTATAAGTAGAGCATGGAGTCACCCACGCTTACCCAGTAAATCTTGCTCTCAACTTCATCCCACAACAGCGCGATAAGCGTAGCGCCCATACCTTCATAATCAGAATTTTCAGCGACAAGGCCGGTGAGTATCTGATTTGCGCTCTGCATACCGGACAACATGCTATCGCCAATATCCTGCGTATCCTGATATTCCGCTAAGTAGTACTTTATAAAATTTTCGATTATCTGAGCGGCGGCTAAATCACCGTGCCCCATTCCCCCCATGCCATCGGCGAGTATGAGCAATGTCTGCCCCTGCAAAGCGATGCCTTCTTCAAGTTCGTATTCTTGATCACGGTAATAGACCAGGTCGGAATCAACCACGGCAAAAAAATCTTCCTGATAATCACGTGATCCCTGAATCTGAGCTGCGCTCCAGACTGCTTTCATTTAGATCAGCCGTCGCCGTCCGTCCAGCAAAAATCCGGGCTACAGAATGAGACAAATCGTAGCTTGGTAGCCCCGAGTTCGATGACATCACCCCATTTGAGACCAATTTCTGCGCCCTGACCTACACGTTCGCTGTTTAGGTACACAAGGTTTGCGCCTTTGCTCAGGTACACCTTTCGCTCTCGGGGGTCGTATTCAAGGGTGGCGTGTGCTTCACGAGATATTTCTTCATCGCCAAAATCCAGGGAAATTGACTGACCAGAATCTCGCCCGATGGTCTGTAGTCCAAAACTGAACTCCAGTGCCGTCCCTTTCCCCGGCCCATCGACAATAACCAACCAGCCCACGACAGGTGTTTCGTTCTCTTTAACATCTTCTTCGGAGCCACTGTCCGATGATGGCTTGAACACCTTGGTTTTATCGCCCGTCTTCATAAACT
Source organism: Porticoccaceae bacterium (assembly GCA_018662305.1). GTDB lineage: Bacteria > Pseudomonadota > Gammaproteobacteria > Pseudomonadales > GM7GCV1 > JABJGI01. Next base: position 1,739 of record JABJGI010000148.1, on the reverse strand, counting down.
CTGGCTGATCGCGCCTGCCAGTTGCTTCAATCTTTTTCTGGACAGCTGGGTCGAGCTTTTTTGTTGCCTCTTCGGCGGGAGATAGTGCATTGCTGCTATTCCCCGTAGACGCAGGATTAATCTTGACTGTCGCGTTTTCCTGATCGGGCTTTTTGTCCTTGGACTTGCGCACTAATCGCGTAGGATCGCTACGGATAATGCGGGTTGCACTCTTGTCGTCATCGCCAATTCTACTCATCGTGATACACCAGATTAATTTGAGCCGGGTTTCAGGTTAGTCACTATCTCATCCATACAGAAGGCACCCACTGTGTTGACCAATTGCTCATCCTTCGCCTGTACTACTTGAATCAGAATCATAAGCACGGCAGATTGCAGGAGGGCCAGCAAAGTTGTGTAGAAGGCTGTCGCGAGCATGGGAATGACTTTTTCAAGCATTTCCGGATCGCCGGTTCCCAGTGCAGCCGCCTGACCTAAGGCCAGCGCAATGCCAATAACCGTGCCGATAAAGCCAAGCGTGGGGATTAGCCAAACCAGATAGCGAATAACGGTGTAGCTCAGGTCTACCTGATGCAACCGCATATCAATGTCCGCTGTTACTGCGCTGTAGACGTCACCCACGTCGTTGGTACTCTGAAACTGATGATTGATCTTTTTGAAGATAGCTGTGATTGCCGCTTTGGGATTCAGCTGTTTGCGTTTTGCATAAAAAATTGCCGCCAACAGCTCGGGCTTAAGGGCTTCATTGGAGTCCAGATCAACGCGAACCTCTTCCCCCTTTGCGGTATAGACGGTGACAGCGCTCGGGTTCTGGTAAAGCGAGAAGGCGTTCATCCAGCGACGCTCTTCAATTTGTCCAAAACTTTTTATTGCGACCTCAGATAGGCAATAAAAGAATGCAATCCACATCAGCACCTGCACATTGAAGGGATACATGGGGTCTTGAGTGGCTATTAAAAACGCATGCCAGGAGAAACCGGACTCGTCAACACTAATGGGCAACCCGAAACTCAGGAGTACCACCCATAAAACACCCACAACTATTCCGATAATTCGGACCAAAACGGCATGTGATAGCATTATTTTGATTTCCTCACGTAGCGACCATCTTCGGTCCGTATATATCGACTAAAACCACTGTCTTCAGAGCTTTGTCTACCTGTGTCCTTCTGTGCACCTGCACCTGCCCCTGCCCCTGACTCTAGCTGAGATTGGGACTGGGGCTGGATTCCTGCTGTCAAATCCGCCAGAGCAACCACACAGTTTCCTAAAAGCAGTCGCTCTGATCCTTCTAGCGTCTCTTCTTTGATCTCATGCTTTCCTTGGGTATTCATCACAAATGTCCCATTGGTAGAGTCCAAGTCCTTTACGTGCCATCGACCTGACTGCGGAGTAATGCTCAAGTGCTGACCTGATACTGAAGAATCTTCCAATTGAATATCGGCAGAATCACTTCGTCCGACAATGTAAGTTTTCATAGGGCCCCTCCTATTGCGTCCGATATAACATCCGGCAAAGCCATGAATATGATTAGTTTATGGTCCACGGAAAGTCTCCTGATATTCAAATTCATTTGAAATCGAAAACCCTAAAACGGAAACAGGCTCGGAAGACCCACTGAGATTAAATGGAGCAATTACCACTTCTCCTGTGGGCTTGTAGAGTGATCCCCAAACCTGAACTGGGAAATCTGCGGTGTAATTATCAAACGCGATCTCATAATCACCCGCGGTAGGCTG
>JABJGI010000043.1 GCA_018662305.1 Porticoccaceae bacterium | reverse complement strand
GATAAGGGCGCTTATCGCGCCCAACCACCCAAACTAGTCCGCGATAACCGCCCGCAATTTATTGATGCTCTGCCAAAGAAGCGCCCGTGGCACGGAAACATCCATCGCCTCCATACATCGCTCAAGTAAGGCATCACGCTCTTGAATCAGATCAATCACTTTAGAGAGATCAACTAAAATCGCTTTACCATAAGCCGTCTCTGCCTTCTCAACGGCTTTGTGTAAATCAGGCTTACTAAGATTCATCATGGCCAAGTCAATAACATCACGACAGTGCACACCCATATCCATCCCTCGATCGGAGTTGGCAAGGAGCTTACTGGTAGCCATATCTAACGAAGTCAACGTGGCGACACCTAAAATATTTTGGCTGTTACCTGGCTGAGCTAAGCTAATCCGGCCTTCAAGGACGATTTCAAACTTAACCGGCTGTCCGTCGACGTAAATCTTGGTTCGGATACCGTACTGATCACTGCGAATATCAGAATATTGAAACGTGCCATCACTGCCGTCTCTCATAATGGCTTCGATGCCACTACCCTCGCGTACCAAGTTACGCAGGTCCCGGTAACTGGATAGTTCTGACACCAAAAAATCTATATCAACTGACTCACGGTACTCACCGTACCTAAGCGCTATCGCCGTTCCACCACCAAACAGACAATGGTGCTCTTTAAGTAGCTCAGCATTGAGCGCCGTTAAAACCTTGGCAATTCGTTGATGATGCTGGCGAATAAATGTCATGGCACAACACCCTCAAAGGCCACTCTAAGCGATTCTATGAGCGCCCTCTCACTGTCGCTGAACTTATCCTCTTCCAAAAAACGTTTATTGCGCTCATAAATCGAATGCGCCTCCAGAGGAGACAATTCATCAACCCCCTGAATATGCCAGCCAAGCTCTTTGAGCTGCGGGTAGTCCGCTAGAGGAATGCGCGCAGGCAACCATCCCACTCTATCGATCCCAGTCTCAATGTCCGCATGTTCTTTAACAGCAACACTAAGGCTCAGATCCAGCACACTCAGCACACTCAAGTAAGCACCCATACTCACCGAAGGCTCACCTTTCTCAATTCTGTGTAGCGTCACTCTGGATATTCCGGCCGCCTCTGCGGCGGCATTGGCTGTTATCTTAAAAGATTTTCGCCGTTGCCTTATCTGCAGGCCAATCTCGGTGAGCGGACTGGCCGTGCTGCGCGATATTTTCTCTATAGAATCCGTCATTATGTTTCTTATAATATACATTTATTGTTTTTTGTCAATTATATGAAACATTTAGGTGTAAAGTGCAGCGGAAATACGAAGGCCTTTGAGCCCTCCAGAGATCCGGCAGACCCCACCAAATTACCAGAAAGACAACCACCGTTAATAACCATTATCAGGCGCAAGCCTTACCGCACAATCCGGCAACACCACCCTGAAACGGCCTCATCACTCTTGGACCTCGGGCGCAGAAACTTCGCTCTCCAGCGCCTCTATCTCCAGCACCAGTCGCTCGAATTCAGAGCGCTTTCTGTCCAAAAAACGCCGCGTAATCGCCGTCTTTTGTGCAATACCCTTAGGAGTCAACAGATAGATATACCCCATCTTGTTATCCGACTTCCTAAAATTCTCAAGCTTTAACCAGCCCACATCCAACAGGGATTTAACCAGGTAGTTGGTCTTGCCCAAGCTCACGCCCAAGATCTCGGCCAGCTGGCGCTGAGTAAGATTAGGGTTACGTTGCAGTTGTTTAAGGGCTTGGTATTGAAGTTCGATATCGGTCATAAGTTTAATTCGGGCAGGCTACCGCAGGGAAAACTCCCGCTAGCACTTTGAGGGCGCAGACACAGAAGGCCGTTCAATCGGTGAACATACTACGTAATTGCACCGATTTATCAAGCGTAAGGGTAATTTTTTAGGTGCTCTGGTGGCTTCAGCGAAGGCTTCGGCCGATAACAAAATCAGGCTTTGACGATTTGACTCCGGTCACATCGCAACCGCTGGTACTGGCCCAGCATCTCAATCAATACCTCTATCCGGTTTTGAGCAGTGTTCGAAGCCAACCCTTCGAGCCCTGCCAGCGGGCCATCCACTATCCTTACCCTATCTCCAGTCTGAATAGCGCCGTCTATGGGGTTTTCGGTTAAATAGGCCTCTGCCTTTCTTATGCGGTCGATTGCCAAGGCATCGATGTGGGCAATCTGCTGACCAAAACGCACCACTGATAAAACGCCCGGAGTGGATCTCAGTGGCGAGAGGGACTGCTCAGTCTGTGCAGCGCAAAAACAGTAGCCGGGAAATAGCGGCTCAAGGCCATGTGCTTCGCCAAACCGATCACGCCTTGGCGTGCTGGGAAGGTAGACATTAAAGCCCTGATTCTGCAGATTGGTGACCGCCTTGTGCTCTTGTCGAGCCTTGGTCATCACCACGACCCACTGGGCATTCAACTTTGCTGGACCGCCCCTTCAGGCTTGAATACGTAGTGCCATATTAAGACGCCTAATACGCTTAACATGCCTCCCAAAAGCGTTCCCAATATGCAGATTAACGCACGACTGGGGCTGGATCTTTCTTCGGGCACAACGGCCGGGTCAATGGTTTTGAAGAGATACTCCGGACGGGAGTTTGCCAGCATAATGGTTTTGGTTTGTTCTTCGATCAATGAATAAAACACTTCTTCCAGCGCAACAACCTGGGTATTTTTGAGTTGATCCGTTAAATAATCGATCGATTGCTGCGCTTCAGCCGTGGCATCCAACATCATTTTTTCGTTCAAATCAGCAACTATCCAAGTCACCCATTGCTGAGCGACTATCGGGGAAAGATGCTCAATTGAAATAGTGACAAACCCCGTTTCATTGTCCTCTGAAACCGCTAAAATTTCTCGAAACTTCTCATAAGCTTCTTGAGCGGACGGCTTCGGCGTCAGTGGCGCTTCAACATTACGAGTCCAAACCTGCTGATCAACATCATAGATTTCTTTGACATATTCAACTTCTTTGGTAGTCCAATCGAAAGATTCAGCTGCCATCAACTCCGGAAGAATATCGTGACTCTCAACAAAATCGGCTATAAATTGGCGCGATTGAAGCGTGGCGATACCTACGGCTTTTTCACTCGAACCACCAGAGGGCAGAGATATACCCGCTAAACTGGCCAGCCCGCCGTATTGCCCAGCCAAGCTTGCAAGTCCACCGCCCTCTTCGTCCGCCGCTAACAGCACTTCTGCTCGGTAAATATTGGGTAACCATAGGGCGACAGCGACTGAAATAACAGCTGCTATAAAGGTAATGCCGATAATCCAGAGTTTGCCCTTCCAGAGAACCATAAAAAGCTCTCGAAGGTCTATCTCATCTTCGTAGTAACCAGATTGCTGGCGATTGGGGGATTGCTTATCTAATTCGTTAGACATTATTTGGGCCATATTACAGAATTATTCATATGCACTCTTATTCTTAGCGACCAAAGCTATTTTGAGATGCACTTGTTTGGATCAAAGATAGTCGAAAATGCAACGGTAAGTTTTTTTGGTCAACAAGCTGTTCCATATTGAAGGGCATTCACGCTCCCAAAGATTTACTTAAAGTTATTAGCTATCAATCGCTTCTTAGGTTGATTTCTTTAAGCAACTTATAGGCTACAAAATAGAGTAATACAAAGAACCCAAATAATACTATCCAATAGCTTGAATCAAGTTCCCAAAAGCTCAGAGCGATAAGTGCAGTACCCGTTGTAAGACAGCTAATGGACAGTCCAGAAACTGAGTTTGCTATCAGCGAAGAAGCAGTGAATTTGCGTAAAAAGGCGTAGAGTAAATTATGCATGTGGTCATTATCAGGCAAGAATACTGACTTACCTGCCGATATCCTTCTAGTCAGGCTTACAAAGAAATCAACAACTGGGTAAGCGGCCAGACACAAAAATAACCACACCACTGCTTCTGTTTCGCCAACAATTTTTATCGCACCCAAGCCCGCCAAAGCCCCTAAACCGTATGAACCCACATCTCCCAAAAAAAGCCGCCCCGATAAAACATTGAATAAGGTAAAAACCATCAGCCCAATTGCGATAGAAAAATAGGCGAGTTCACCAGTCAATATCGCATATGCATAGAAGGTACCCATAAAAACTAGCGGCATCAAACCATTGGCACCATCCGCCATATTTGTAGCATTTAATAATGTTAGGCAGGTAAGCAGGCAGAGGAAAAAAGCCAATGCCTTAAATTGAAGCAAAGAGTCAAAACCCGGAATACCAATAGCTGAAGGAACGATTTCTAGATTCAGCATTAAGCAAGCCGCAAAAATAATGCTAGTTAACAATAAACGGGCACGGGCCGACATGTGCCCGATGCAGTCGTCACAAAATCCGATCATGCCAATAAGAACTGCATAAAAAATAGGGCTTGCCAAAAGACCGCCTGATACTGATTTTAAATCAACCTGAAAACTTGAATACATGAAGTAAACCGCCAGCGCACAGAAGGCAACCGCTAGCCCACCAAGGCGTGATGCTGGCCTCTCCGAAATACCATGCTTCTGATAGTCATCCTGAGCAATCTTCTGGCGTGTCATCCAAAACATAAGTACAGCAGTTAAAATTCCCGCAATACCAGCGATTACAGCGCTAAGTAGAACAAAGATCGCATTAAAAACAACCTTTTTACCGGTTATATTCGCTGTGACAATCTCCACTCTAGGATCCTAAGATCGAACTAAATACAGAACTACAGAATCGCGACAATGCCGGCCACCGCAATACCTGTCTGGTAGACGATACTGGTAATGGTGCTCCAATAAGTAATGCTATCGCGATATTCAGGATTGACGGGAACAACAATAGTGTCTCCAGGCTCCAGCCGATTCTGTGCACCACTAAATCTAAACAGCTCTTCTCGTACCGTGTTGACGGAGCCGTCCGCTTTTACCACATAAAGAGCTTCGTCATGGGCGCGTACAGTCATACCGGCACCTAACTCAACGTAATCTTCTAATCCCAGTTGTTGCTGATAACGATAAACCCCGGGCCTACGCACCTCCCCAATTACGGCGATGGTTGTAGTCTGCCGCGGAATAATAATTGAGTCACCGTCCTGCAAAACAAGATCCGCACCCTCATTGCCCGAGAGAATCTCTGGCAAATCGATAATTAGCCTACCCAAAGGCTCCTGACTGGTCAGCAAGCTGATAATATTTTCTACCGCGAGGACTTCAACGTTTTGCTCCTCCAGAGTAAGAGATTTGGCCGCAATGGTTTTGCGAATATCCTCAACATATTCCTGAAGCTGATCTCTCTGTTGTTGACGGGCGCTATCCCGGGTGAAGACAGCGCCTGAGGCAAATCCTACGTTGGTCAACCCACCTGCTCGCTCAATCAGATTAGCAATAGTTTCACGAGGGCCTATCTGATAAGTTCCGGGAAAGCGAACTTCCCCCGAGATTACTGCGCTTCGATTCGGCGTCCAGTCAGGGATGGTACGCACAAAAATGTGATCGCGGCTCTGCAGTACTGGGTTATGTCCTTCATCACTGAATCTCAGTGACAAATCTATCGAATCAACCTGTGCGTCCACAAAACCAGCGCTATCAACTACCACCCTTCGTAATTCTGCATCGCTTAAATAAGCATCATCCGTCAAACCTCCAGCAGCACTCAACAATACAGAGAGGCGGTCACCTTCCCTTAAGGGGTATTCACCCGGCGCCTTCACAGCGCCGCTAACCGAGACAATCTGCACTGGCTCGTTTTCCCGTGATTGCAAACGCAGCTTCGTAATCACAGGCGCCAACAGCTCTCGGCGATTAGATTGTTCTTGGATTTGCTCAGCCGCCGCCGCGGTGTTACCCGCCAAATTTCGCGCAAGACTATCTTCTCTATTTTGATCGTTAAGATTGGATTGAATACCAGCCGATGTCTCCTCTGAGACATCGGGCAAATCGAATATCAATATCTCGTCTCTGGAACGCAGCACAGGATCAAATTCTGAGTCGGGGTTGGTAATTGCCCGCCCCAGATCAAAGGTCGTTACTTCAATATCCAGACGTTCATTTTTTATCGACACGATCAGGGCATAATTTAAATCCACATCAAAATTAAGATGAGAATCCACACTGGGAACCAGATCAGATAAACGCATCCCCTCTTCGTAGGCATAAATTCCGGGCCTGACAACCGCCCCCTTGATTTGAATGCTGTTGGAAAATAGTTCTCCAGAAACCGGCACTCTGATGTAGTCGCCATCAATTAGAGTCAATGCAGAATCGCTAGAGTTGCTGAGATCCAAATTAATTAACTCTGGTAACGCCTTATCTCGATCAAAGCGTTCGAGTGGTACCATTTTAACGTAGGCATTGGTTTCATAATTACCCGCCATCGAAACTAAATCAGAAACTGTTTGACCCGGAATAAGTTCATAGATAGCTGGGCGACGTACTGCACCGTCTATTGAGGCGGTCGCAAAAACAGGAGGAACAAACAAGACATCTCCCGACTGCAAGCGAATATCTGCTGAGGCATCCCCCCTCAACAACAAATCGTAGGAATCAAAGCTTGCCACCAGTTCGTTGTTTCTCAGAACACGGATATCCCGGAGACTGCCAATATTAGAAACCCCTCCGGCGACAAATAGCGCCTGTGTAACCGTAGTTAGAGCCGAAACCGAGTAAGCTCCGGGCGTCTTGACTTCACCTGTCATAAACACATTGATTGCACGCAACCTACCTGCGCTGATAATAGCCTCAGCACCTATAAGTTGTTCATTTACCCGGGTTTCAATCACTCGTTTTGCTTCTGAAAAAGGCAACCCAGCTACGGTTATAGCACCCAGGCGGGGAAAGTTGATTACGCCTTCGCGGTCTACACTCAACACAAGGTTTTGATTTTCAGTACCAATCAAAAGCACATTAAATGAATCACCAGGGCCTACGACGTAATCGTTAGGAATAGGAGCATTATCCACCGGTGCGAAAGTGGTTACTTCACGATCAAACAGCGATAAACCGTAGCGCTCAAGCTGAGGCGCCTGCTCTTCAACAATTCCGCTTGACGGCCCAAGAGTTTCCGCGGAACTTTGTGGCTCGGCTGGCTCTAATGGTATACCTGACTGCCCCACATCCGCTGAAGTATTGGCAGCGTCAGAGCCACCATTAGAAAGATTCTGTAGAGCAGCCAGATCAATCCCCAACTGGCCCGCCAGTTGCTGCTGCAAGGCAGGGGGAAGCGCTCCAAACTGGGCAATCTGCTCTGCGGAAATATTATTAGGCAATTGAGCAAAGGTGCTTGCTGCAGACCCCAAGATCAGAGCCAGGAACAGTTCTCTTAAGAACTTCATTTTTTGGGAAGGCCTACTTAGCATAGTTCAACATCACTTAACTGGGATTCTCGATAGGCGTCATTGTCATGGTAGGGTAGTCCGGATGCAATAAGAAGCGCAAACGTGACAGCTCTCCAGCCGGGTTAATTTCAAATTCGTTCTGGTAGACCCTACGATCTCCTTGCTGCCGACTATCATCGACGCATGAGCGCGTAAATTTTAGACCACCATCTGTTTGCTGCTGTGTTTCCCAAGACTGACAAACATGGCGAACAACTAGACGATCATTTACAAAATAGAGTAAGTCGTCGCCCTCAATTTCAATTCGACCTATGTCATCATTTGGCAAAAAGCCGATAACGTTAGTCAGATCAAATCCGTCAAAACCTAGGAGCTTGTCCCCGTATCCACCAAAAAGGGTTTGATCACCCTCCGTGGCGGCGTAGAGCGTATAGGAATCACCGTTCCAATCCATATTCCAAGCTATTCCTTCTAGTGGGTCAGTATTTGCTTCGCGAATCTGGTTAAGCATATCCAGTTGGCGGAACTGAACCGAGCAGCTTACAAACACAATCGAACCCGCCATAATCAAGAGGCGCTTCATTGAATAAAGCTGTGGCGACCTATATCGGCCTAAATCTATAAGTTTTTCTTTTAGAAGCATCGTATTCAATTTATCAAGGTAAGTAATTTCAAGGGATCATTCTATCGCGGTGGTTATCGATTGCATCATATCTTGTGCTCCGCAGGTCGTACCAAAGATTGCCACTAAAGCCCTCTAATCGCTGTCCGCCGTCTCTTTGGATCGACCGAAGAGCTGTAGCACTGGATAAGCGGGTATTGATCCCAAAGAGGCTTTGCAGCGGGATGCGAAAGTACAATCCCTTGTCAAAACTTCCTTCACCAAACTCCTCAAAAGGCACATCAGTAAGCGTTGCCCAGGCCCCTACCTGCCAACCATTATCAAGTGTCCGCCTCACATCAAAGGTTACTCCGATGTCCTTAGCCAAATATTGGCCAGCATGCACGGCAATATCGTAGTTATACCAGGGCGTAGCCCAGTATAGACTGGCAAAAGCAGTGACCGTATCGTAGTCCAGATGACTGAAAGACTTTTCATAATCGCGCTGTTTTACCCAATTAGCGCTGAATCCCCAGGCCAGACGCGAACGGAAGGGCTGTATCAAGAGCTCACCTCCAATACCGCTGTACATATCCTCTAATACCCCACCATACAGCCGATAATAGACATCGCTGGCCAAGTTATCTCTCTTTTCCACATAGAGCGCTTCCAAACCTGATGCTCCTTGCTGCAAATAGAGGCCGGAATCAGAACGAACATGGGGCAAAACCGAATCGGAACCTCTAACAATCTCATCGAAGTTGTTATCGATGTCGAGGGCATAGGAAGCCTTCGCAATCCATCCCTGTCCAAGCGGAGCGCTCGCGCCTACTCGCAGTAGTAACTGATATCGAAGCGGGTCGTCTGGATCAAAAAACTGAAACCGGGTACCTAACCCAGCGCTGACCGAGACTTTTCCAATCTCAACCGCGGTCTTGGTTTCAGGACTCACAAGATCCCTGCCGCGAAGAATATTTATAGATCGACCTGATGTATCGGACCAGGCCGCGTCCGCCCCAACGCGCCGATAATTAAGAGTGATGGGGCGAATACCGCTTTCCTGCAACACCAGGTTTAGGTCGCCGATGGCACCTGGAAGATGCAGTTCGGCAAGGCTCAGCGCTTGCTGTACTGCATCTGCAGCCATAGCGTATTGCCGATTTTCTATAATCAGAGTGACTTCGGTACCAGCCGAATTTGTCGACGCTTCATGCAAATTTAGCCCTGAAAAACGCATATCGAACAGCAATCGGTCATACCAAGTACTAAAGTCGTAGATTGTCGATTCAACACCCGCTTCAAAATAGTCCAAAGAAGAGACATAGGGCGATGGTGGTGTTTTTTCGGGAAGTTTTAATGAATCCAGACTTGAAGAGAGGCTAAAAGCCCACTCCTCACCAAACTGGTGGCTTAGGCCGATAGTGATACCTTCAATGCCGCTCCATTCCACGCCATAGCTAAAGGGAGACGGATCCTCAGCTGTGCCTAACAAAACCTCCCGCTCATAAGCATCTGAATTGTATTCCGCTAAAAAACGCAACTTTTGGTTTTCTAACTCATAAGCTACTCCACCAAAGATCCCCACCTCAGGGCCGGCGAAAAATGAATCGAACCGAACCGTTCCACCTAAACCAAAGTCCGGATCTCGATCTGCGAACCTATTCCACACCTCTGCGAGAGGGTTGGAAAAAGCCGCTCGATCCGCAAGTCTCCCCCAGCCGAGACCCAGAGAAATATCAAAGGCTCCCAAAGTCTTATTGGCCACTAGATATTCCGCCCCCCAAACCCCGGTTCCGAGAAGATCTCGCGCACCCATGGCAACCTCGGGCTTCCAACGGCCTTCTTTTAAAAGCCGGAGTTTTACTTCGTAGGAACGATCGTACAAACCGTCTTCAAAAGCTGAATAGCGGAAGGTAGT
>JABJGI010000049.1 GCA_018662305.1 Porticoccaceae bacterium | reverse complement strand
TTCTTTGATCAAGGCATGCAACTGATGTTTGCCTATGGCAAATATGAAGCAGTTCGGTCATTTCGTGAAGCACAACGAGAAGATCAGGATTGCGCTATGTGTTACTGGGGAGAAGCTTGGGCCTGGGGCTCCTATCTAAATGTACCTATGTCCGAAGCCGATGCCCCCTACGCCTATGAAGCCCTACAACAGGCAATACAGCTAAAACCCGAATCAACGGCCCGGGAGCAGGCCTATATAGATGCACTCTCTGTGCGCTATGTAGAAAACTATGACTTTGAACAGCGTCAGATTCAGGATGAAGCCTATGCTGAAGCAATGGCGGGTTTAGCCGCTGCTTACCCAGATGACTTGGATGCCGCAACACTTTACGCCGATGCCTTGTTTCTTCTTATAGAACGCCGAGGCCATCGCGATATTACCGCACCAAATGTCGTATTCCTTCTGTCAGTCTTGGAAGGCGTATTGGCTCAAGATATTCGTCACCCATTTGCCTGCCACCTCTATATTCATGCAACAGAATCTACGACCCAACCCGAGCGGGCCGAACCTTGTTCAGAGTTTATGGGGAATGCCATCCCCGGGGCGAGTCATCTGAATCACATGCCATCCCACACTTGGAATGAAATCGGACGCTGGGGAGACAGCGTCAGGGCAAATATACAAGCCTGGCATACTGACCAAAAAGCGGCCTTTGGTGAGGGCGTTGCTATATATCCCACCCACAATCTGCACATGCTGCTTTTTTCGGCGTCCATGGATGGCCAAGGTGCAATCGCAACACAAGCCGGAAAGGATCTGTCTAAGCTGCTAGGCAATAATATGTTCCAAATGCTGACCTTGATTCGATTTGGGCGGTTCGAAGAAATACTCTTAGTCGGCGATAGACCAGAAGAGGATTACCCCGCAGGGGTTTGGGATTTTGCGCAGGGGTATGCAAACCTGAAAGTCGGAGAAGTGGCATTTGCTCGTGCCCATCTCGACAGACTTACCGACCTTGCGGAGACCACTGAAGCCAGATTCCGTTTCGATTCAGCCAGCCGTCTGCTATCAGTTCTGCAAGAAATACTAGAAGGCGAAATTCACTGGCAAGAAGGCGATCTAAGAAATGCCATCAGAGCCTTTGAACGATCGGTTGAGCATGAAGATGCCCTTGGCTATGACGAGCCCGAACCACTTCCTTTTGCCGCTCGTCACTGGCTTGGAGCGGCCTTGTTAGAAGCCGAGCGCTATAGGGATGCGGAACGTGTCTATCGTGAAGAGCTGCTAGATCGCCCGCTCAACGGCTGGTCGCTCTTTGGCCTGAAGGAAGCTTTAGCTGCTCAGAATAAGGTTGATGCGACTGTGGATGAAGAATTCGAACAGAGTTGGGCGCGAGCTGACACTTGGATCAGATCTTCGCGGTTTTGATAGCTGCTGCGTCTCTTACCTCTGCTCTTTATAAACTATAGAAATCTGACTTCAGGAGAGTTCTAGTGAAAAATAGACAAATTCCGTTACTAAAATTGCTTGTCGGTTTAATACTTACTGGCTGGGCCAGTCTCTCGATGGCTCAGGAAGAAATCCCACCAATTTCTGAAGAAATGAAGACCAGATGGGCTATTACAGACGGGCCCGATGATATCTATCTGCGTGTTTTGGCACCGCTGGACGAATGGCGTTTTTATTGCCTCGACATTCCCGGAAATCGAGACAATCTGGATGGCATCCAGCTGAATGTACACAGCTGCAAAGAGGGCATGTGGCACAGGGATACAATTTTTTCCCGCGAACGAACAAATTCTGGCGACCTGTTTATGCCGGAGTACGGACTTTGTGTTGAACCTTCCTCAGGAGAAGCTGGGGCGACTGTTCATCTTGGTGAGTGCTCAGGAGCTGAAAAGCAAAAATGGGATTTCAGTGCGGCGAATGTCCGGCCTATGGCAAATACTGACCTCTGCCTTACGATTAGCGAAACACCTGGCGTCCTCACGAGTGGCGGCTTGGCCTATCCAACTCAGTTTAAGTCGAGGGAAATATCTCTAGAGCCTTGCAGTGAAAATATCTCAGATCGGCAGGGTTGGTATAAAGCAAAACCCATGATCGACCTAGAGGCGCCAATCCTGCCAGACGGCGCGTCCGCCGACTGGAGAGACTGGGTAAACCCCTAGGAGGAATGACGTCCGTTAATCTGGCGCGGTAAGCTTGAGCAAATGCCCTTCCGCGCCTCTTCTCCCGCCTTCAATTAACCAAAGGGCACCATCGGGGCCCTGCTCCACATCTCGAATTCTGCGATTCATCTCAAAGCGCTCAGCTTCCCAAGCTGTGTCGCCATTAAAGTCGACACGAATCAGCGCCATGGAAGACAAACCGCCAATAAAGGCGTCACCGCGCCACTGGGGAAACATATCGCCGTCGTAGAACAACATGCTTGAAGGGGAAATCACCGGGGTCCAGGTAATGGCGGGCGGTGAGAACTCAGGGCGTGTGTCATGGTCTGGCATAGGCAGGCCACTGTAATGATCGCCATTAGAAACTTCGGGATAGCCGTAGTTTGAACCACGGCGAACCAGATTTAGTTCATCGCCACCGCTCGGGCCCATTTCCACGTCCCAGAGACGACCATCTTGATCAAAGCCCATACCCAATGGATTGCGATGACCGAGGGACCAGATTTCCGAGGTGACTTCTCCGTAGGGGAAGGGGTTGTCATCTGGCACAGAGCCATCCTCGTTTAGACGGATAACTTTGCCAAGATTAGACTCCATATCCTGTGCCGGATCGAACTTTTGGCGTTCGCCGGAACTGATCCAGAGATAACCATTTGGTCCAAAGACGATGCGATGTCCAAAGTGTCCCTGGCCTGAAACCTTAGGAACCTGTCGCCAGATCACTTCAAGATCGACTAACTCGCCTCCATTTTCATCAAGCTCCAATCTTGCACGAGCTACGGCGGCGCCCGAGGTATCGCCAGGGCCCGCTTCGGCATAGCTCATATAGAGCAATCTGTTACGCGAAAAATTGGGGTGTAATACGATGTCGCCAAAACCGCCCTGCCCTCCGTAGGAAACCTCTGGCAAACCTGAGATATCACCAAGCAGTTGCCCCTCTTCATCTAGAAGTTTTAGGGCTCCTGGCATTTCGCTTAGCAGAAGTCGGTCATCGGGAAGAAATTCCAGTGCCCAGGGAACGTCATACTGACCGAGCACCCTGACTTCAAAGTCTGAAGACTGTGCATTGGCGATGGTGCTCAAGCCGAGCATCAGGCCCGCCAGCTTGATGGGAGTTAAAACTGATTTTCCAACTTTCAACATTTTTAGCCTCGCTTTCTTAGACTCGCATTCTTAGTTGTAAGAGAAGTCTATTTCTTGAACCCAAATTTGGGTGAATCGATGGCGGACAGCTTGTCGCCAAAGACAGCCAAACATCAACTTAATTATCAATTACTTAAAACTCCAGTTTAGGGCGAAGAATATGCGCCTTCCCTCGCCGGGAAAATATCGGTCACCAGTGAAGGTAGTCCAATCCGCCCGCTCCGCGTAATTGTTGTCGCTAAGATTCATCAGGTTTAGAGAAAAACTGAGGTCTTGGCTCAACACATACTGCCCGCGTAAATTGAGAAGATTGTGCCCTTCATACTCGGCCGTATTTTCGGGGTTAGTAAAGTACTCCCCCATCAGAACCCACTCCAACTCAGTGGTGAGGGCTGGAGTCATTTTCCAGTTAAGCCGCAAGTTACCAAATTGATTGGGAGCAGTGTCGACTTCATTTCCTTGGATGTCGGTGACGCCGGAAAGAAGAGAGTTCTCGTAAGTGTGTCTGGCAAGATTGAAGACGCCGACAAGTGAAACCTGTTCGCTAAGATCACGCCCGATCTCCAGCTCGAATCCTCGGTGCCGCGTGTGGTTATCGTTTAGGTTTTCCCGCGAACTGTTCTGGAATATTTCATTTTCTTTGTTCATTAAATATAGGCTCGCGCTATAACTCCAACCTGCACCCCTAGCCTCCAGTGCTAACTCATAGCTATCCAATTCAACCGATTCCAGATCCGCAACGGACTGATTGTTTTGTAATCGATACAACTCGGTGGCTTGAGGCGCTCGAAAGCCTCGTTGAATTCGAGCATAGACTTTATGGTTTTCGTTTAGCTCATAACTTAGGGCGAATTTAGGAGATAGATTAGTAAAGGAATCCGTTCTATTAGCGGGACGGTTGTAGCGACAACCCAGAGCACAGGGAACACCAAACTCATCGGTTCGACCATCAATCATCTGATTCTTATAGTCGTAGCTAATGTTCTCTAGTCGTGCCCCGAGAGACAGATTCCAGCCTTCAGAAATTTCCTGCTCGTAGCTAGCAAAGCCGGCAACTTGGTGGGCGCTCACCTCATAGTCATAGTGTTTGCCCTGCGGAAGGGTGTTTACCAAAAAGAAAGACCCAGAGGTTGGATTGGGCTGCCTCTGCTGCAATGCAGCCTCAGTAAATTCGAAGTCCATTCCCAAAGAAAGCCGCGCGCCATTTTGTAGGTTGCGATACCCCGCAGTTCGCATACCGATGCTCTGATGAGAAAAATCTTCTATGGGTTGCCCGGGTAAAAAATGCTGAATAAAGCTCATATCAACATCTCGCAGGTAGGGCGTAAAAATCAGATCCCAGTTTTGATGGCTTAAAGAAACGGAACTCCACAGCCTTGTGCTGCTGCTATCGCGATAGGCCTCGGGGTTTGCGTTAGTTTCTCGCAAGGAAGCGTCTTTATAAGAATCAGATCCCACCAAAAATCCAGCGGTTTCCTGGTTCAAATTGGTGCGGGTGAAACCCCCATCTAACTTAATTTCGCCCTCGGTCTGATAACTGTAGAGCCAAGAAACCTTTTGCTGATCCACACCCGACTCGTCTCGAAACCCTTCTTCACTGCCACCGCTAAAAAGAAGAGTTTGCTTAAAATCTCCAAGGTCATAACCTATTGCTCCCTGAGCTCGATAAGAACCTCTGGGACCTATCTCGAGTCGTATATCGCCGACTTCTCCCGGCTCAGGCAACACCACATTGATCAGGCCATGTACCGCATTGGAACCCCAGAATGCACTGCCAGGCCCTCTGACCACTTCGATCTGCTGCGCATTTTCAGTGTGTGCATCGAACATCTCATTGACGTTACAGAAACCATTGGAGCGCAGGGGAATACCGTTCTCTGCAATCAGGAATGCACCGCAGGCACCTGCGCCCGTCAGAACCGGCGATCTGATGGAGACCAAACTTTCTTGGCCGCTATTTCGATGCACGTTAACGCCCGGCAAACGATTGAGAGACTCTTGATAATGGGAATGCGCGACAAGGCGCAATTCATTCTCTTCAAGAACCGAGATAGCAGAGTTGGTATCTGATAAGTTTTGCGGTTGCCGACTGGTAGAAACAACCTGAATCTCTTCGACTAATCTGGAACTATCGGCAGCCTGAGACAGGGTATTTGTTGAGCTAAAAACAACAGCGGCCAATATCCCAAGCGACAGAGTTTTGAGAAAAAAAATACTTTGCATCACAGCGATGAATCTACCCTAGCAGCGTCATTTAAATATTTTTCAATCGAAATAATTGAAACCTTTTTACTGCACAATATTTGAGGTTAAAGGCGCAACCCTTGCGCCTTAGTTTTCATGAGAAGAATTATTTATTGCACTGGAACGAAACGCTGCACTCGCCTTCCTGTTGCCGTTTCTGCGACATAGATGTTGCCCATAGAATCCACCGCAATGGTGTGACCGTGGGTGAAATCACCAGCATAATGTCCCGGCCGCCCAAAACCCGACAAGACTTCGCCACTTTGATGATCCAGAACATGCACTACTTCCTTGAAGCCATTCATGACATAGAGATACTGCTGTTCTTCGTCAGGGGAAAAATCAACGGTCCAGACAGTGCCTCGAGGATCGGGAACATCTGGAGTACCAGTTTTAACCCAGATATTCCGAATAAAATTACCCTGCTTATCAAACACCTGCACTCGATCGCCTTGGCGATCACACACGTAGAGTAGACCGGCATTGCTCATAGTTATGCAGTGAACAACTCTAGCAAAGGCGCCCCCTACTCCGGCACGACTCTCTTCAACACTTGCCTGACGACCCCACTGGCGAAGAAAATCACCCTCTTTATTGAATACAGCAACACGCCTATTGCCGTAGCCATCGGAAATGTAGATATCGCCATTGTCCGGATCAACCGCAATATCTGATGGCCGGAATAACTGTGCTGGGCTGGAGTTTTGTGGCGCACCATCAATCAGCCCTGTTGAGGAATCGAAGGCTCCTTTACTGCCAATTTGCAGCAACAGTTCACCCTCGTGACTGTACTTTTGAATAATGCCATCAGCATTTCCGGCGACATAAATATTGTTGTCTAAATCAAATACGCATCCATGAATAGACATCGGCACTACCTGCGGGTCGCCAAAAGCCCCTACCAAATTACCTTCTGTATCAAATAGCTGAATGGGTGGGGCCGCTCTTGATGTCTGTGTTTCTTCCTCAGTGATGTTGCGTCGATCCACCACAGCGATGTGGTCATGTGAATCCACGCAATTTCCACCCAACTGACCATGTATCCAACCTTCTGGCAGAGGCCTGGGCCAACTGCTGTCGACCTCAAATTGTGGGGCATCCTGAGCTGCGACCTGTCCAACGACCAGCATCTGAAACGCAACTGTTGTCAGCAGTCCAAACCTTAATCTATTCATCATTACCCCCAAGTTTATTTCGCGTTTTTTGTATTTTATTCGGGTGTGCCTGGACCGGTATACCTAAGTACTCGCAATCCTGCGGAGGCATCAGCAACAAAAAGATGCCCCTCCTCACCAATTAGTACATCGTAGGTGTGGGAGCCCGTATAGGCTGGATCACCAACACCAAAGTCCTCGTTAATACTGTACTCGTAGTAGCCTAC
>JABJGI010000064.1 GCA_018662305.1 Porticoccaceae bacterium | reverse complement strand
ATATTTCTGGTTTGTTTCGCCTGCTTAAACCTCTTTGATAGCAACGGCGCGCAACCCAATCAGCGCTCTTCCCTGCTGCCGCTCATATTAAATGCCACAGAGCCCTTTTTGATTACCGGGAATATTCAAAGGCTGCAGCCTGAGCTCGAGCAACTTATTCTTGGCACCAGCGTCGAGCGATTGGACATACACGGCGCCGACTCCCTTGCTCTGGCTTCGGTAAGAAACCTGAATGTAAACCTACCTGCTCAGGCAAGCCTATATGAGTTTTCCGACGCTATCGTTCTGGACGATGCGCTGGCGGCAACCATTATCTTGCAGGAACACCTCGAAACTCCTGTCCAATCCACCTGGCCGAACTTACTCATTAGCTTTGCTTGTGCATTGGCTGCAGCGATAGGTCTGCTCTTTTTGAATACGATTCAATCGAATTCTATTCGCCCAATTCAAAGTGGCAGACCTCAGGCAGAGCCAGTGGACGCAGAATCGACAGAGCATAAGGACACCACTCCTGAAGAAACTTCCGATTTTGTTGAGCCACCACCTATTAGTATTGAACCCAAAGGGCATCAGCGATTAATCATGCTCATCCGCCTCAGCGATATGAGAGATCACCTCGTCAGGGCCGATGAAATAGACCTCTACATGACTCGCATATGGCGAATCACTGAGCGCATGGCGGAAACCTATGGCATTAGCTGTGTTGGTGTTCAATCAGGTTGCTTAGTTTTTACTGCTTCTGGAACTAATAACGCGGTCGCTCTCAGGCATAGCATTATGTTTGGTTGGAACCTTTGTAGGATAGAAGGCCGCCCTGAAAATTCTCGATCTAATTTGCCAGCCAGCCTTATTTCGCCAATTGATTTCATGGGAGATAACCCCTGCCATGCACTCGCCTTGGCAACCAACGAAGCATTGATAGAGGCGCAGGAACAACTCGAACTGTTGCCTACCGGGGAGTTTCGTATTTGCGAATCTTTGAAAGATTATCTACCCAAATCTGTGGATGCGATTCAGGCAGATAACAGAACTCTCAGAATACTCTCGATTGAATCTCGTATGCTGGATCTATGGAAACAGCAAACTCAACTTAAGTAGTTCTCGATAATTTAAAGCGCGTCTGCGCCTGTCTCACCGGTTCGAATTCGAACAACCTGCTCTAGGCTGGAAACAAAGATTTTGCCATCTCCAATTTTCCCAGTGCTGGCGCTCTTGGTAATTGCTTCGATTACACGATCAACCATATTTGATTCAGTTGCTATCTCAAGCTTTACCTTAGGAAGAAAATCAATGATGTACTCAGCTCCACGATAGAGCTCAGTGTGTCCTTTTTGTCGACCAAAGCCTTTCACTTCGGTGACGGTGACTCCCTGAATCCCAATTTCAGATAGGGCGTTCCGAACATCATCGAGCTTGAATGGTTTGATAACGGCAGTTACTAGTTTCATTTGTTCCCCTGAGGTAAATCTGTTTCTAGCCCGCTATTCTTGTTGATTAAGAATAAAAAGGCAAAAAAAAAGGAAGTGCGATGCACTTCCCTTCTTTTTCCCAATAATCTTTGTCAGATTATTTTGCCGAAGCAAACTCGGGATAGGCTTCAATACCGCACTCAGAGATATCTACGCCTTCGTATTCTTCCTCTTCACTTACGCGTATACCCATGGTTGCCTTAAGGGCAATCCAAACGATAGCGGCAGCAACGAAAGTCCAAACGAAGATTCCAGCAATTCCGATCAACTGAGGTACAAGCTGTCCTGCACCTGCTGTCAAGCATACTGCCAGGATGCCCCAAATACCGCAGGTTCCGTGAACAGAGATAGCTCCAACAGGATCATCAATCTTCAGCTTGTCGAGTCCTAATACTGAGAACACAACAATCACACCACCGACCGCTCCGATTATGAAGGAGAGAGTTGGAGATGGATCTAGAGGACCAGCAGTAATAGATACCAGACCGGCCAGAGCACCGTTAAGAGACATCGTCAGATCAGCTTTGCCGAACAGAATTCGAGCAGTGATCAGGGCAGCAATCAAACCACCGCAAGCTGCCATGTTGGTATTAACAAATACATCCGCAACAGCGTTTGCTTCGCCAACATTGGAAACCATTAGCTCAGATCCGCCGTTAAAGCCGAACCAGCCCAACCAAAGGATAAACATACCCAAAGTCGCCAAAGGCATATTCGCACCTGGGATAGCATTCGCAGATCCATCGGCGTTGTACTTACCTTTACGAGGCCCAAGGAAGATCACACCAGCCAGAGCTGCGGCCGCACCACACATGTGCACGATACCGGAACCAGCAAAGTCAGAGTAACCAGCTTCAGACAACCATCCGCCGCCCCAAGTCCACATGCCCTGCATTGGGTAGATCACTCCACACATCACAACGGCAAAGGCTAGGAAGGCCCAAAGTTTCATACGCTCCGCAACGGCACCAGAAACGATCGACATCGCAGTAGCGACAAAAACCACCTGGAAGAAGAAGTCAGAAGCACCGGAGTAGTAAATATCACCACCGCTGGCAAGAACTTCTTCAGTAGTTGCATTCGCAATACTGTCGCCGAACCAGAGTTCGGGCAGAATCATGCCACCACCGTACATAATGCTGTAGCCCATAAAGAGATACATAGTGCAGGCGATCGCAAAAAGGGCGACGTTTTTAGTCAGAATTTCTGTGGTGTTCTTGGCACGAACTAGTCCGGCCTCAAGCATGGCAAAACCAGCAGCCATCCACATAACAAGCGCACCACAGATCAAGAAATAAAATGTGTCTAGCGCATAAGCGAGTTCAATTGCAGCATCCATTTATATTCTCCAGTTCTTAGATGGCTTCCGCGCCGGTTTCACCGGTGCGAATACGGATAACTTGCTCTAAAGAAGTGACGAAAATTTTGCCATCGCCAATCTTTCCAGTTGATGCAGAACTGGTGATAGCTTCGATGGTCTGATCGACCAACTCAGCGCCCACTGCGATTTCCAATTTAATCTTGGGAAGGAAATCAACAACGTATTCTGCACCTCGATACAACTCCGTATGTCCTTTTTGCCGTCCAAAGCCCTTCACCTCAGTTACGGTGATGCCTTGTACGCCAATAGAACTCAGAGCTTCGCGTACGTCGTCCAATTTGAACGGCTTAACAATCGCGGTAATGAGTTTCATATGTTTCTCCGGGTTTAAGGAATGAGGTGGAGAGGTCGACTAAATCAAATTGAGCCGACGCTCTCCGAGTCTCAGCGTGTTTTACATATCCATAGGGATTGAGTAGCTCACAACAAACTGTGCTTCTTCGGAATAAACCGCGTCATCAAATGCTTGTGAGAAGGTAAAGGCCAGATCACCCATGGAGTAGGTCAAATCCAAGTGAGAGCCATCTGTGTCCCACTGACCATAAGTCAGATTGAAGTCGGCAAAGTCATAACCGGCAGCAACATAGGTATAGCCATCACCGTCGTATGCAGTTACACCAAAGGCACCGTAACCAATACTCGCGTAGTACTCTTCAAAATCACAGTTCTCTGGGCCACCTGGGCAGCTTGGGTAGTTGTAGTCAACGTAACCAATGTCGTAGCTCAGATCACCAGCTTCACCGGCGTAGCCGACATAGAGGTCATATTCAGTTCCGTAGGTGTCGTCACCAGAAGAACCCCAGATACCGGCGTAGATACCTACTTCACTTGCGTAATCCAGAGAACCGGATACAACCGCAGAACCTGCACTGAGGTCAAAACCACGCCAGAGGTAGCTGCTTGCAATAGCCGCGCCACCAGATACTTCAGCCTGTGCTGCTGCGCCAGTAGTTACGAGAGCTGCTGCAATCAATGTTTTATTAAAAGTTTTCATGAAATTCTCCTGTATGTAAAAACGAGACTTATATATGTCTTCGAACTCACATAAAGCAGATGTCATGCCAAAGTTTATTATTCCCTTTATATTCAATTACATATCTATTTTTTGGGTATAAATAGATCCGTTCCATACGCAAAAATACATTCTGAACGCACCACTTCTGTGCGAGCACCATTTGTGTGCACCCATTTGGAGCCGCTAAAAACCACGAATAAAATTGATACCCTGAGCGAAGTGGAATCTAGCTATACTTGGCACTCAATCTTCCCACCCTTGAACCATGAACAAAGAGTTTCAAATCAATGAACTGCTGCAGGATCTGCCCGAGTTAGCCGAGTCTGCGAGCGAAGAAGTGCGCAACTTGATTAAGTCGGCGCTGTCGCGATTACTTCAGGATATGGATCTCGCCTATCAGGAAGAGATTGATACCCTAAAGCAAATGCTTGAGCGCACCGAGCAGAGAGTGCAACAATTAGAGCAAGCTTTGAGCGAAGCCGAGTAACAACCAACGGACAGGTTTAAAACAGAACTTATGGAAAGGAATCCATGCCCACTGCAAAAATACAAAGCTATACCAACCTGGGTGTCGGCGCGATCGCCGTCGAAATCGAAGTTCATATTTCCGCTGGCCTGCCCGCCTTCAATATTGTCGGCATGGCGGAAACCGCCGTTCGGGAAAGTCGTGAGCGGGTTAGGTCAGCCATTCTCAATTCCAACTTTGAGTTTCCTGCGCGCAGGCTCACAGTTAACCTCGCACCGGCAGATCTACCCAAACAGGGTGGCGGCTTTGACTTGGCTATCGCCATCGGTGTGCTGGTAGCAACAAATCAGCTTTCAATTCACCCGGATCACAATTGTTGCTTTGCCGCAGAACTCTCTCTGACCGGAGAACTTCGGCCGATCCGAGGCATCCTGCCTAAAGCCATTGAGTGCCAACGAGCGGAAATAACCTTGGTTTGCGCTGGAGGCAACTTGAGCGAACTTGGTCTGCTGCTTCACAGCACCCAAGTTCTCGCCTGCGACCAGCTACTGGATCTATGTTCAATACTTCAGCAGGAACCTAGGGAAAGAGCACAAGGAAGGTGTTCCAAACCGATGCCTCCGTCAATTCATACTGACCTGGAAAACCCTTTAAACCTTAATCAGATTCAGGGGCAATCATCTGCAAAAAAAGCTTTAGAGCTAGCTGCGGCTGGCGGCCACAACCTCTTGTTTGTCGGCCCACCGGGAGCCGGAAAATCTATGCTGGCAAAAAGAATGCCCAGCATATTGCCGGATCTGGATTCTCAGGCGGCTTTGGAAAGCGCGGTTATCTACTCTGTATCTGGTAAACCAAGAAAGACTGTTCAACAACCACCAGTCCGAGCGCCTCATCACGGTGCATCGTCCGTATCTCTCGTCGGTGGTGGTTCGCCTCCCTCCCCTGGAGAAATTTCCCTTGCCCACAACGGAATCCTTTTTCTGGACGAGCTGCCGGAATTTTCCCCGAAGGTTTTAGAAGGTTTAAGAGAGCCAATGGAAAACGGCGAAATAACAATATCCCGAGCAGGACACCAGGCTTGCTTCCCCGCTGACTTCCAGCAATATGCTTCACTATGATGAATAACTTTCATGCTCACAGATATTTTAAAATCATAGAGATAATGCGTCTTTGCTCTAAGGTAAGTGGTTCAGCACCCATGCCTGCTATTGAGATTAATTGGATTAGTGCGGAGGATTGGAAATTTTGGTGTCCGAATAGGATGAACTTAAAGGGCTTTCATCCCCCTTGTTAGTGCGGATTTAGCTTTTGAGGATTTTCTAGGTTCACGGTATGGTTCAAGGCTACCGCTAAAGGTACTGGCCAAAAATGAAAATAATGAAATACGCACTGACCCTAATATTCGGAGTTCTTATCGGCGCAATTGGGGTTACAGGATATTCTCTGTTCCAGACTATTATTCATCCAAGGCCTTGGGTGGTGATGAATGTAAAAAATATATCATCTCAAGATATTGTCGCTGTTCATATTGATGGGAAAAACGGTAGCGCTGAGTATTCAGGCGTCAAAAAAGGTAGAGGCCTAAGATACCCCATACTTCATATTGGGGAAGGAGACTATCGGGTTACCTTTACTATGGCTGATGGCAGGAGTTGTGAGAGTGGTTCGCTCTACGTTCAATCAGGGAGTTCTACAACTGAGTGGGTGAGCGACTCTGGCGCATTAAACGATAGTGCGAAAAGACTCAATCATGAACCTACTCCCTGTATATAAAAGAGTCTTGGCACCTGCTAATTCCAAACGACTCGGACGCTTAAGTGAATAGATTATTTATACTGACCATCGCACTTCTGAGCCTCCATGCTTCGGCTATTGAGTTGACTATTGAAGGCAAGAAATATGTGTCCTCAACAACGGTGGATGTAACTGAATGCGGTGAGTTTTCGATTCGGCTTTTATCTGACAGATTGCCGCCTCATTACGCCGAAGAAGTTTTTCCCGAATCAGGTCTTTCTCCTGATTTTATTCCAGAGTTTTATGGGTCTAACCGTTGGGTTCGTCAGGAAGCAATTCTAAATCCAATGGGACTTATTATTTCAAGTGCAAATGAGTTTCTGCCTCCGGAACTTCTGCCGCGAAAAGCGACCTACGTGCCAACCGCTGTATATTGCCAAGGCAGCTCTTTGGCAATCCTATTTTGGGCTGGAGGGAATGGCTCCGGAGCTGAGGTCATGTTGGAGTTTGTTAGAGATGGTGCTCTAATCGAACCAAGATTACTTGGCGCTGATGCATTTGAGTATCTCGAAAAATAGTTTTTAGTACGAGTAATGTAGAAGATTGAAAACCCCCATTAAATTGAAAATCCTCGTGTCGGTGCCTCCAGAGAAAGCTCACCAAAGACTGCGTTTGTTATAGATTTGCAGAATCAATTTGCCTAATTCTGCGCTCGTGGCGACCACCTTTAAACTCAGAATTTAACCATATGTCGACAACGGAAAGCGCTTGCTCTTTTGTCATCATTCGCTGTCCGATAGAAATCATGTTGCAGTCGCCATGCTCTTTTGAAAGCTGAGCTGTGTGTTGATTCCAGACAACAGCGCATCTGATGCCCTTTATTCGATTGGCAACTATTGCCTCGTTTCCGCTGCCTCCCAATATTATCCCTCTCTCACAAGAGCCGTCCGCTACAGCTTGTGCTGCGGCATTTACGAATCTAGGGTAATCGACGGGGTCATTGGAGTATGTGCCAAAGTCTTTGACACTAATCCCTTCGGATTCGAGATGGCCTTTAATTGCTTCTTTATAGTCAAAACCAGCGTGATCGCTAGCGAGAGAAATCATTGTCATAGCAGTGTATTCATGGCGCCCAAAAGCGAGATATTTTTATCATTGTGTCCAGTCATTAGAATACATGAGAATGCATGAGAACCTATACCGAGAAACTAGCAACACCAATTCCTAATAGTCGCTAAGATAGCTCTATGTGTGGCCGCTACAACATAATAGACGATCCAGTTGTTCATGTTCTCTTGGATATATTGGGAATTGATATTGGCCCCTTGCCTACTAGACTAAATATTGCACCAACAGAATCCGTTCCTGTAGTCCACCTGCACGAAGGGAAGCGCCAGCTTTCAGAGATGCGTTGGTGGTTAGTACCACACTGGTCTAACGGCCCTTCTCAACAGTATGCGATGTTTAATGCACGATCAGAGGGTATCGAAAAGAGTCGAGCCTATCAGGGGCCATTTAAGTATCGACGGGCAATTATCCCAGCCTCCTCATTTGTTGAATGGAAGAAACAGGATGGTGAAAAGCAGCCGGTAATGGTTCAGGCTGAAGAACGTGCCTTAGCTTTCGCAGGAGTTTGGGATTATTGGTCAGACGGTATTCAGAATATTTTGTCCTGTTCCATCATTACGACTGAAGCAACTAAATCGTTCGGCAGTATTCATTCTCGAATGCCCGTTATTTTGGAAGAGGAAAACTTTGATTCGTGGCTGGCAGAAGAAACGCCCTTACCCAAGATTCGGGAAATGCTAATCCCCTATGGAAAAACTTTAATCGCTACACCCGTCAGTCGACGCATAAATAATTCTCGATCAAAGGAATTGCCAGAACCAGTCGGTGAAGCTGTTCGTATATCCGATACCGAAAACGCATAACCCCCGTCTCCATTCCAATTTATCGGTGCAATGAACCCATGCCCCTGCGGTTATTACGGCACTAGACGTTGTGAGTGCTCGTCCGAACAGGTGAACCGATACCAACGCCGTGTTTCTGGCCCACTGCTTGATCGCATAGATATGCAGGTTCAGGTCAACCCGCCAGACAATTCGGCATTGCTTAGAGCTGGACGAGCCAAAGTTGGACGAACCGAAGCTGGACGAACCGAAGCTGAACGAACCGAAGCAGAACAAATCAAAGCCGGACAAACCAATACGGAGGAAAATAGCGCACTGGTTAAACAAAGAGTTATTGCCGCCCGCAAACTTCAGATAGAAAGGCAGGGCAAAATCAACGCCAAATTGAATATTGAAGAACTTTCTCGTTTTGCTCCGCTAAGCAAGGAATCCGAAACCTTACTCAAGCATGCCATGGAAAAACTGGATCTATCTGCCCGAGGGTTACACAAAGTACTCAGGGTAGCTCGTACCATCGCGGACCTGGAAAGAAGCGATTTTGGCCCAGCTCAGATAAAACAGGCCCTGAGTTTCAGGGAACAAAAAATGCTTAAGTAAAATTTCTTATCGGGGTTAGAATCTCGTCGCTCAAATTCGAGATTAGCCATGGGACGCGGAACCAGTAAAAGAGAAAAGACCTTCGAACTGGTCGCCCCTGGCCGCCCCTCCCGAACCATAAGGGAAAGCCATTTGCGGGCCCAGCTCGCCGGCCTCAGTGGCGATGCAAAGTGGCGCGAGGTCCTCAGCTTAATTCCTCAACTTGGCGAAAAAGGCCGTTCCACTCCCTGGATTTGTGACTATTTCCTCAGAGCCATTGAAGCAACTAACCAGCACCAACAGCTACTGACCGAAGCAGAAAAAGCCGTAGAAAAATTCCCTCGCAATCCAACCATGCTCAGCTGGAATGCCCACGCCTTGCGTCTAAACGGACGAGTTGAAGAAAGTGTTGAGCTGCTGCGTCGGGCAATAAAACAGGCCAAACCAGAGGCTGCACTTTTTAACTCTCTGGGCTCTGCGCTCAAGGAAACTGGCGAATTTGAAGAGGCGCTTAACTGGTTTGACCGCGCCATTACCATGCAACCCAGCTTGGCCAAGGCACACTGGAATCGTTCTGATCTGGTGGAGGATACGCAGCAGGCCATTGCATCAGCAAATAAAGCCCTGGATTCTTCTGGGAAAGACAATGCAGACAGGCATTTATTGCACTTTAGCCTCTACCGGCTTTACGAAAAGACCGGAGATTTTGATCAGGCCTTCCACCATCTGGAATTAGGCAATGATGGGAAAAGATCGCAGATCGAATACAGGGCGTCGGAGGCAACCGCACTTACAGAGAGCATAATTAACTTTTTCGATATTAACTTTTTCGACAAGGATTGCGAGGCTTCAACAGCAGTCAGCCCGCGCACAAAAAAGCCGCTTTTTATCTTTGGTTTACCCCGTTCCGGAACAACCCTGGTTGAGCAAATTTTAGCCAGTCACTCGCAAGTAGCAGGCGGCAATGAACTAACCTTTCTGAATGATGCTAGCTCCTCTACCCAAGCCATGCACAGAATTGCCGGTAATTTTCCCGACTGGCTTTCAAGCCTTTCAGAAACGGGTTACCAACAAATTGGCAGGAAGTACCTGGAATTGATCGACACTCTTGGATTCACAGAGTCGAATGTGACAGATAAATCTTTGATGAACTACCGTGCCGCCGGCCTTATTGCCAAGGCATTACCCAATGCAAAAATGATTCATGTGGTACGCAACCCGATGGATGTCGCTTTTGGCTGTTACCGTCAGGTATTTGGCAGCGGACACCTGTTCTCCTACAGCTACGAAGAAATCGCTCAAATGATTAGCGATCATCAAAAACTGGTCACCCACTGGCACACCACCCTACCGGGGGACAGATACCTACTGCTCGAATATCAGACCCTGGTAGAAAACCCCACCGCTCAGATATCCCAACTCTTGGAGTTTTGTGAACTTGAGGACGAGCCGGCCTGCTACAGCCCGGAAAAAACTCAACGCAGTGTGCGAACCCTAAGCGCGACCCAGGTAAGAAAACCCATAAACCGCTCAGGCATCGGCTCCTGGAAGGGCTACGAGTCACAGCTGGAACCCCTGATAGAGATTCTGAAAAAACACTCCTTAATCTAACCAGATCTGCCACACATTTTTCTCGGGGATGCTGCTAGAATCCCGCGCCTTCAGATAAGGCAAATAATGAACTCAGCCAGTCAACAGGGCCTCAACAAACAACAACGCGAAGCAGTCCGATACAACGATGGCCCTGCCCTTGTTTTGGCAGGCGCGGGCAGTGGCAAGACCATGGTAATTACTCAAAAAATTGCCTGGCTTCTGCAAAACAAGAACTACACGCCGCGACAAATCACCGCCGTCACCTTTACCAACAAGGCTGCGCGCGAGATGGACGCCCGAATCCGCAAACTTATCGGGGCACAATCCTGCCGCGGCCTGCGAATCTGCACCTTTCATCGCCTGGGGCTGGATATTCTCAATGCTGATCTAAGCGTCGCTGGTTTACGCAAGGGGTTTTCTATTCTCGACGGCGAAGATTCCCTGAAATTGCTGGGCGATCTGGGAATAAGGGATATCGATTCGGATCAATTGGCGCTGGCACGAGACCTGATATCAGAGTGGAAAAACCAACTCACCTCCCCCATCCAGGCTATTTCCAGTGCTGCCGATGACTCCGAATATCGGGCGGCTAAGCTTTACGAAAGATATCAAGAAGCTTTGCTGACCTATAACGCCGTTGATTTCGATGACCTGATCTATCTGCCCGTCATCCTGCTAAGGGAGCAGACAGAAATTCGAAACAAGTGGCAGCTGCGCATGCGGCACTTGCTGATCGATGAATACCAGGACACTAATCAGGCTCAATATGAGCTGGTAAAAATTCTGGTACAACATCACCAAAAATTTACTGCGGTTGGCGACGACGACCAGTCTATCTATACATGGCGCGGCGCTCGGCCAGAAAATTTGATTGATCTGAGTCGCGATTACCCAGATCTTAAGGTTATCCGCCTGGAACAGAACTACCGCTCTACCGGCCGCATACTCAAATGCGCAAACGAGCTTATTAAAAACAACTCTCATCTGTTTGAAAAAACCCTGTGGAGTGACCTGGGTGTCGGCGATCCGATTAATTTAATCCGACACAAGAATGATGAAGAGGAACTCGACTGGATCGTTCAGGATATTCAGTATCGTATGGCGACCAAGCGGCGAAAATTCAAAGATTTTGCGGTGCTCTACCGTGGCAATCACCAATCTCGCCTTCTCGAAATGAAACTTCAGGGGAACGGGGTGCCCTACAGTATTAGCGGCGGAACCTCTTTCTATAGCCGCTCAGAGATCAAGGATGTTATGGCCTACCTGAGGCTGCTGATAAACCCGGAAGACGATTCAGCATTTCTGCGGATAATCAATACACCGCGGCGGCAAATCGGCCCGAAAACCGTGGAACAACTTTCCAGGTACGCGGCCAGCAGAATGGGAACTTTGCTTCAGGGCTGTACCGAGATGGGCGTCGCGGAATTTGTCAGCGATCCGGGATTGTCTCGGCTGAGAGAATTTGGCCATTGGATTGAACGCAAAGCGATGCTTGCGGAAACCAAGAACACCATCGCAATCGTCAGGGAGCTTCTAAACGATATAAATTACGAGGGCTGGCTATTTGAGTCTTCCAGCTCGGCAAAAAGTGCAGAAGCCCGGTGGCGAAACGTCCAGTTTTTAATCGATTCCATTGCCAGCACCCTTTCTACTGAGGAGAACGCTGAGGGCGAAACCCTGGCCGAGGCCGTCGCCAGAACTCAGCTTCGCGATATGCTGGAAAACATGGAGGAGAACTCTGCGGACGACAAGGTTTCCCTGATGACCCTGCATGCTTCAAAGGGGTTGGAGTTTAAAGAGGTTTACCTTTTGGGGGTTGAAGAAGGCATATTGCCGCACCAGAACTCGCTGGAAGACGACAAACTTGAGGAAGAACGGCGGCTATTTTATGTGGGCATTACCAGAGCCAGAGAACGGCTGACTCTCAGCCTGGCGGGAGCGCGGAAACAGTTTGGTGATGTAAGTGGAACTACTCCCAGCCGGTTTATCGATGAGTTACCCCAGGACGACCTGGACAAACAGGGTTTTGCCAATTCAGACCCAAAGGCTTCGGCGGAAAAGGCCGCTTCCGCCAGAGCAAATCTGCAAGCTCTCTTTTCTTAGCACGCTCCTTTTTTTAGTAAACTTCCTTTCTTGGTAAGCTCCCGTTCTTAGCAAGTTCCCTTTTCTCATTGTCTCTTGCGAAAAACCAATATTAGATGCTGGGTACAAAAAGCAGCCAGATAATGTAGGGCGTTAGCACACCGGCCAGTACAGAGATAATGCCGTCGCGGCGGTATCTGCGCCCCTGAAATAGAATAATTACACCGGTACAGGCAAAAATAATCATCAGGCCGGCGCTGATATCAATAAGCCATTTCCAGGCCACACCGCTGTTTCGCCCCTTGTGCAGATCATTTAACAGGCCAACCAATGAACCGGCCTCTTTTTCAATAGAGAGTCGGCCCTCGCCAGCCTCAATCAAAACACTGGCATAGCCTGCTGGCACCGAGTATTCGAACACCAGCTCGGCGAAATCCGGGTCTATCTCAACACTCTGTGGCGAGGATAATCCAGCCCGGCTTTCAATAAATTTCTGTATGCGGGTGATGTCCGGCGACCAATCAGATAAATCGGATAGCCCCCACTCGGCCAGCTGTGTGGAACTCAACTCGACCTCCTCGTAGCCCTCCGACACACCAGAACTCTGGTACCAACTGTGATTCAAAAAAATCCCGGTCAAACTAAAGAAAAACAACAGACTAAAAAGCGCCGTCGAACAATACACATGCACCAACCGTGAGTAGACAAAAAATTGCCTTTTAAACTCACTCATATTGCAACTCCAGGCATAGATATCTGATTAAAATAGACATCTAAATAAAATAGATATCTGAATAAAAAAGAAGGGCGCCAAAGCGCCCCAAATAGTCGATTCAGGGGTGACTAAAAATCGTATTTCAAGCTTAGTGTTGTACTGCGCTTTGCTTCGGCAAATTCATCGGTATCTGCAGTGGCTGACACGCCCCTAATACTGGCCCAGCGGTAGTACTTCTCATCGGTGAGGTTGTATATGCCCAATCTCAGAGTCAGAGCATCGACCGGCTGATAATAGGCAACCAGATCAACAACTGAAGAAGCACCTGCAGCAAATTGATCTTCGAAATCGCCTTCAGATACGGCGTCGTGGTACTTCAATCTCAATGTGGTGCCCCAATCATTGGACGAATCAAAGCTCCAGGCTAAAGAAGCCGACCAGGGCGCGATGTCTTGCAACGCATTTCCATCACCGTCTTCACCCTCAGTGTGCGAGAAGGCGAGATTTGCCCAACTCCCTTCCAGGAATGAACTGGTATCAAAATTGGAGGAAAGCTCAACACCTGAAATTGTCGCCTCTTCAATATTTACGTGTCGGGTGATACCAGAAGAATAGGCAGGATCTGATGTATCAATTTCTTCAGAAATAAAATTCTCAAATCTGGTCTCAAAAATACTTGCTTCAACTCCACCCCAGGCTGCATGTCGGCGAAGGCCAATTTCGAAGGAGTCGCTGTACTCAGATTCCAGTTCAGCATTGGGTTCAAACTTGTAGCGACGTGTATCGTTGCTAAAGGAATAATAAAGCTGGCGGAAGTCCGGAGCTTTGAAGCCCTGGCTGTATTGAGAAAACAGCTTTAATTCATCTGAGAGGTCGTAAACCGCTCCCAGGCGGAAGGTCGCTTCAGAATCTGAGAAGTCTTCGTAGGAGTTGGTCGCGGACCAGCCCGTATAATAGTCTGGATCAGAGCTTGGATCGGTGTTGTAGGGAGTTTGCTCAAAACTGTCATAGCGCAGCCCTGGTGACAGTTTGAGTTTGCCGTCAAGCAGAGCAAGTTCAGTATGTAGGTATAGCCCCAGTGCTTGTGACTCAGCGTAGGGCATATAGTAAAAAATCTGCGTGCTATCGCCGAATTCCCCATCAAAATTATCATCGATTAGAGTGGTGTTGATATTTTCATGGCTACTGTCTTTGTAAGTTAGCCCGTATGCCACATCGGCTTCGAACCCCGCGATATCTCCAGCCTTATTGATTTGAAGATCCAGGGTGTAACCCTCTTCAGCGTAAAGATAGTCTTTAATTTCTGATCTGGGACCGCTGCCAAAATAGTTGCTGGTATGGCGGAAGGTTTTCGCGTTTGAGTCTTTCCCCTGCCAATCCAGTTGCACCGCGAACTGGTCTGCCAGGGCTGAATCAAGCTGACCTTTATAGGTCAGGCCATACCTTAGGCGCTCACTTAGATCTTCGGTGTCGTAGCGCAAATCATAGCTAGTAGATTCCGTTGGATTAGTCGGGTCAGCAACGGTTTCTGTCTCACTGTAATCGAGTGAGAATTCGAGACTGTGATAGTTATTAAAACGGTATCCCGATTTCAACAGTAGGTTCTGACGGGTTACTTCTTCAGGCGTTTGCTCGGAGTAATCATTCACCTCAGCCGATTCACTGGTGGTGTAACCAATAAGGTTTGCCCAACTACCTTCTTTGTGAGCAAAGGCCAAAGAGACACGATTATTATTCGACGCTGAGCTGTGTTGGGTTTTTACATGGCCGCCGAAACGCTCACCGCTTTCAACAAAATCAGAAGCTCTTTTCGTTTGAAACATAACCACGCCACCAATCGCACCACTGCCCTGGCTGGTCGAAGCCGGACCACGAATAACCTCGACGCTGCGAATCATGTCGATATCCATATCGATGCGTGAGGAACTGATTAAATCACTGTTATCAAAGTCGGCGGGCACATCGACGTTGTCGAGTTTTACCTTAACGTAATTCCCTTCCAGGCCCCGAATATTAATGCTCTTGATGCCGTAGCGAGAATCTGCCACGACGTCAACACCAGGTACGTAGTCAAGCAGGTCGCCTATATCATCTGCCTGAATTGCCTCCACTTCTTCAGAGGTAATAAGAGTTACAGAACTGGACACATCCAATATCGATTGATTCAGGCGGGTACCAGTAACGATAAGCTCGCTCTCCGATTCGGCTGCTCCCTGTGCGGCAAGATAAGGTGTGCAAATAAGTGGGATTAATATTCCCGTGATGCTTCGCATTAATAGTTTCATGGTTTTCTCCTCAGTATCCCGGTCCAAAGAGGGGTTCGTGCAGCAGCCTTGAAAACAAGTAAACTCTTACTTTGATGAGAATAAGAATTATTATCATTTCGAAATTAGACTGATGCACAAACCCCACCTCTGGTTCGGATTAAAAGTTGTTGGAAGCGGTTTGCTGTTGAGAAACTGTTCGAATCCGGATCAATCCGAGTTCTTCAGCTCCTGGGACTTCTATTGGCTCTGACATATCAGTCAGGCTCAATGGAATTTTTTGGTAGCTTCGCCCGCCCTTTTCTCGGCTGGCTTCTAAATGCAGAATATATTGGCCCTCGGCGACGAGATTTCCATAATCATCTCTGCCATCCCACTGAACCCGGTAGACGCCAGGTCTGCGTGTCGCACCGGAAAGACCGTCAATCACCGATTCATTGCGACGACCAACGCGGCGCCACCAGACGCGTAACTCCTGCATCCATCGTGGCTCCTGGCCAAGAAGAAGAAGGTTACGCACTGGTGCCTGGGCTTCATCTGAAATCCAGATACTAATGTAGGGCCTAAGGTAGGGATTGGCCTCTATATCAGGCAATTCGAACTCAATCTCTATCTGCCGTGATGGGACATTAGAGGCAAAACCGATGAGCTGATAAAAGTCATCCGTACTCTGCACGCGACCATCTTCCGCGGCCAGCATGGCCAGATGCCCTTCGGCTTCAGCTCGTTCAATTATCCGCTGGGCTGGAGCCAAAGCAGCCAACTGTGCCATGGCGGCAGCTTCCAGCGCCGTATCCGAGGCCACAAAAGCTGCATGTGCGCTGCCTACCCAGCCAGTACTGTGATCTATTAGCCCCTGATAATTTGAACGACCAATCGGACGCTTCCTATCCCAGGGAGTAATGTAGCTTGAAGCACCTGAATTGAGAGCCAACTCAACACTCTGGCCAGCCATATCAAGAGAAACACTCCAGTGGTTTTCATCAGCTAAAGAAGAAGTTGAACCTCTATATACGTCCGTTCCAGACCAGGACAACCGATAGTTGGACAGGCTGGTTTCTCGATCCATCCAGTCGGCAAGCTTGTCCAAAGTAAATGGGCCTGCAATCAATTGGAAGTCCCACTGAATATCTCTGCCAAACCGCAGTTGATCCCCATCCAGAACAAAGTCTGCTGTTCGGGCCAACCGGGTGAGTTCTCTGAGTTCACGCCGGTCTGGATCGGTTCCGGTGGCCTGCAGTTTTTCCCATTGATGGGTTAAAGCGCCGGTACGACAACTCAGAATATTCTCAGTTTGCTCGCGCCAATTCTCGCAGGTCTGGATAATTTCCAGCATCCAGTTGGAGAGTTTCCCGCCCAACGCCGCATTCACCCTGGATACTTCAGAAACAGACAGGCTTGAATCGATGCTCCTGGCGATTTCCTGTGCCAAACCCTTGAACTGATCAATATCAGCGGGACCAATCTCTTCGTTTTGTCCAGCGTAGAATAATAATGGCTCACCATAGAGGCTCCCCAGAACAACCGCCTGATTGTCCATTCCTTTTTCTGCAAACAGAGGTTCTGAAAACAGAGGTTCTGCAAACAGAGCCGCAGATATTGTTGTGGAAATCGCCACACAAAGAAGCGGTTTCAAGCAACTATTTATCTGTCGGAACAATCTGGTTATCTGTCGGAACAATCTGGTCATCTGTCTGAATTAGCTGGTCCGGAATCAGTTGTTCTGTGCGACGCCGTCACGGGTGTCACCAACCAAAGTTTCCAAGTCGCCAACCAAAGTTTCCAAGTCGCTAACCAAATTTTCTAAATCGCTGTCGCCAGAATCAAATTCTGCTTCTAATTCAGACCCAGGCAAGGGGTCGCCAAGGGTCACATAGCCATCGCCATTGGTATCCCAGTAGTTAAAGCTGCGATTGCCAGAGTGCATATACTCCTTGAAAGTCATCTCGGCATTTTCATCAGTATCGAGAAAATCAAAGCGCACGTAGGTTTGGTCCATATGCATCTCATGAATTTTGGAGATTTGTGCATCCAGCCGATCTTCAAATTCCAATACATATTCCTGTTGCGACAGCTCGCCATCGGAATTTTCATCAGCGCGGGCAAACTGCTCGGCGCGCACCTCCTGATATTCCTCATATTGAACCTGTGCGTCGCCATCTAAATCGCAGATTTCCAACATCCCCTCGACACTATGGGTGCTGGGCATGCTGAGGGTGGGTCGGCGAACCAACTCATTCTCTACTTCGCTGTCATCCGAGGTTTCCCAAACCGGAGTCTTATCTCCGTCGCGGATAACCCCGTCCTGATCGACATCCAGGTAGTCAAAACCTCGCTTACCTGTGGCTTCAAATTCTGCCAGGCTGATCTTTTCGTCTTCGTCTCTGTTTATTGCGCCAAAACGCACATGCGTCTGCCGAACCTGAGCGGCACGATCCGCCGCCAGATTGGCCTGCAAGCGGCCTTCGTATTCGTAAAGGTATTCATCGACATCAACCACACCATTGCCGTTACGATCGGTCATCTCAAATCGCGCTCGGCGGGCCTGAAGAAACTCTTCAGCTGCGAGTCGATTATCTGCATTCTGGTCATAATCCAGAATAACGCCTGTACGGTGATGAGGGGCGGCTTCAACGAGCACTGGTATTGCCAACGCCAGAGGCAAACCAACAATCAGAGAGAAACTAACTTTTGCTGGAGTCATTTATTCTGTCCTTTAAATCAATAGGTTAATTAGGTTAGTAGGCTTCTAAACTCAGGGTGGTTGTATGGCTGTAGGTCGGGGCTGGAGCACCATCAGGCGCAGGGGCTCTATGTCGAACCTGGAGTAAATAAACGCCCTGCTCCGCAGCGACAAAACTTGCCTTCCCCTGCTCGTCGGTTGTCAAAAGAATGTCTTCAGAACCTTTTCCGAATTGATCTTCAGCCAGAAAAACCAGGGCCTCAGCCTCAACTAAAGGCTTTCCTTCGAATAGCACCTGGAAGCGAAATTCTTCTTCCGCAAAAAGGTCGTTGGGGTGGGTAATTGGCACAAGCACCAGCCCCGAATGAACTGGTTTTAAAGCCGCCTCATCCGGAGCATCTTTACTTACATAGGTCTCTGCCCAACTCAGGGTCTGGAATTGCTCGGTTATAACCGCGCCTTCGGGTATTGGCTGGGAATCCCCGCGAGCTGTTGTTTGCACTCCATCGACTTCGTAGATTGTGAAAACCAATCCGTAGCGAGCACCCGTGGCAAATTTATACGTTCCGGAATCTCTGAGTTGGTGCTCAATGACTACCCTGGTAGATAGCTCAATCTCCTGATCTGGCTCAATGATTTCACCAGAGGGATCAAGAATCAGAAAATCGCCGTTATTGAATGCAACTTCCGGGACAAAAAACTTTTCCGCGAAGGAAGAGTCGAGAGTTACGTATCCCCCCAAAACAGGTTCAAAACTTTGAGGTACAAGATAAGGCGTGTGTGCACTTAGTGGAATGGCTGAGTAAAAAGCGATAGCTGCAAAAAAGCGCCTCATGGAAGATCTCTCTAATTTTGTGAGGCGCAAATAATAATGAGATTGATTCTCATTATTAACAAAAATATTTAGCTCATATAAACAGCTGCTTAACTCTTTTGCTCAATCAAAAAAAAGCCGGACTAGAATCTAGCCCGGCTTTTTGAAAACTTTTTAGTGGTTGAGGTTTACTGAGCAGCCTCGACCATATAGTCGACGGTGGCTCGCAACTCATCTTCGGAACAATCCAGGCAGAGGCCATTTACCGGCATAACCAGAACTCCGTCAACTTCAATACCGTTAAAAACGCTTGAATAGAGTGCATCCATACCTGTGGCAATGCGCGGTGCCCACTGCTCTACATTTCCAAAAAGAGGCGCATTGGAAGCACCGGTGAGGTGACAGGCCATGCAGGTACCGTTGTAAATATCTTCTGCACTGCGCGGACCTGTTGGTCCAGTTGCCACGGCGGCGGCTGCACAGGCATCGCCTGCCATACAAACCGAACCTATGGGAGTTAGCCGGTCAATTATCGCCTGCTCACGTGAAGTCTGTCCGTACGCGGATGCGATAAGCAGAACAAGTCCGGAAAAAACAATTAGGGCAGAACGAATCATGTATAAACCTTTGCTACTTATATACCACTGATATGCCACTGAGGGCCGCTGAGAAGAAATGCGGCGCGATTATACCCTCGCCCGCGGCAAAGTTGAATCCGAGAAAAGCCTTAGTTGATTTATATGCTATCTATAGTACTTTTTAATCCAACAGATAAGTTGATTCTTACAGAACTGAACCCATAATAGCCAGCGGTAAGACGAGCAATATAACCTCGATGACCGCAATAATAAATTTAGCTATTGGAGCAAATAATGAGTGATTTAATTAAGCATGTT
>JABJGI010000039.1 GCA_018662305.1 Porticoccaceae bacterium | reverse complement strand
AGCGAAGAGAATTCGCTGCTGCGCCTTCAAATCGAAGATTTACTCTCTGAATTAACCGAAATGGGTCTCGCTGTGGAAACGGTCGAACTCGAGAGCGAGGAGGGAGAAATTTCTCGCCCAGTGATGTCCATCTCTGGCGATGTAATTGGACTAAACAGCCAAAACGAAGAGCTTATTCGACGCAATCAGCTGATGCAGCAAGAAATCGATATCCTTATCGCCCGTAATGAGCGCCTGGAAGACAGCAGTTGGCGATCCTGGTTTATATATGGCGCCATTGCAGTGCTCGCAGGCGCCCTGCTTTCGGTAATTCTTCCCAGACTTCTGCCACGTCGCAAATACTCAGAATGGGGCTAACAGGTCCCTTTAATTTGGCTGAAGGCTCTTGGGGCTAAAAGCTAATAAACACGCTAATGGAGATCTAATCATTTGAGCGTCGCGCTTAGTATTAATCTCAACAAGATTGCGCTGATACGGAATTCACGCCCGGGCAACAACCCTAACCTGCTTGAGTACGCCAATCAGATTGTTGATCTTGGCTGCCAAGGAATCACCGTGCACCCAAGGCCTGACCAGCGGCATATCCGCGCGGCGGACATCAACCCTCTCAAGGAGTTGTGTCATTTACATCCCATGGTAGAATTTAATATCGAGGGCAATCCTCTTGAAGGCGCGCTGAACGACTACCCCGGCTTTATCCCTCTAGTTGAAGCTGCCCACCCCGATCAGTGCACTCTAGTTCCAGACGCTTCAGATCAACCCACCTCTGACCACGGATTTGATCTGCACAAAACCGGCTCGCTTCTAGAACCCATTATCCGAAATCTTAAAAACCAGGGGATTCGGGTTAGCCTCTTTATGGACCCGGACTTAGAGCAAATTCGTCTGGCAAAGGAAGTGGATGCAGACCGAATTGAGCTCTATACCGGCCCCTATGCCCAAGCCTTTAGCGAAGGAAACCACCAAGAGATTCTCAGCCAGCATATCGCCGCTGCTGAACTGGCAAATGAAATTGGGTTGGGCGTCAACGCCGGACACGACCTCAATCTACAAAATCTTGCTGAATACCGCTCTGTTCCTCATCTCGCCGAGGTTTCTATCGGCCATGCCTTTACTCTAGATAGTCTGCAAATTGGATTGCCGAGCACTATGCAAGCTTACCTGCAAAAGCTAGCTTAAAATCAGGCTAGTGATCACAAAGCATAGAAAGAAAAAAGGCAGCCTATGCTGCCTTTTTAGTAATGGGCTTATCCTTATTCCGCTTGATAAACCACCTTGCCCCCGACCATAGTCAGAACCGGGCTAAGGTCGCGAATCTCATCGATGGGAACCGTCATATAGTCACCATCGAGAATAACCAAATCAGCGTATTTACCGGCTTCCAGCGTCCCGATTTTGTCTTCCATAAACATAATGTGTGAATTGGAACGTGTATGCGCTATCAAGGCTTCCTCACGAGTGATTACTTCGTCAGGTTGATACTTAACAATATTTGGGAATATCTTTCCGGCGGTATACTCCCAGATGGTGTGGAAAGGGTTGTATGTAGCGACGATGGTGCCGTCAGAGCCTAAACCATAGAGAATTCCACTATCTTGCACCTCTCGTACCGGTGGAGAGGCAATACCATCAATTCTGACTTTTACGGTGTGATTTGCCAGGGTGATATTCCAGCCCAAATCTCTCGCACGGGCTATGGTCTCGGGCTTGACCAAATCCACATGCCCCATGGTCCAGCGTAAATCACTGTTCAGATCGGGATACTTGGCTTTGTATTCTTCGAAATAGTCGAGCATGCGATTGGCTGTGGAGTCTTGCATTGCGTGCTCATTCACGTACCAACCATTTCTATAGGCTGCTTCCGCGATCAAACCCCACTGCTCGAAGTGTTCATCCGTCAAAACCACCGAAGTTGAAGTGGAGTCATGAACATAACCGTGAACATGCTCGCCTATACCCATCATTCCGTACCAATCGTCCCGCTGGAAGGGCTCTTCACGATCCAACAGCTCTGCAGCGGCGATGGATGTGCGTTCCGTTTCCGCCCAATACCGCAATGCATAGAAAACTCGGATGCTCAGTTCGCCGGCTTCATAGACGGCCGTGACTGGGTCATAGGATCCATCAAGATAGCCTGCGTCATAGGTGGTAGTCACACCCAATGAGTTTAGGTAAGTATTGAAGGCTTTCACTTCTTCCATGCGCCCTTCAAGATCTTCGGCAAAGGGAAAGTTCTCCAGCGCTGCGTACATCACAAACCGACCTGTACGGTTGTCCACATAGATGTGACCATCTTCAGCAATCCAGTCAGGATTTACCTCATACATAAAGTCAGCCGCTAGCTGGTTCATGTAGAAGGCACTGTAAGTGCGCTGAATGAAGACTGGATTTTCTGGCGCGGCTGCATCCAGCTCCTCACGCGTGAAGGGCCCTGGGCGGTCTTCAAATTGCTGCTCATGCCAGGCACCGATAATGAATATCCACTGACCAGGCTCTAGCTCCTCCGCTCTGGCACTGATCATCTCCAGCACCTCTTGGCGAGAGGTTACTCCCTGAATCTGCAGCTCATAGGCGGAAAAATTGGTGCCGCGTAGATAGTGGAAGTGATTGTCGATAAGGCCGGGAATAACGGTTTTGCCTTCAAGGTCGAGCTGTTCTGTGCCCTCACCTGCCAAAGCCATTATTTCCTCTGTGGTACCAACTGCGAGAATATGCTCACCACTAATAGCAATAGCCTCGGCTGTAGAGAACTCATCATCGACGGTGAGTATCTGGCCGTTGTAAAAAATTTGATCGGGGCCTGTAGGCGCTTGCTCTGCTTCAACAGCTGTTTGGCCTCCTTGCTCAGAGGATGAGCATCCAAATAGAAATAGACCAACAAAAACTATTGAGCCTGTCGTTCTCAAATTGCGAATTAAACTTAGATTCATCTCTTGTCCCCAGTAGAGAAACTCTTGGATTGATTGAAATATTCTACACATCAGAAATAAAAAAAGCCCCGATAAATCGGGGCAAAGGTTATACAGGGAAAACTGTATCTACTAAAAGCTGTAAGAAAGTTCTACACCCATTTCTCTTGGGCGTGTAGGTGTCCACAAAAGCCCTCTTGGCGAAGTAGCGCCATTCGCACCCCAATGAGTACCGATGGATGCGTGTCGAGGCGTGTCGTCATCGAGCAGGTTCGCGACATAGAAACGAGCACTCATGGTGTCGTTACTCAGGGTCACCGAACCATTTACAAGATTGCGTTCACCAATTTTCATAACGTTGGCAGTATCCATCCACTGTGGCCCATTGTTACGCAGGTCAAGTCGTCCGCGCAGATTCCAGCTATCACCAAAAGGAGCGGCATAAGCAACACCAATGGCGTAGCTTGAGGTAGAAATCTCGGGTGGAGTGTTGCCACTCATGTCGACACAGGAAACGCCAGTAACGGGTGCAACCCCATCAGCAGGAAGCCTCCAGTTACCACCGGCAGACAATACATCGCAGAATTCTGTGAATTCTGAATCCATCACTGTGAAGTTACCATTCAGACTCCAGGCGTCTGTAAGGACATAAGAACCCTCAAACTCGATACCTTTGTTCTCGATGGAACCTTCGTTCAGCGTTGTGCGTTGACCTACCTGAAAGCCAGAGTAAACCCCCGCTTCGTTCCAACCACCTGGGTCGGTGTTGTCCCAGTTCACGGTGTAGATATTGGTCTAGTTTTCCCACTTAAGTGCATAGAGCGCAGCTGTAAAACTCAGTCGGTCATCAAGGGTAGTGCCCTTCAGGCCGATTTCGAAGTTAGTCAGCTCCTCTTCCTTAAAGGTACGGAAGGTGTCGAATTCATATGTCACGTGACCAGAAGCATTGGCCAAACCGATGGTTTCAATAACTTCCGAATCCATATAACCAATGTTCACACCGGCAGGGTTGGTACCCTTTGCAACCTGCCCATAAAGAGTCAGAGAGTCAGTCAGGTTATGTGTAATAGAAACACGTGGCTGGAAAGAGTCTGTCGAATTTGCCAAGAATTCATCATGGCCGCGCAGAGTGTAGTTGTTCTCAATACTATCCGACTGCAAACGACCTTCCGCCGAGAGCGTAGTTCGGTCGCTGAGTTGGTAGTTAACACTCGCGTAAATGCCTTCGTTGAAAATACGATCGCCGTACACACTGGTGTAATCAAAAGGTCTGCCAATGATAGCTTCACCTAGATTTACAGGGGCAGTTACATGACCAGCAGTCTCAACAGAGCCTATACCGGGAGATAGGGCCGTATATTTCGAGGCACCAATAATCCAACTGAGTCGCTCTTCTTGAGGAGAGACATAACGTACCTCAAGATATCTTTCTCTAAGATTGTAGGGGTTGGACCTGTGGGTTGAGCCGGGGCCGAGTCTTGTACCACCACCTCGTGCGCATTTGGACCACCGAGTACTCCTGGTAAATATGCGGTGTTGTCACCATCGCGCCAGGCTTCAAAATATTCTTCCGAATACATACCCAGTACTTGAATCGTGCCTT
>JABJGI010000041.1 GCA_018662305.1 Porticoccaceae bacterium | reverse complement strand
CATCGAAATGCTGATTTTTTCTCGTGCGATACAGGGAGCCGGGGCAGTGTCCGCGGCTTTGTTGGCTTTGCTAAGTGAATGCTCCCGCGAACAAGACCGCAGCAAACTCATGGCCATTCTGGGTATATCCATTGGCCTTTCATTCGGTTTGGCTATGGTTCTAGGCCCCATTTTGGCCAGCAAGTGGGGAATTGAATCGATTTTCTGGCTTTGCATTGTCCTGGCATTGTTGGGCGCCATGGCAATTTTAGGATTGACACCAAACCAAGGTGAAAAGGCACTAAGATCAAATCAATCCGTTGAGGGCGGTTACTATCGAACAGAACTGTGGCGGCTCAATCTGGGTATCTTTAGTTTGCATGCAGTTCAGATGAGTCTCTGGGTGGCAGTACCCCTGATTTTGCTAAACAGCTTTGCTATACCCGAGTCGCAGCATTGGAAATGGTATCTCTTGGCAGTTGGCGGAGGTTTCTTAATGATGGCGCCAGTGATGCAGGCATTTGCCAAAAGAAATTTATACCGGGCAACCATGCTCGTGGGAATTGCTAGTCTGATTCTTGCTCAAATAATCCTCGCTCAGGCTTCAATATTTAGTTTGTTTGTGTTCGGGCTTCTAGTGTTTTTCTGGGGGTTTAACTTGTTGGAAGCCACTCTACCTTCTCTTGTTAGTCGATGGGTGGACGACAGTGGGCGGGGAAGGGCTATGGGCTGGTATTCCTCAAGCCAATTTCTGGGTACCTTCGTCGGTGGATCCCTAGGCGGCGTTCTAGCAGCTCAGTTTGGATTATTTGCGGTTTTTGGATTTGGTCTCACTCTCTTTGTGATCTGGTTTGCCGTGTCCCTCGGAATGCGCGCCATACCAAATATAAAGTCCTATGTTGTGGCCCAATTGACCGCTGAAGAGGAAGCAGAATTATTAGCTTCTCGCGGGGTGCTATCGGTTAAAAATTTTCCTGAGCAAGATGAAGCCTTTGTGCGAGTGGATATGGCTGAAGTTGACGCCCAGACCTTGGAAAAATATCAGCTTAAATAGCCAAGCTTTTTCCAATTTGCCTCTCCAATTTTTTGCTCAACAGAGTAAACTCACTCCACCAAATTAATAGAACAACATGCAAAGGAAACCTAAATGGCATCTCGCGGCATCAATAAAGTAATTCTGGTTGGCAATCTGGGGAACGATCCGGAAACGCGCTTTATGCCCAGTGGCGGAGCAGTTACCAATGTCAGTATTGCGACCTCTGAAACCTGGAAAGACAAAAACAGTGGCCAACAACAAGAACGCACTGAGTGGCACCGTGTGGTTTTCTTTAATCGTCTAGCTGAGATCGCTGGTGAATACTTAAAGAAAGGAAGCAAAGTTTATGTGGAGGGTAGTTTGCGGACCCGGAAATGGCGGGACAACAGTGGTCAGGATAAATACACCACTGAAATTGTTGCCACCGAAATGCAGATGCTGGACTCACGTGGTGGTTCTGGCGGTGGTGGTGATTACAACCAAGACTATGGTCAGGACGCTAACCCAGCACCTAAGCAGCAGGCTCCTGTAGCTCAGGGAGGCTCACAGGAAAAACCTGCCGCCCAA
This sequence comes from Porticoccaceae bacterium, assembly GCA_018662305.1. Lineage (GTDB taxonomy): Bacteria > Pseudomonadota > Gammaproteobacteria > Pseudomonadales > GM7GCV1 > JABJGI01. Next base: position 13,344 of record JABJGI010000041.1, on the reverse strand, counting down.
CCTCAGCCAAAGAACTTTGATGATTTTGACGACGATATACCCTTTTAGGAAAAAGTTGCATCTCTAGAGAGCCGGGCCTTGCCCGGCTTTTTTGTAGTTCCGCTTTTAACCCTTTATTTGGGCAGTAATGTTTTATTAAATTTACGGTAAGAAATATTTTTCAAAGATTAAGTTTTTTCGATTTTATAATCGGTTTTGATTGAATAAACCTAATATTAGCTAACAAACCTAGAGAAATAGGTGGTAAGTAAATTGTTCCAAAAATATTTAATATAAGTAATTCTTTCCATATAGGAAAGTACGCCTGTTTATGTATATACAAGGTCCTGAGATATAGTCGGGCAGCGAATCGAGGCAAACTCGGTCGTAGCTTGAAAATCTATAATTAGTTGGGGAAACAATAATGGAAAACCATTCACTATTTAGTGTATCTAAATCTGTGGTTGTGGGCTTGTGTATGTCATTAGCATATACGGCGCCTACATTTGCACAGGACTCTGATGATAATTCTTTTACTTCTTTGGAAGAGATCATCGTAACTGGACGAAAGCGTGAGGAATCATTGCAAGATATCCCAGTGACTATCTCTGTGATCGGCGGAAGTGACCTTGAAGATCTCAATGTTCTTCGACAGGACGATCTAGCGGCATTAGTACCAGGGTTCTACTACAACCAGGGTGTTGGTCTAAGTGAAGATCGTACTGCAGCCTTGCCTAGTATTCGCGGTGTTGGCTCAACAGAGCTTGCTACCAACCGCTCCAAAGTGGCTTCCTTTATTGATGGAATGCCTATTTTGGGATCGATTGGTGCTATCAACATTGGTGGCGCAACTCAGGTAGAGGTCTATAGCGGCCCGCAGAGTGCTGCATTTGGTCGATCTACTTTTGCAGGTGCCATTAATTATGTCACTCGTGATCCGGGTGATACCTTAGAAGGTACCGTAGGAATTAATTGGAACGAAGACGGTACGCGTATCGTCAATGGCTTCATCGGTGGCCCGATAACAGATACGCTTGGCTTTCAGTTGGGTGCCAGCTATGAAGATTCAGGTACAGCAGATGATGATCTTTATTCCTATACCGACGGCGTATTGGCGACAGAAGAAACCGGCGAGAATTTATCCGCACGGTTAGTATTTACGCCAAATGATAAATTCAAAGCCAAGCTGACTTGGTCGCGAGATTTGGTAGACGATGGTCCTCGAGCAGATTTCTACGCATCTCAAGAATCCTCCTTTGATTGTTACAACAGCGCAACTGTATATAGCGAGCGCAGAGCCGTTGGGCCAGCCAATAATATTGGTTTTGAAGGTGTGATCAATTGTGAACTTGAAGTACACCCAGATACGGTGCTGGAGCAGTTGAATGACTATCGCCGCTATTTTGCCAATAACCCAGATGTCTTAGATGCCATCATTTATGACGGTGGAGTATGGGTCGACAATACGGGTAACCCGGCCACTTCTCTTGTTGATCAAGGTGCCGTAGATGGACACCTAGGTTTAAGTCTAGAAGAGCAAGTTCTGACCGTTTACGATGGCTTCTCAGTACTTCACGGCAATGCTGGTTCTGAAAGTGAGAGGAATCGTGTAACAGCCCAATTCGACTATCTATTTGACAACGGCAGCGGGCTACAACTCTCTATTATGAAGAGTGAAGAAGAACTGTTCCGCGGCTATTCCCGAATTGCGGCTCAGGAAGTACAGTCCATTTTTTGGAATGACACCGAGGGCTATTACGATGACTATTCTCTAGCGTTGGCTATGGGAATGTATGTTCAGAACGGTCGACGAGTTCCTGACAATACGCCCACCGAGATTGAAGAAAACTACATGGAAATTCGTTGGGCTTCGCCTGATGAAGAGCGACTTCGATATGTTGTAGGAGCCTCCTACTATGATTACGAGTACAACTACATTGATTTTGGTGCTCCAGGTTACAACAATCTTGTGAACGGCACTGCTGATCTATTTGAGCAGCTGGTTAATCCAGATGAGTTAGATGATAGTGGGGGTGTGGTAGCTCCAACTGCCATTGAGTCTGAAATTACAACTAATACGGCGGTTTTCTTTAATGCTTCCTACGATTTCACTGATACCATAACTGGTTCCATAGAAGGTCGCTATGCTCAGGATGAAGTTGGTGCCTTGCAGCCCATCCTTGGTCTGGAAGACTCGGTAACCACCAAAAGCTTCACTCCGCGTATAGCATTGAATTGGACTCCAAACGATAACACCACTTATTACGCTCAATACGCGGTTGGTGTGAATCCAGCGGGAATCAACGCAGCACTCCTGTCTCCTGACCTACGGGATACGCTGGACAATGGCGTGCCTGTGAATGATGTTGTACACGGCGGTTCGATCAATGGCCGAGTTCAAACTGTGAACTATGATGCAGACCGATATACCACCTTCGATGAAGAGAAGATCACCAACTTTGAGGTAGGCTTTAAAGGAGCCGCCTTTGACGGTAGGTTGAGTTACACAGGTGCTCTCTACTATATGATTTGGGATGATGCGCTCGAAAACATCAATCTGAACTGGGAATACGTTTATGCAGATAACGATTTCATAGGCGATCAGGTTTTTGAAGCTGATGGAATCACTCCGGTTACCCCTACAGCCTTCTACGTGGAAGAATCTGTATTTACTAGCGCGAACAGTCTGTTGACCAATACCGGACAATCTGACACTCAGGGTATCGAGCTGCAGGCGAGCTATCAGATTTCTGACAGCTGGAGTCTTGGCGGTAACCTCAGCGTGATGGAAAGAAAATTCACCGAGTACTGTTCTGAAGATGATTTCCTTGGTTTCCCAACTGACAGAGGTGTTTACGCGGGTTTGACTGAAGGAGTAAGTGAAGGCGGTAACGCATGTTGGGTGCTGGATGGTCTAGAGGTTGCGAATCAACCTTCCGTGACCTATACGGTTATCCCAAGATATCGCACAGAATTTGGTGATGGTTTCAGGTTCAACGCTTCTGCCACTCTAAGACACACAGGCAAGCATTTTAATGAATACTCTAATACGGGTGAGAATCCAGCGGTAACCCGAGTGAATCTGAATATGACTTTGGCGAAGGACGCGTGGTCAGCGCAGCTTTATGTCAATAATCTGTTAGATGACACAAAGCAGGTTCCCAGAAGGGCGACCACTGTGGCTAGATTCTTTGACCTGAATCAGCCTGCAGTGATTGAGCCAGAGTATTACTATGACCATGCCGGTGGTCCATGGGGAACTTTCTCTATGCTGCCTAATCATGGTCGCCAACTTGGTGTGCGTTTGAACTATGATTTCTAGATTGAGCTGATCGGCCTTTAAACAAAGGTCTAAAGCAATTAGACCCATCGACAGAAATGTCGGTGGGTTTTTTTATCTTTGTTAAAAAAGAGTAGTAGAAGGGAGGGGAGAGTTGAAAGTAAGGGGAATAGTTAAAGAGGGGCGGAGAACCACCCCTTAGATCAAGCTCTACTCTTGTTGTCGCCTGGCGCGTCCATCTCCATTTCCTGGCTCTGGCATGTCCGCGAGCACTGAATCGAGCTCTTCACCTGCATCGATTCTGTCGGCTGCTTCATTAGCGAATGCCTGGCCTATTCGATCGTGAACACTATGGAACACTCCATCCTTTGTGAATCCGCTCATGGCGCCGTCGGGGCGGCCAGTGCGATGGGGCCAGGTAAGTACTGTCAGCTCGTCACCTGGCTTTATCTCATCTTGGGCGTAGCCAGCTCGATCCCAGAACATGACGGGCACCTCAATTTCCCAGTGATCACCTTCTTCAGTAATAAGAGTTAGCCTAGGGTGAGGGCGTCGATAGATGAATTCTTCCGCCACACCTTTGATTTCGATGGGATTACGGATGTCCTAGGGTGCATAGGAGTGGTGAGCGAGCAGCTCTGCCGAGCAAAAAGAAAGGGATAAGACCCCCAGTATGTGTTTCGTGAGTGTTCTATTCATCCTTATCCCCCTTGTGATAGATACTAGCCTAGTTGGTTGAGTCCTATATTCGGTTAATCCTTGGCAGATCAAATACTCCAATATACTCTTCCGTGGTTGGGTAGTACTTTTGGCAACTAGTTTGGCCCGCCGCCCATGCCGCCCATGCCGCCAATTGGGGCATTTTCGTCAAAGGATTCGTACTCTTCACGAGCGTCAAATTCTATGCCGGACATTTCTTCCATCAAGGCTGCGCCAAAGCGAGTAAGGTTACCGTCATCTGTGCGTGTTCGACGACCTTCGGAATCAAATTCGGGCAAGCTAGCAGCTTCTTTTGGTAGCAGCGATCCCTCTTCAAAGGTAAATTGACTGGCACCCTGGACAATTCGGTTGTCTATTGAGAAGCCCACTCCGGTTTGCTCATTTTCCATTTTGTGTAGCCAGGCTACAGGCGCTCCGTTGCGCAACGGCCATCCACTAACGGTAATTTCGCCGCCAATTTCGGATACCTCAAGAAATGTGGGCCGGTCCTCTGGCCAAAGTCGGGTTGCTTGGCTCTCTGCTTTCCAAACTGTTTTTTCGCCGGTTTCAGATGTTGTTTCAAATTCAAACCAAGCGTGGGATCCGGCATTGAGATTCTCAGAAACAAGAATACCTTTCCAAGTTGTATATTGGTTGCCGTCGTAGATCACGAAGGAGTGATGAGCTGCTGCAGAGGAGGCCAACAGTGCGCCGGCAATTACAGTGATTAGTTTTTGATAGCCTTTCAAAATTTTCTCCATCGGAGGTCAGGGTTATTTATTAGAATGCTAGGATGCCATGTTTCATTACTCAAGTGATTCAGTAATACTTAATAAATAGGAAGTTATTCAAGGAGTTAGCAATAATTGTTTACATTAAAAGGTCTTCGTCTGACGGGCTATATAGAGGGTTGGTCCTTGCTTCTGCTTATCGGTATTGCCATGCCCGTAAAATATATGTTGGGAGAGCCTATGCTGGTGAGAGTTTTAGGTTCAATTCATGGTGTCCTTTTTATGTGGTATGCGATTGTTCTGGGCCTTACCGCTAAGCGGGAATCTTTAGCCTGGTGGGCTTTCCCCCTCGGCTTTATCGGCTCAATTCTTCCCTTTGGCCCTTTTGCGTTTGAAAAACTGCTCGAGAAAAGCAGAGAAAGCAAAATTTAGTTCGTAAGTTAAGCCTCTGGATGCAGATTAACTGCTGGAAAGGGAGTCAGATTTTTCCTTAAGAGTCGTGAAGAATGGCGAATATTCGGTTTCTTCTCTTATACTAATCAGTCACTGCTCATTCGGAGCAGAAATATTGATCGGGGGATCATTGATGAAATTAACTAATACACTAATTTTGGGTCTGGCCTGTGCGGCCGTTGCAGGTTCAGTTGTGGCACAGGATGAGATGCCAGAAATGGGTTTTTTCTTAACCTCAGTAGGTGTTGGGAATGGTGCTGACCTAGGTGGACTTGAAGGTGCGGATGCGCATTGTCAAGCTCTGGCCGAAGCAGCGGGATCAACCCGCACTTGGGCGGCCTATCTTAGCGCCAAAGCAGAAGGACGAATGAATGCGGTAAATGCGCGCGATCGTATTGGCACGGGACCTTGGCACAACGCCAAAGGAGTTGTTATCGCAGCAGATTTAGACGTGCTGCACTACGACAATTCCAATATTAACTACGCGATGGCATTGAATGAAAACGGCTATACCGTTAATTCTGGCGGCATGGGTAATTCTCCAAACCGACATGACATTCTGACCGGAAGCAACATGGACGGTACAGTAACTTCTGCGGAAGACGGTACCTGTAGCAACTGGACTAGCAGTGACGAAGGTAATGCCATTGTTGGGCATCACGATCGGTTCCGTGGCACTACCCCTGGTAGCTCCTGGAATTCGGTTCACCCTTCGCGAGGCTGCAGTCAGGAAAATCTGCGCGCTAGCGGTGGTGATGGACTTTTCTATTGCTTTGCAACTGACTAACTAGTCAGCAGAATAAAAGGCCGAGCAATGCTCGGCCTTTTTTTTCTTCAAAAAAGGGGAGCTCTTGTGGGACTAAAAAATACCACCAGCCAATATGGTTCTGTGGCCAAATGGATTCACTGGATTACGGCACTCTGTTTCCTGTTGGCCTATATCACCATTCACTATTCACATCGCCTCGAATTTCGATCACCGGAATATATGACTGTGATCTATTTGCATGCTTCTCTAGGAATTACTGTAGGAGTGTTATTCCTTCCACGTTTAATCTGGCGTCTGATTAATCCAGAGCCAGAACTGGATCCGGCGCCAAAATGGCAGCATCGGGCGGCGAAGTCGGCACACTGGGCGCTTTACTTCGTTCTAATTGCAATGCCGCTTACTGGCTGGTTTGGCTTTGGTATTCCTTGGTTTGAGTATTTTGGAATGTTTGAAATTCCTTCATTCCTTGGTACCGGTATTTTCGAAACCCCCTTAGTGACAAATCTTGGATTAACCTTTGAGGAGTGGGAAGCGCCGCTTGATTACTTCCACAAGAATATTATGGGTCAGAAAGTTCTTATATTACTTTTACTGGTGCACATCGGCGCAGCGCTTTATCACCACTTCGGTGCCAAGGACGACACACTGCGAAGAATGTTGCCAGGCGGAAATCCCAGATGTTAATCGGTAGGGCAATTCACCACAAAGCGCCGCAGCTTCTTCAATGCAAAAAAAAGCCCCAGGCCGAAGCTTGGGGCTTTTGTACGAGCCTCGAAGGGCTCGATACAGAATTCTAAGAGCTTAGAATCTGTAGCTTGCTCTCAAACCAATTGAACGTGGTGCACGTGGCTGGAACTGGAAGCTATCACGAGCAATGTCGTCATAAGTCCAAGTCTCACCTAGGTAACCAGTCAAAGGAGTTGCCGCTACTGTAGCGTCATTTCGTCCGTAGTCTATGTCTCCCTGCTGCGCAGTGTCATCAGGGAATCCAAATACGCTGCGAGGAGAGTTCTCGTCTGTCAGGTTAGTGACATAGAGAGTTGCAGACCAGGAATCACCAGACAACCCTAGGTTCAGGTTGGCAGTTGTCGCTGCAGGATAAGAGTTGAAGTTCAGTGAGTTAGCGTACTGAGAACCTTCATGGCGCACATCCAGACGCGCGCTAAACCGCAGGCTGCCAATGTCAGTAGAGTAGCTTGGGCTCAAGGACCAGCTTATTTCAGGCTGGCTGGCCAGAGTGTTGCCGTTAGTTACATAGCAAGTACTGGTTAGTGTATCGCCTTCACCTGGCTCACGAACGGTAAGACCTAATGCTGACATGTAGTCTGGGAAAGTTTCCGCGCCAACGGCTGTGCCGACGGCTAGGGTGCCGTCAAGCTCGGTAAAGTCGATCGCGTTGAAGGTGGCGATATCACAGAACTCGTCATATTCACCCTTCATGATGCTTGCCTGAGCTCGCACGTCCCAATTGTCGTTAAGTCGATAGTTCGCTTCAATTTCAGCGCCCTGGATTTTTACGTCACCAAAATTCAGGTTGGTTTGAATCGTACTTCCGTCCGCAGCCGCTACATAAATGTAGTCCACACCGTCCACGCTACATGGGTCAACTACTGTGGGGTCGCCTGCGTCGGCATTCTCTGAACAGGGGCCATCAAGATCAATCGAGCCGTTTTGGATCTGATCTTTCCAGAGGATGTCATAGATAGCGCCAGAATAAGTCAGACGTCCGTCAAAGGCGTTTCCTTTAAAGCCAAATTCCAACTGAGTGATCTCTTCCTCTTTATAAGAAGTAAAGTCAGATGCAACGAACCCATGATCGTATGTTGTACCCGTAAGCAATGTGGCACCGTCAGGATCAGTGATCCAAGTGTCATCGGTGTACCAAACACCTGTGGTGTTGTCATATGCATCACTGATTTCGTCAGCACCAGCAACGCCAGTTTCGTTGTTGAAGTTATCAGTCGTGATTAGCGCTGCGTCATAGGCAATCAGTGCATTTGGAACGCCACTATTAAGAATTGCCAAAGTGTCTTCAGATAGAACGCCTACATTAATGCCAGCCGGGTTTACGCCCTTGGCCCATTGCAGGTAGTAGCTAGTGTTTTCATTGACATCGTAGGTTAGGGAGACGCGTGGTACGAAAGAATTGGTCGTTACTTCTTCTGAAAGACCCGTAGTCTCATTCGTTGCGCCAACCTCATCCTGGGCGTATCGGCCTTCTACAGAGAAGGTCAACTGATCTGTTAGGTCATACGCGGCATTGAAGTAGGCTGCTGTGTTTGTCGCTTGCTCACCAATAATCTCATCATCTGGAGCGAAGGGAATGCCTGCATCGGCAAAGCCCGAAAGCTGCATGAATTGGTCTACTAACTCGTCGCCATAGAACTGAGCCTGTGCTGCTAGGAACTCGGCTCCCATGCCGGCACCACCCCAGCGCTCTTCTAAGTACTCATAGTCGTAAAAAGACGCACCGACAACGTAGCGCAAGCGATCTTCCGCAGGAGAAACCCAGCGCAGTTCCATATATTGCTCTTCAATGTCGCCAAAGCTTGGCGTTGGAATACGGGGTGCTCCCATGCCAGATTGAATTCTCCACAATGCGTCGCCGCCTTCCCAGTCAATATTAGAACCGTCGGAAAAACCATCATAGGTGTTTGTAACCCCATCGAAGGCACCATCGACTGTATCGGTAAGTGCGTCGAAAGTTACGCCGCCAAAATTGGCTACGTTGTCAGGGTCGTAGTAGTAGAAGCCTGTGGCATTCGCACGCTGGAAAGTTTCTTCGCTCTGCATGAAAGAGAACTGAACCGCACTTCCGTTATCTAGAAGCTTGTCGACCTGGAAGGTGAAACGATCACGTTCACTCTTGGTGCCTCTCTCGCTCTCGGGAATAGAATAAGCGCGAGCAATAGTAAGAATCTGCTCCTCTACTGAAAGAATAGTCCCGTCATCCAGCTCAAATGGTGCTGCCGCTTCACCCATAGCGTTAGCTCCAGCAAGGGCAGCCGCTTCGATTGCGTTGTAGTTGAGCGGGTTGTTTAGCAGCCAATCTTCTACGCTGTGCACAGAATAGAGAGAGCGGACGTCGTCCCAGTCACAGTCCATCTCACCAACGAGCCAGGGAGCCATCATGCCGGCATCAACAAATACGCCATTGCCTTCGAAACAGGCATCACGCGCATCCTGAGTCAGGAACATCACTGGTGCTTGTTGGTCGTGAGTTTCAACGTGGTTGAAAGTCAGGGACAGTTTCAAAGTGTCATCTGGAGTAAATACCAGCTTACCGGAGAAGTTGTCACCAGTGCGTGCACCGAACTCTGTCCCGTCGCCTTGACCGATATTGTGCTCAACGCCGTCAACCACTTGGTAACCACCTGATCCGGTTGCGTGGTATTCATCGGGAGAAGAACTATCTTCTTTCTCGTAGTTAACGAGAAAGCCGATCGTATCGGTGATGGGTCCACCAAAACTAATGTTTGCAGTCTTGGTGCCGTAATCACTTAGATTAATGCCAACACTGCCTTCAAAAGTATCACCAGGGTCGCGAGTTACATAGTTGATCGCTCCGGCGAAGGTGGAACGGCCAAATGCCGCACTCTGCGGACCGCGATAGACTTCAACCTGTTGAAAGCCATTGAAGCCGATAGAGCCCTGGGAGCCCAGAACAGGAATGCCGTCAACAAAGGCGGTTACCTTAGTTCTGTTCGGAGCCACGTCGTTCGCTTGAATTCCGCGAATACTTGGCAGTGCTGCGAGCCGGTCAGTACCTTCGTCGTAGTGAAGGCCCGGAACCATTTCGAATAGGTCGTACAATGTTTCGATGCCGGCGTCCTCAATGAGCGTGTCACTGAGTACCGAAGTCGATACAGGTACATCTTGTAAAGTTTCTTCGCGATTACGTCCTGTAATTACAATCTCATCCAATAAGATTTCGCTGTCATCTTGTGCAAAGGTCGGTACTGTATAAAACAGACAGGCCAATACACCGCTAGCTGACGCTAGTAAACGGTAGTTTTTCATTATAGTAGTCCCCAATTTGTAGAAAGATCTCTGGTTTTTCTTATCTCTTATGGTCACATTCCGACCATAATTCAGCGATTGTATGCGGACTTTCTTTCTATTGCCTTCGTAGTCGGCAAACCCCAAAAAATTTCTACAATCTGCTGTTTTTCTACACAATTTTTCTTTTGGCGTAATAGGAAGGCCAATCTAGACCCCTTGGATCTGCCCTGAGGATTATTGAAGTGGGAAGATAAACGCATGAGTGATTTGGCGAAGATCGAATCGCACAGTGATTTATATTGAGATTTTTAATTTGCCCACTTCACGGCGCTAGTACTGCAAGGGTCATGAAGTGGGCGTCGTCTCCCGGGGAGGGCTACTGGCTCAGGGTTCGGACGGTAAACCTGAGTTATAAAAAATGATCCAAGATCTGTGCCACATGAGTAAACCGTCATAAAATCAATAAGATAGAGAATTTCTAATCTAACTATTGTTGGGCAGGTACAGAAAGCCGCGTAAAAAAGGTGAGGATTGCTCAAAAAGGGTGCGTTCTTTCCGGCCATCTAGTGCAATTGGTTTCAGCCAGTGGTTTAGAAAGACAATTGTTAGCGCTGGGCTATACTTGGCGTTCTATCAAATTGCCACACCAAGGAAGCATTCTGGCCAATCGCAGCAGGAGCTTTCTCTTTACAACGGAAAACAGAGTTTAAAAATATGATTCGTCTATATGAAGCTGGAATGTCAACTTGTGCGCAGAAAGTGCGCTTTACTCTCGAGCAGAAAGGGCTGCCTTGGGAGGGGATTACCGTGGACCTCCATGGCGGTGAGAACTACTCACCCGAGTTTCGAAAAATCAACCCAAAAGCCATCATCCCGGTGCTGGACGACGACGGCGACATGATTTACGAATCAAATAGTATTTGTATCTATTTAGATGAGAAGTACCCAGAAACGCCGCTTATGCCTGCTGATCCAAAAGGAAGGGCGGATGTGCGCGAACTATTGCAGGCCATTGATGAACAAATTCATCACGACAGTTCAGCTCTCACTTACGGTATCGCCTTTCGTCCCGGTGTTCGGGCGAAATATGATACTGAAGAGAAGCTTCAAGGGTATCTGAATGGCATGCCGGATGCGGGTCGAAGAGCATCCAAGGGTGATGTGATTCGGAAAGGCGTCGAGAGTACCGAATGCACTATTGCAGTTCAGCGTTTATCTCTGATTCTTTCTCGTTTAGAGGAAAAGCTACAGAATTCAGCTTTTCTAGTGGGGAATCAATTAACCATTGCGGATATTGCCTATTCGCCCTATATGACTCGGCTGACTCATCTTAAGCTCGCTGGAATGTGGGCCGATAAACCCGCAGTATCTGATTGGTTTGATCGCGTTGTTGCAACCGAGGGATACCAAAAGGGCTTGGCTGCTTATTTCAATCCTGAAGTGGTAGCGCGGATGGAGGGTGGTGGAGAAAAGGCTTGGCCTACTGTGCAAAGTATTATGCAGGCTTAGATTTTGATCTCGGCGCTGGCTAGGGTGTCGGCTCTAGCTTCAGTACCTCAAAATTTGCAAAGCGGACAATTTCTTCTTCCGCTCTAAGGTTTTCAGCGTCAGCAAGAGAGCGATATATACCCCATTTGGGGCGCACAAAATGTTCAGGCTCTGTGCCACGCCACATGTCGAGATGGGATTCATCAACATCCAGAATGACTTCGTCGTCGCTTAGGCGCTTCACTATCAATCGCAGATTTCCCTGTTCTGCAAAGTTGGCGCGTGTATAGACTTCAAGCCACTCTCCGGTAATGTCATCCCAGGGGTAGTGGTCTAGATAGCTACCAGACTCATCACTACTGTGCCGGACTTCGATAGTATCCCGGCCGCTGTGCTCTGCACCGGAGATGGTGACAATAGGTTGGCTGTCGTTCCCACCAACGGCTTTCAACTGGAAGAAATGAGAAAACCATTTTGAGACTTCCATTCCATCATCGATTTTGAACTTCCAGCTAAAGACCATAGTCTCTTTTTCATAGCCCTTCACAGCATCTTCAGAACTTGCGTAGGTTTTGATTTCGTTGCGCTGACGGTCGGTGGTCTGGTATCGGTTCCGGTCGCGGTCAATATCCCGATGAGAGGTGAAGACAAAGTGATTTCCTACTTCCTCGTCAAAGTCCTCATAAATGTGTTCCACCTCGGGGTGATTCAGTGAGTATAGGTCTGGCGATTCAATGGGATTTGGGCCGCCAAACTCCCTGATAAGCTCGTAAGAGTTTAAGCCAGTCTCAGCGCCATCGGAATCGAGCGTCCGTGTTGACCGAATAGTGAAATCGGTATCATCAATCCAAGCTTGCGCCGCCGCGTTGCCACTAGTGATGATTAAGAGCAGAAAAAGAGATGCGAATCGCGGATGATGCATTGAAGTCAAGTTCAGGCGCCGAGGCTAAACTCATATTCTTCAATCTCTTTTTCTGCAGCGGCGATTCTCGGAACGGGATCGAACTTCCGCAGTTGTTGCGCCATGAAAAAATGGTGATCTGAAATTTTTAGAAAATTGAGTATGTGTTTTAAATAGCGTCCGCAAAAGTCGATATCAGAATCTACCAGAGTCCCTCCTGAGGCGAGCGCGACATAGGCTTTTTTGCCCTCTATCAAGCCGCGTGGTCCGTGTTCTGTGTACTTAAAGGTCACGCCCGCTCGGCAGATATTGTCGATCCAAGCCTTCATGTCAGCTGTCACATTAAAATTATAGATAGGAGTTGAGAGGAGCAGGATATCGGCATCCATTAGCTCTGCCACTATCTTGTCCGAGTAGGATAACCTCTGATGTTGAGCTTCGGTGCGTTCTTCCACTAGCGTAGTTGTGGCGTCAACCCATGCTTGGTCTATGCGTTCGATGCCTTCGGCCAGATCGCGATAGACGAACTCGGTTGGACCCAGCGCTTCGAGCTTTGCCTGAATTCTATCCGCTAAATTGCGGCTAGCAGAGGAACCTGGATTAAGACTAGAGTCGACACGCAATATTTTTGTTGTTTCTGACATGGTTTGATTTCTGATTATCCCCAAAATTTGGTCGTCATCTTAGAGCGGAGATCAGGTTCTTTCCATAAGCTTGCTGTTAAATAATCTTACCCATTCTGCTCTTTGCCAGAGCAGATTTAATTTAGAATTAGGGCATGCCGCTATTGAACCCAAATCAAGCAAATCCCACACGCAAAGATTTTGATGCCAAAGCCTTTGTTAAAACCCTGCCAAATTCCGCTGGGGTTTATCAGATGTACAACGAAAAGAACGAAATTCTCTACGTCGGCAAAGCTAAGAATCTAAAAAATCGAGTCGGAAGCTATTTCAGCGGCAGGCCGCAAAATGCCAAGACTCAGGCATTAGTCAATCGGATTGCATCCATTCAGGTCACGGTCACTAAAACCGAATCTGAAGCT
>JABJGI010000157.1 GCA_018662305.1 Porticoccaceae bacterium | reverse complement strand
TTCTCCAGAAGCACCTGCATCAATACGTCGCTAATTTCTCGGATAGTGCCAACTGTTCTGTAGTAGTCGCGCATAAAGACTTCAACCGCCATCCGCTCAGGAGTGTCCTCGTAGCCAAAGACTTCAGCGAGTTGACGTTGGTAGGCAAACTGCAATTGATCCATAGGTTTGTCGGTAAGCATATGCAGGCCGAATCGAACCCTGGAGAGAAAGAGTTGAGCAGAAGAAAGTCCGACATATTCTTCTTCTGTGTAGATTCCTTTGCCAGCCAGTGCTTCGAGACTGGAGACCCCATAGAGCCTGGTTGCAATCCAGCTTAGGGTTTGTATGTCGCGCAGTGCTCCGGGTGATTCCTTTGCATTGGGCTCCATATCGTATTCGGAAATACCGTGTCGAGCGTGGCGTGCTTGTTGTTCTTCCAGCTTGGCTTGATAAAACTGCGCTGCAGGCCAGATTTTTTCTGGTCGGATCAAGTAGTCCATTTCCACTCGCAGCTCGTCGTCACCCACTATTGTCCGAGATTCCATTAGGTTGGTGATAACGGTGACATCGGTTTTTGCCAAGGTGGCGCACTGTTTTGGCGTTCTGACGCTGTGGCCAATTTTTAACTGTAAATCCCAGAGTAGGGTGGTGAAGCCCTGGATCGATTCTCTGTAGTGGGAGTGATTGTCTTTGCGTGTTAGGAAAAGCAAATCGATATCTGACTGGGGGAACATCTCTTCGCGGCCATAACCACCCACGGCGAGAAGGCTGATATTGTCGTCCCAGCTGAAGAGGGACCATGCGTGGAATATCAGCCGATCCATAAAACGGGCTCTATCGCGAGTTAGCTTGGCAACATTTTCGCCCTCTCGGAATCGGTTATATAGATGCTGATCAGCGGCTTCCAGAGTCGTTTTAAAAAGATCGACACGCTCACCACTGGGGCAACCTGCGAGAACTTCGAGGAATCGATCTTCCGCGAAAAAGCTCAGTTCGTTCAGACCAGGACTGACAAGGCGGGTATTTTTGCCGAAGCTGATTTTTTTAAACTTAATCAAAATGATTCGTCGGATCTGGCGGTAAAAACTTCAACACCCTCGGCAGTTACGCCCATGGTGTGTTCGTATTGAGCAGAGAGGCGCCCATCTTTGGTTACCACAGTCCATTCATCTGGTTTGAGTTTTGTGTGCAGCGAGCCGGCATTGATCATTGGCTCAATGGTAAAAGTCATGCCTTCTTTTAGCTCCATACCGCTACCCGCTCTGCCGTAGTGCAGTACTTGAGGATCTTCATGGAACACCTTGCCGATACCGTGACCGCAGTAGTCGCGGACAACGGAGTAGTAATTGGATTCTGCATGCTTCTGTATGGTTGCGCCGATATCTCCAAGAGTTGCGCCAGGCTTAACAATAGAAATGGCTTTGTACAGACATTCCTGAGTGATGGTGCAAAGACGCTGAGCGTGAGAGGGTACGTCACCCACAAAAAACATGTTGCTGGTATCGCCGTGATATCCGTCTTTAATAACGGTAATGTCGATATTGATGATATCGCCGTTTTTTAAGACACGTTTGTCGTCGGGAATTCCATGGCACACCACCTGGTTGATGGAGGTGCAGATGGATTTCGGAAATCCTCGATAATTTAGGGGGGCCGGAATCGCTTTTTGCTCTTCAACAATATATTTGTGGCAGATTCGGTCCAGCTCTCCGGTCGAGATACCTGCGACCACATGAGGTGCAATCATTTCTAGAACTTCAGACGCCAGTCGTCCTGCTACCCGCATTTTTTCGAATTCTTCTGCTGTCTTAAGACTAACGGCCATAACGAGTTATCTACTGAATGAATTGCACTGAGTTGGAAGGGTGGGCATTGTACATATTTTGATCTTTCTAGACAGATTTGGGGTGCGAAATTATTTGAAATATTTTGCTCTTAACTCATGATGCAATGCCTCAAAAACGAGAGTACAATTCAGCCCTTTTTTAGGGTGGCTAGACTCGCTTAAATGCCACCAAGCTCAGGCCAATTTATGAAACCCGCTGCAAAGCCAAATAACCCCAACTTTTCCTCCGGGCCCTGTTCGAAACGACCTGGATACGACCTGTCGGCGCTCAGTCAGGAATCCTTGGGTCGTTCTCACCGAAGCAGTCTGGGTAAATCAGTCCTTGCTGAAGCAATTGATCTATCCAAAGAGATTCTGCAATTACCCGAAGGATATAGGCTGGGAATCGTTGCCGGTTCTGATACTGGCGCCTTTGAGATGGCGATGTGGTCGCTGCTCGGGCCGCGAGCAATTGATATTTTTGCCTGGGAGTCTTTCGGTTCCGGTTGGGTGACTGATGTAGTAAAGCAACTTAAGCTCGAGCAGGTAGAAGTTTATACGGCTGACTATGGTCAGCTGCCAGACTTGAGCCG
Source organism: Porticoccaceae bacterium (assembly GCA_018662305.1). Classification (GTDB taxonomy): domain Bacteria; phylum Pseudomonadota; class Gammaproteobacteria; order Pseudomonadales; family GM7GCV1; genus JABJGI01. The sequence continues at coordinate 54,372 of JABJGI010000157.1, read as the reverse complement.
GGCAGATTCATCCAAAGATATTGTCTTTACTCTCAATGGCACAACTTCCGGTGTAAAGGTTCCAAATCTCGACTGGATTGCTGATGATCGAGAAGGTTTAACTCTTTGTGATGCAACATCCGGGGTTTTTGCCATGGACGTAGATTGGTCAAAAATCGACGTTTGTACCTACAGTTGGCAGAAAGTTCTTGGTGGAGAAGGTGCTCACGGAGTACTAATTCTCAGTCCTCGTGCTGTAGAACGCCTCGAATCCTATACACCAGCTTGGCCCTTGCCAAAGATATTCCGCCTGACCAAGGCTGGTACCCTGATTGAAGGGATCTTTAAGGGTGCGACGATAAATACGCCCTCTATGCTCTGTGTAGAGGATTATTTGGATGCGCTCCGTTGGGTTCAGTCCGTAGGTGGATTGCGGGGTACAATTCAGCGATCTCAAGACAACCTCAAGCTCATGTCTGATTTTGTCGAATCGCGAGGCTGGATCGAATTTCTCGCTAAAGATGAAGCCCAGCGTTCGAGTACCAGTGTTTGCTTCAGTCTGGATTTGGAAGCCGATCAGGTAAAACAACTCGTTAAATTGTTAGATGCCGAGCAAGTAGCCTACGATATTGGTGCCTACCGAGATGCCCCTGCTGGGTTGCGTATCTGGTGCGGTGCGACTATCGAAACATCTGACCTAGAGGCGCTATTGCCCTGGTTGGATTGGGCCTACGCGGAAACTAAATCTCAAGCGAGCTGATTCGATTAGCCCCAGCCCATCAATTAATGACTAAGTGAATAGAGACCAAGAGTTTATTTATGTACAAAGTTCAAACCTACAACGCCATTTCTGATAAAGGGCTTTCACGTTTTCCCGCTGATAGCTATGAGGTGGGGTCGGAACTAGATGCTGCTGACGCCTATATTTTGCGCAGCCATAAGCTTCATGATCAGGAAGTGCCTTCCAGTCTGGTGGCCGTAGCTAGAGCCGGTGCAGGTACCAACAATGTACCGGTTGAAGACTATAGCGCTAAGGGTATTGTTGTTTTTAATACACCTGGAGCAAACGCCAACGCAGTAAAAGAGTTGGTGCTTACCGGAATTCTGATGTCTTGCCGAGATATTGCAGGTGGTATCGAATTCGTTCGGAACGTCGAAGGCGTAACCGATGAAGCGGAGATGGCCAAGTTATTAGAGCAAGAGAAGAAGAAGTTTGCTGGCTCGGAAATCAAGGGTAAAACCCTGGGCGTTATCGGTCTGGGCGCAATCGGTGCGCTGGTTGCCAATGTGGCAACGGAGCTGGGCATGAATGTTGTTGGTTTTGATCCGGCAATTTCTGTGGAAGCGGCCTGGAGACTATCTCGTCGCGTTGAAAAGATGGAATCCGTGGAAGCCCTGATGTCTCGTGCAGATTTTATAACTGTGCACGTTCCTGCTATTCCAGCGACCAAAGGCTTGATCAACTCTGAAAAGCTGGCCCTCTGTAAAGAAGGCACGGTGCTGCTGAATTTTGCTCGCGAACAGGTGGTTGATGAAGCCGCTGTAATAGCCGCCCTGGATAGCGGTAAGCTGCATCGTTTTGTTACTGACTTTCCAACTCTGTCACTGGCGAAAAGGCGAGATGTTATTCAGATGCCTCATATTGGCGCCAGTACCGCTGAAGCAGAAGAGAACTGTGCTGTGATGGCGGCAGATCAACTGATGGATTATCTGGAAAACGGCAATATCAAGAATTCCGTCAATTTCCCGGCCACTTCTATGGCTCGAAATGGTGGGTCACGAATCACTGTTGCCAATGACAACGTTCCCGCTGTTCTTGGGAATGTGCTTTCAATTCTTGCTGATGCAAACCTGAATATCATCGACATGCTCAACCGTAGTCGCGATGAACTGGCCTACAACATTATTGATGTTGAGGGTGATGTGAAGGAAGGAATTACATCAGCCATTGGTGAGGTTGAGGGCGTTACTTCGGTTCGCCTGCTGTAGCCTACTTTTAAAGGGATAGAGGGAGGATTTTATCCTTTATCCTCTTTATCGCTAGGTATCAATATGGTATAAAGCGCGCCGCTTTCCAGCGTGCTGAAAAGTGAACACTTAAATTAACTAAACGACTCATGCGTTTCGACACCTTTTGTTGGGTGCCTTACTGAGAAATCAGGAGGGTTAACGGAAGGGGATTCGCAGAGGCCTAACCCATAATTTGGAGTAAATATGACTAGTGTAAGCATGCGTGACATGTTGCAAGCTGGTGTGCATTTCGGCCACCAGACCCGTTTTTGGAACCCAAAAATGGAGCCCTTTATCTTTGGGCCCCGGAATAAAATCCATATCATAAACCTCGAGCACACTCTGCCTGCTTTTAATGAAGCTTTGGCATATCTTCAGCAGCTCGCGACTAACAACAACAAGATTCTATTTGTCGGCACAAAACGTGCTGCCAGTAAGATTATTATGGAACAAGCCGAACGTGCCGGTATGCCTTATGTCAGCCATCGCTGGCTGGGTGGCATGTTGACCAACTACAAAACTATTCGCGCTTCTATCAAGGTGCTGCGTGATCTAGAGCAACAGACAACTGATGGAACTCTGGAGAAGCTGACCAAAAAAGAAGCTTTGATGCGCCAACGAAAAATGGACAAGCTCGAACTGTCTATCGGTGGTATCAAGGACATGGGAGGTCTTCCGGACGCTCTGTTTGTCGTTGATGTTGATCACGAGCGTATTGCTATTAACGAAGCCAATAAGCTTGGTATTCCTGTAATAGGTATTGTTGATACCAACAGCGATCCAGACGGTGTTGATTTTGTGATTCCCGGCAATGACGACGCTATTCGTGCAATTAAGCTTTATGTCGCAGCGGCAGCTGACGCCATTATTGCCGGCCGTATCTCTGGTGGTAGCGCGGTATCTTCTAAAGACGAATTCGTTGAAGTTGAAGAAGCTCCAGTTGAAGCCGCAGCTGAAGAAGCTCCAGAAGTTGTGGAAGAGCCCTCAGCGGAAGAAGCAGAGCCTGAAGTTGCAGAAGAGCCTGCAGCCGAAGAATCTGAGCCAGTAGCGGAAGAAGAGCCTTCAGCAGAAGAAGAGCCCTCAGCAGAAGAAGAGCCTGCAGCTGAAGAAGCAGAAGCTGAAGCCTCAGAAGAAGACGCGAAATCTGACAAGTAAATTTGATTGAGGCAAAAGCCTCAGTCAGCTTTACAGAATTGGTATAAAGGTTAGCCCCCACCTGATGGGGCTGGCCAAATTGAATTGAGAGGAATGTAACTATGTCGGCAATTACTGCCTCAATGGTGAAGGATCTGCGCGAGCGCACAGGTCTGGGAATGATGGAATGTAAAAAAGCGCTGGTTGATGCGGCGGGCGATGCCGAGTTGGCGATTGAAAATCTGCGCAAATCTAGCGGTATGAAAGCAGCTAAAAAAGCGGGTCGTGTAGCGGCGGACGGTGTAGTGGCCGTGCGAGCAGACCAAGGAAAAGCTGTGTTGCTAGAAGTGAACAGCGAAACAGACTTCGTTGCTCGGGATGACAACTTTTTAGCCTTTGTTAGCGGCGTTGCTGATCAAGCTTTGGCAACGGGAGCCTCAAGTGTTGAAGAACTATTAAATGGAGAGCTAGAAGCTTCTCGCGAAGCTTTAATCCAAAAAATTGGTGAGAATATCACCGTTCGTCGAGTTACGGCGATTAGCTCAGAAGGGGTTCTAGGTTCTTACGTTCATGGGAATAACCGCATTGGTGTTCTCGTTGAATTAAATGGTGGAGATGAGGCTTTGGCCAAGGACGTAGCGATGCATGTTGCAGCGGTTAATCCTCAGGTTGCCAAACCCGAAGAAATGCCCCAGGAAGCCGTTGCCAAGGAAAAAGAAATCTTTACTGCCCAAGCCGCTGAATCTGGTAAGCCAGCTGAAATCATTGAAAAAATGGTTGAAGGCCGATTGCGCAAATACCTTGCTGAGAATTCACTTGTTGAGCAACCCTTTGTTAAAGATCCAGATCAGACTGTAGGTAAGCTTCTCAAAGCAGCCGGTGCTGATATTGTCGGTTTTACCCGTTATGAAGTTGGCGAAGGCATCGAGAAAAAAGAAGATGATTTCGCAGCCGAGGTGGCAGCTCAGGTCGCAGGAGCAAGTAGCTAAGAAACCAAAGAGAACTCAGATGGTCGATTCCAATAAGAAGAAAGAGCGGAAGTACAAAAGAATTCTTCTCAAGCTAAGTGGAGAAGAGCTAAGTGGTGAAGTTGGCTTTGGAATCGATCCCAAAGTTCTCGACAAGATGGCTTTGGAAATTGGTCAGCTTGTAGGAATAGGTGTGCAGCTTGGTCTTGTTGTGGGAGGGGGCAACCTTTTTCGCGGTGAGGCTCTAAGTTCCGCCGGCCTCGATCGAGTAACCGGTGATCATATGGGTATGCTGGCAACGGTGATGAATGCACTTGCGCTTCGCGATGCTCTCGAACGATCTAATATAACCAGCCATGTCATGTCCGCCATTCCCATTGGCGGTATTGTTGAGCACTATGATCGAAGACTCGCCATGCGCTATTTGGCCCAGGGTGATGTGGTCATCTTTGCCGCTGGCACTGGAAACCCTTTTTTTACCACCGACTCTTCAGCCTGTTTGCGAGCAATCGAAGTGGAGGCGAGTATTGTTCTGAAAGCGACCAAGGTTGACGGTGTATTTGATAAAGATCCGATGAAATACTCCGATGCCGAGCTATACACTGAGCTAACCTATGACCAGGTGCTGGACAAAAAACTCGGAGTTATGGATTTGACGGCAATTTGTCTCTGTCGCGATCATCAAATGCCTCTGAGAGTTTTTCGGATGTCGAAAGCTGGGGCGCTACTGTCCATCGTAGTAGGAGAGTCAGAGGGGACTCTGGTTACCGGATAACTGAATCGGGGATGACCGAATAGGTTATTCAATAGTTGTTTTTGGCCAGCTGTTTGGGTGGCCATGTAATAAGTTAAAAAATAGTAGACCCAAAATTTTGTCTGGGGAGGCACTATGATCGAAGAAATAAAGTCGGAAATGCAGCAGCGGATGCAGAAGTCTCTCGAGGCGCTGGCGACAAATTTTAGTCGTATTCGCACTGGCCGCGCCCATCCAGGACTTCTCGATGGGATACATGTGGATTACTACGGTTCAGATATGCCGCTCAATCAGGTTGCTAACGTTAACGTAGAGGATGCTCGGACTCTTGCAGTTACGCCCTGGGAGAAATCCATGGTGCAGGAAATTGAAAAGGCAATTATGAAGTCTGACCTAGGATTAAACCCTGCTACCGCAGGAACTGTAATCCGCATACCAATGCCTGCTTTGACTGAAGAAACTCGACGCAATTACACCAAGCAAGCCAGACAGGAAGCAGAATCTGGTCGGGTATCTGTTCGCAATGCAAGAAGGGACGCTTTGTCTCAGCTGAAGGATTTGCTTAAGGATAAGGAGATTAGCGAAGATGAAGAGCGAAGAACTCAGGACGAAATTCAAAAAATCACCGATAGCTTTGTCGCCGATGTCGACAAGGCTCTAGTCAAAAAAGAAGAAGACTTGATGGAAATATAGGCTCTATCGCCCACATTTCTTATGTCTTCAGAATCGCCAAATAGTCTGCGTCACATCGCCATCATTATGGATGGCAATAATCGCTGGGCCCGTGACCGCGGGCTCGCCTCTATTGCGGGCCACCAAGCTGGTGCCGATCGTCTCAGAGAGGTTCTTGGTGCCGCAAAGGAAGAGGGCGTTGAAGTCGTTACGGTATTTGCCTTTAGCAGTGAGAATTGGAAACGCTCGAAGCAGGAAGTAGGGGGGCTAATGTCGCTGTTTGCCTCTTCGTTGCGACGCTACCGGAAGCAGCTGATCGATGACGGTGTTGAACTCCGCGTTATTGGTCGACGAGATCGATTTAGCGCGCGTTTAAACAAGCTTATTAATGAAGTTGAAAACCAGACTTCTGGAGCATCCTGCAAGCTTATTGTTGCGGCGGATTATGGCGGCCAATGGGATATCGCTCAGGCCGCTCAGTCTCTTGCCGAACAGGTGGCTGCTGGAGAGATTAAACCGGAGGAAATAAACGAGGAAAGCTTTGCAGAGAAGGTCTGTTTAAGTGATTTGCCCCCCGTTGACCTGCTAATCCGCACCGGTGCTGAAACGCGTATAAGCAACTTTCTTCTCTGGCAAATATCCTACGCTGAACTCTACTTTTCCCAATGTTATTGGCCAGATTTTGATACCCAGTGGTTGCATAAAGCGGTAAGGGAATTCTATCGCCGACAGAGACGTTTTGGTACAAACCCCGCCACGGAAGAGGTAATCAACAAGTCGAAGAGGGCAAGCTGAGATGCTAACTCGTGTTTCTACCGGAGTGGCTGCTGGCCTCACCTTTGCTCTAGTGGTGTTTTTACCAATACCGGGACTTTTTACAATTGCTGTGGCCCTTGTGCTTTTGATGGCTGCTCGCGAATGGGCGCAGCTTTGCCGTTTGGCGTCGGTAACCAGAACTCTCTACATCTTAGTGCTCTTCATTTGCTTTTCCCTGATGATAGGGCTTGTACAGAAAACAACGAACCCATTGATTCTTGTGCAGTCTGTCTCATTGGCACTCTGGTTGATTGCGATTCCGCTGCTGCTGTTTTATTCACACACGAAGATTTGCTTTACTAATAAATGGTTAATGATGTTGGTAGGGGCAGTTTTTATTGTCAGTGCAGCGACTGGTTTGATTTGGCTTGAGTCGCAGGATAATGGTCAGTGGCGCGTGGCCTTATTAGTCGGTCTTGTGGCCATAGCAGATACTTTCGCCTATTTAGCTGGAAAGCAGTTTGGCCAAAACAAGCTTGCTTCAAATATCAGCCCGGGTAAGACCCTTGAGGGCGCGGTTGGTGGATTGCTCGCCAATGGCATATTGGCAGCTCTGATGGTCTGGTTGGTTTTTGATTTTTCATTCAGTTCAAATTTGATGTTGGTATTGTTGATTGTTGGCGCCAGCATTTTTTCTGTAGTTGGAGATCTGGTTGAAAGCGCCGTTAAACGCAGTAATGGTGTTAAGGATAGTGGTGATCTTCTGCCTGGACACGGCGGCATTCTTGATCGTATCGACGGCCTGCTTGCGGCCACTCCCTTTTTTGTTCTTGCGACACTTCTTTTTTCCCCACTGAGCTAACGTGATCAATATTTGTATTTTGGGCGCGACCGGCTCCATTGGTCACAGCACATTGGATGTTGTTCGCCGTCATCCAGATCGATTTTCTGTATTTTCTCTTAGCGCAAATTCTAAAGTTGAAACTCTTATCGAACAGATCAAGGAGTTTCGTCCAAAGAGCGTCGCTATAGCTGAAATAGAGCAGGAAGCCGTGCTTAGATCTAGGTTGACGGAAGAGGGGCTTGAGTCGGAGGTTGAAGTCTATGCTGGTCCCCGAGGTTTGGTTGAAATAGCAAGCAACCCTGAAAGTGAGCTGGTTGTAGCTGCTATCGTAGGTGCCGCTGGGTTGTTGCCTAGCCTCTCGGCGGTAAAAGCGGGGAAAAGGGTATTGCTTGCAAACAAGGAAGCATTGGTTTGTGCGGGCCGGCTCTTTATGTCGGCTGTGAAAGAGTTTCAGGCCGAATTACTGCCTCTCGATAGTGAGCACAACGCGATATTTCAGTGCTTACCCGATGGAGAATTAAATGGCTCAGGCTGCAGGCGTATATTGCTTACTGCCTCGGGCGGTCCATTTCGTGGATACACTAAAGAACAACTGGAAGAAGTTACACCCGCGCAAGCTTTTAAGCATCCGAACTGGGAAATGGGGAAGAAGATAAGTGTCGACTCCGCTACATTGATGAACAAGGGGTTAGAGCTCATCGAAGCATGCTGGCTCTTCGATGTGGCAGTGGATAAGGTCGAAATTTTGGTGCATCCAGAAAGCATAATTCACTCATTAGTCGAGTATGAAGATGGTTCTCAGCTCGCTCAGTTAGGCACTCCGGATATGAGAACGCCAATAGCAAATGCTCTGGGGTACCCGGATCGCATTGAATCTGGCGCTTCCTATTTGGATCTGACCTCTGGACCCGCTCTGAATTTTGAAAAGCCGGATATGCAGACATTTCGATGCCTTGCGCTTGCAGTTGATGCGGCAAAAAGAGGTGGGAGCTATCCGTTATTTCTCAATGCAGCAAATGAGGTGGCGGTGCAGGCTTTTATCGAGGAGAAAATTAAACTGACAGAAATAGCAGATCTCGTGGAAATGACACTAAAATTTGCCAATGACAGGGAACCTGAGACTATTGATGAAGTCATAGAGCTGGACGGAATAGCCCGTCAGCGCTGCTTAAGTTGTCTAAATGAGATAATAGATGCAAGTAATTAATGCCATCTGCTTTGCCATAATTGCCCTCTTTATTCTTGTGACGGTTCACGAGTTCGGTCACTACTGGGTGGCTCGCAAATGTGGAGTTCGTGTTCATCGGTTTTCCATTGGTTTCGGTAAACCCTTTTTTAAATTCAATTGGGATAACACCGAGTTTGCGTTGGCGCCTATTCCGCTAGGTGGCTACGTCAAAATGTTTGGCGAGGGCCAGGAAGAGGAAATTCAGCCAGATCAGGAACAGTATAGTTTTAGTCATAAAAGTGTCTGGCAGCGGATTGCTATTGTTATTGCAGGCCCTCTCGCCAACTTTATTCTAGCTGCCCTTGTTTATTGGATGGTTTTTCTCGGTGGAATGACCGGGTATTTACCTTTGATTCAATCGATAGAGGAAGATTCGCCAGCCCATCAGGCAGGACTTGAGGCCGGCACAATAGATCCGGCTTACGAAATACTCAGTATTGATGGCTCGGCAGTGGATACCTGGCGCGAAGCCTTTGACCAGATGATTCGTCGAATCGGTGAATCTGGTGCGCTGCAGTTTGAGGTTCGTCGTTACGGCAGCAACTCTTCCGGACAGGAGATACTTGTCCCTATCGAGCAATGGCAAGGTGACACTGAGACACCAGACTTTCTTGGTTCTCTCGGAATTCAGCCATACTCGCCGCCTCTAGAAGCCATATTTGGAGAGATTCAGCCCGATGGGGCTGCGGAAAGGGCGGGCTTTCAGGCCGGTGATGAGGTCGTTTCTGTTGATGGTCTTAGTGTCGATTGGCGAGCCTGGCGAGACTACGTGTCGGAGCGGCCTGGAATGGAGCTCCAAGTGTTGCTTCGCCGCGATGGGCAGCTGTTGGAAAGCCAAATAACTCCAGAGCCTACAGAGGTTGATGGAGAAACTATCGGCCGCATTGGAGTAATCGCCGCCCCGGCCGAGTGGCCAGAGGATCTAAAAAGAGAGATTAGTTTTTCGATAGTTGGAGCTCTCAAACAAGGGTTGGACCAGACGGGTGCAACCTCCGTTTTGATACTCGACTCATTAGGCAAGTTGATTACTGGACAAATTTCCACAAAAAATTTGGGTGGTCCGATTTCTATCGCTCGTTATGCGGGTGCATCAGCGGACGCAGGTTGGCAATCCTTTTTTATGTTTTTGGCGGGATTGAGCGTCATGTTGGGCGTAGTGAATTTGTTGCCAATTCCAGTTCTGGATGGTGGGCATCTCGTCTTTTACCTTATAGAGCTGACAAAGGGCTCTCCCTTAAATGAGCGGGTTCAGGGTGTCGCAATCCAGGTAGGAATGACTGCCTTGTTTTTTGTGATGATACTGGCCCTTTACAATGATTTCGGTCGCCTGTAACGTCGCGACTTACCAATAAGTAGTCATAATGAAAAAAATTCTATTCGGCTTCCTCTTTCTGTTCTCGACAGGGTTATACGCACAAACCTTTGTGATCGAAGACATACGTATTGAGGGCATTCAGCGTGTTTCCTCTGGCTCGGTATTTGCCGCACTTCCGGCGCGAGTCGGAGACCTAGTAGACGAAATCGTTGTCCAGGATTCTATCCGCTCACTATTCTCCACTGGCTTCTTCACAGATATTCGAATTGAACGGGATGGCAACGTTCTGGTTGTGCGCGTTACTGAGCGCCCGGCAATCGCCAACATCGAGATCGAAGGCAACAGTATTATTGAGACAGACCAGTTGCTGAGCTCAATGACGGACGCTGGCCTGTTTGAGGGGCAAATATTGCAACCCGCTACCTTGGAAGCGGTGTCCAGATCTCTGGCACAGGAATATGTCGCTCAGGGGCATTATGGCTCGGTGGTGGAATCAGAAATTGTTGAATTGCCAAGAAACAGAGTCGCTGTGCGTCTTAATATTGACGAAGGTGAGAAGGCAGCTATTAAGCAAATTACCATCATCGGTAACGATGTTTTTGACGATGAGGAGTTGCTAGATCTTTTTGAGCTGGAACAAACCGATTGGTTGTCCTGGATTGACAAGAAGGATCGATATTCCCGTGAAGCTCTAACCGGTGATCTTGAGCGGCTCGAAGCATACTATCGAGATCAGGGCTATTTTGAATTTGGTATTCGATCATCTCAGATCGCGATTAGCCCAGATAAAACCTCTGTCTTTATCACAGTGAGTATCGATGAAGGCGCGGTCTATCGTATTGCCGACGTAGGATTTTTGGGTGAGATGGTCGTTCCCGAAGCCGAGATGTCTCGCTATCTATATGTCCGCCCCGGGCAGGTTTTTTCACAAGCACTGGTTACGGCGACAAAGGATTTGATGCTTCGACGCTTGGCCAATGAGGGGTACACCTTTGCAGAAGTGGAAGAAATCCCAGATTTTGAGCCCGGTAGTGGCGAAGTAGACATCGACTTCTTTATTAACCCTAATCAGCGAGTCTATGTTCGAAGAGTAGAGTTTCGCGGCAATCTGCGTACCAATGACGAGGTGCTCCGACGCGAAATGCGCCAGATGGAATCGGCTTCGGCTTCTGACGCGCTGATTGAACTTGGTAAGACTCGTCTCGACAGGTTGGGCTTCTTTAGGGAAGTAACTACGGAGACCCCCCCAGTTGCAGGAACTACGGATCAGATTGATGTTATCTATACCGTTGAAGAGCAGGCATCTGGCTCGATAAGCGCGAGCTTAGGTTACGCGGAATATTCAGGTTTTTTGCTGGGCTTCAATATTCAGGAAAATAATTTCCTGGGCACCGGGAACTCTCTCGGCGTTGGTATTAATAAATCTACCTATCAGGAAAGTTACAACCTCAGTTATACCAATCCGTATTTCACGCGCGATGGCGTTTCCGCGGGCTTTTCTTTGTTTTCTCGAAAAACCGATTACGGCGAGATCAATATCTCCACCTACACCACCGATATTTTGGGAGCGAGCATAAATTTTGGGTATCCGCTGTCCGAAACATCTTATTTAAGATATGGGCTCGGTTATGAGCAGTTGGATTTGGAGACGGGGGACTTTGCCTCCAACGAAATCGCCGCATTGGTGCCAGATGGTGTCGATGAAGTTCGTTTTAAGTCCTTTAGTTTTAATACCAGTGTTGGCCGATCAACTCTTAACCGTGGATTGCTCCCAGATGCGGGTAGTTCTCAAGCGGTAAGTTTCGAAATGACGGTGCCTGGTAGTGATATCAGCTACTACAAAGTTACGCTGGATGCGGAAGCCTATGTTCCCATTTATCGTGGTTTTACGCTCAAGCTTAGCTCCGAGCTCGGTTACGGAGATGCATACGGAGATACTGAGCGCATGCCATTTTTTGAGAATTTCTATGCCGGTGGAATTGGCTCTGTTCGTGGCTTCGAGACCAATAGACTGGGCCCAAGAGAGTCTGGTACAGACGAATTCCGATTTGAGCCCAGTCCCATCGGCGGTAATGTGAAGGTTTTGTTTGGAGCGGCAGTATTGTTACCAACACCCTTTTTGCCTGACCCTAGATCAGTTCAAGCCTCACTCTATTTCGATGCCGGTAACGTTTTCGATACAAACTGTACGCCAGATCCTGATGGTGTTTTGGAGACGATTCAGTTAAATTGTTTCGCGCCTGATGGCAAAGAGCTACGTGCCTCCGCCGGGCTAGCTGTCACTTGGATTAGTGGGTTTGGGCCGATGTCATTTAGTTTCGGTAAACCTATTAATGGCGGACCTTTTGAAGATCGAGAAATGTTTCAGTTTACGCTGGGACAAACCTTTTAGTAATAAATCTGGAGATATAACGTGATCAAACAAAGCATACTCGCAGCGCTAACAGCGACGGTTATTTTTGCTTCCTCAGCAGCCTTCGCGCAAAAGATAGCGGTAGTCGATATTCAAGCGGGTATTTTGAACAGTACCTACGGCCAGCAACAATTGGAGGCCCTGGCTTCTGACCCAGCGTTCTCTGAGTTAGTCGCCGTTGCCAGAAGCCTTCAGGCAGACGTTGCAAGCCTTGATAGTCAAGCTCGCGCTGAAGCCAGTGGTTGGGATGATGAAAGGTTCGCTCAATACACACGTACCCGTCAGTTTAAGGATGCGGATTTGCAGTTGACTACGCAAAAAATCAATTCGGAACGTGAGCGGGTCATTAATGAAGTTATTGCTTCGATGAACGAACCTGCATTGGCAGCTCTAGAGCAAATTATTGAGGAGGAACAGATCGGTCTTCTTCTGCGAGAGACCGCAGTCTATGATGCCGACGCCAGCCACAATATTACCGAACTGCTCGCGGAAAAACTGTCCCAGTAGTATTAGTTGAATGGGCGAGCAAAGCTCTGGAATTTCACTCGCAGAGATTGCCGCTACCATCGATGCGGAGTTGATAGCCACTTCGCCAGATAAACTGGTGAAGCGGCTGGCTTCTTTGACAAGTGCTAGCCAAGACGATTTAAGTTTTGTCGTTTCTGAAAAGAACTTACCACAGGCGGAGCGAAGTGAGGCTGGAGCACTGATATGTCCTCCGGGCTTAATCAAACCGGCAGAAAATCTATCCTTGCTGATTCACTCAAACCCTTACAAGGCCTACGCTGAGGCATCGAAGCTATTTGCCAGAGGTGCTGATAATAGGGGTATTTCCGATCGGGCTATTATTTCCGACCGAGCAGAAATTTCTGATGGCGTCTCAATTGGGGCATTTTCGGTGGTTGAAGCAGGCGCAAGAATCGCTGCTGGCAGTGACATCGCTTCAAATTGTTATATAGGTGCCGATGCGGAAATAGGTGCGAATTGTAGAATTTTTTCCAATGTTACCCTCTACCATGAGGTCATACTCGGATCAGATTGCCGCGTAAATAGCGGTACGGTGATAGGTTCAGATGGTTTTGGTTTTGCTCCCTCAGACAAGGGCTGGGAAAAAATTCATCAGCTGGGTCGTGTTGTTATTGGCGACAATGTCGATATTGGCGCTAATGTAAGTATTTCACGCGGCGCACTGGATGACACCATCATTGGACATGGCGTTATTATTGATGACCTGGTTTTGGTGGCACACAATGTGGAAGTGGGGGACCGAACCGCAATTGCGGGTCAGGTTGGTATCGCTGGGAGCACCAAGATAGGCGCAGACTGCAGCTTTGGTGGTCAAGTAGCGATCACCGGACATATTGAAATCGCCGACAATGTTCATGTCACCGGCAAGAGTATGGTGACTCGCTCGATATTGGAGCCAGGGCAGTATTCCTCTGGAATGCCAGTTGCTCCGAGCAAAGACTGGCGTCGCAATACTGTTAGGCTCAGAAAAATAGAAGAATTAGTGGATCGAGTTTCACAACTCGAAAACTCAACCAAGAATAAGGCCAAAGAATAATGGACGTAATGGACGTTATTGAAATACAGAAATATCTTCCCCATCGCTACCCAATGCTATTTGTGGATAGGGTCACTGATTTTGAATCGGGACATTTCGTTCGTGGACTGAAAAATGTCACTTATAACGAGGAGATGTTTCAGGGCCATTTTCCAGATAACCCAATATTGCCCGGCGTTGTAATTATTGAAGCCTTAGCGCAGCTTTCCGGCGTTTTGGGGTTCAGAACGGTAGATATGAAGCCCGAAGATGGTTTTCTCTACCTTTTTGCAGGTATCGATAAGGTTCGCTTCAAGCGTCGTGTTGTCCCAGGTGATCAGCTAATCCTAGAGTCCACAGTAATCACTCGGAAGCGAAATATCTGGAAATTTGATGTTAAGGCGTTGGTAGAAGATCAACTTGCCGTTTCCGCTGAACTCACCTGCGCTATCGTAGATAGCTAGGAAGCACAGGCAGTCCCATGATTGACCCCCTTGCAGTGGTCGACCCATCCGCGATTATTGCTGAGGATGCTCAGATTGGTCCATTCAATGTAATTGGGCCAGAAGTGGAAATCGGTTCTGGAACGGTCGTGGGGCCCCACAATGTGATTAAAGGGCCAACAACCATTGGTAAAAACAACCGCATTTTCCAGTTCTGCAGTATCGGCGAGGATACCCCAGATCTAAAATATAAGGGTGAAAAAACCCGTCTCGTCATTGGCGACGGGAATGTTATTCGAGAGGGTGTGACCATTCATCGCGGAACAGTGCAAGATCGTTCCGAGACGCGTATTGGAAACGAAAACCTGATTATGGCTTATGTGCATATAGGTCATGACTCGATCATTCACAACAAAACTATCCTGGTGAACAACGTCGCACTGGCTGGGCATGTAGAAGTAGGGGACTGGGCAATAATTTCCGGTTTCTCCAGTCTGCATCAGTATTGCAGTGTCGGTGCCCATAGTTTTATCGGTGCCCATGCGTGGGTAACTCAGGACGTACCGGCCTACGTGTTAGTGGCAGGCAGCCCTCCTAAGCCGCGCACAATTAACGCCGAAGGACTTAAACGTCGTGACTTCAGTTCAGATCAAATTCGGTGTTTGCAGCGTGCTTACAAAACTGTGTACCGCAAAGGCCTAGAACTCTCTGACGCCATAGACTTGCTTAAGTCAGATCAGGAATTTAGCGATATTCTCGCACCCTTGATTGCTACTTTAGAAACCTCCGAAAGGGGGATATTGCGTTAATGGCTCTGCACCGGGTGGCAATTGTCGCTGGTGAAGAGTCTGGAGATATTCTCGGCGCTGGTTTGATGGAAGAACTCAAAGTTCTTTATCCCAACGTAGAATTTATCGGAATGGGTGGGTCGCGAATGGCCTCTCAGGGGCTCGATAGCCAGTACCCCATCGATCGTCTTTCTGTAATGGGTCTGCTCGAACCTCTCAAACGGTTGCCCGAATTACTCAACATCAGAGCCAGCCTCGCGAAGCTATTTGTTAGCCAAAAAGTCGATCTCTTTATTGGTATTGATTCTCCTGACTTTAATCTGGGTTTGGCTAGAAAACTTAAACAGAAGGGGATTCGAACCGTTCACTATGTCAGCCCTTCGGTATGGGCTTGGCGTCAGGGACGTATAAAGGGTATTCGACAATCTCTAGATTTGATGCTGACGCTATTACCCTTTGAAGCTCAGTTCTATCGCGATCACAACATGCCGGTTGAATATGTTGGTCACCCTCTGGCAACGGAACTGAATCCCGATACAGACAAAGATGAAGCCAGGCACCGTATCGGAGTAGAACTATCCAAAGGGCAAAAGTTGTTCGCGCTGCTGCCCGGTAGTCGGTCCGCAGAAATTAAGCACCTAATGCCTCTGTATCTGGAAACTATTGAGAAGGTCCAAAAGATAAATCCAGAAGGTGTTTTTGTTTTTGCTGCGGTAAACAGCGAAAAAGCAGATCTAATTCGATCTTTTTTTACTGTGCAAGATTTCCCTTTGGTTGAAGCCAACACTCTGCAGGTGATATCTGCCGCAGACTTGGTAGTAGCTGCCTCCGGTACCACAACCTTGGAAGTGATGTTGTTGAACAGACCACTTATTGTTGCTTACCGAGCAGACTGGCTCAGTTATAAAATTATTGGCAGCATGGTTAAGGTTCCCTATGTGTCACTACCAAACCTTATAGCAGCGAAGTCCTTGGTGAATGAATACATTCAGGCTGAGGCAACTTCGGACAACCTTAGCGATGAGATACTTTCATTGTGTGAGGATGAGCATCGCCGGAACAACCAGCTCAGAGCATTTGCCGAGATGAGAGAAGAGTTGCAATTGCCGAGCAGCCGCATGGCGGCAGAAGCCATTGCCAGCCTTGATAAAAGCGTTCTGCCTCAGTGAGCACTCAGCCCGAGCGCGACCCTGAAATCCCCTATGATGGCGCTCTGTTGGCCGGAACAGATGAAGCGGGTCGAGGGCCTCTGGCTGGAGATCTCTACGCCGCCGCAGTGATTCTCGACCCGAATCAGCCAATAGAAGGGCTCGCTGATTCAAAAAAGCTGAGCGAAACTCGGCGCAATGCGCTTTATGAGGAAATTTGCAATAAGTCACTTTGTTGGAGTATCTCGATTGCCAGTGTGGGAGAGGTCGACCGACTGAATGTACTGCATGCTTCGATGTTAGCAATGAAAAGGGCTGTTCAGTCACTGCAACCCGAGCCGGAATTTGTTGCCGTTGATGGAAACCGTCTCCCTCCATGGAGCTATCAATCTATCGCTCTGGTGAAGGGAGATTCTCGCGTTGAGGAAATTTCTGCCGCATCTATTTTGGCAAAGGTCGCAAGGGATAGGCATATGCAGGAAATGCATCAAAAATTCCCTGATTACGGATTTGATCAACACAAGGGCTACCCAACTAAACATCATCTTGATATGTTGAAGCAGATAGGGTCTTGTGAAATACACCGACAAAGTTATCGGCCGGTGAAGCAAGCCGATCTATTTAATTCTTAAAGTAGTTGATGCCATAGGCCAAATGACAAGCATTCCGACAAAGAGCTTCGTGCACTTACGCGCCCACTCAGAGTATTCCTTAAGAGATGGAATATTGCGCATCAAGCCGACTATGGCTCATGTGGCTAAGCAAAATATGCCCGCTTTTGCTCTCACAGATCATGCCAATCTATTTGCCGCGGTTAAGTTTTATAGAGCGGCGGTGGCGAGTGGAGTAAAACCCATCTTTGGCTCTGACCTAATTTTGGCAGAGGAAGAGGGGCTAGAGTCGAACGCAGAGTTCTGCCTTCTAATTATTAATTCCCAGGGTTACAAAAACCTGATTGAAATAATTTCCCGCGCCTATGTAGATGGGCAAGAGCTGGGAGAGCCACGAGTTCAAAGACAGTGGTTAACTGAGTTAAATGAAGGGTTGATCTGTCTCTCAGGCGCTAGCAGAGGCGATGTTGGCCAACTCCTATTGAAAGGAAAGACCAAGGAGGCCGGTGAGCTGGCGTCCTGGTGGGCTGAAAATTTCCCACAGCGTTATTACCTCGAGGTTCAGAGAACCGGACGAGCCGGAGAGGAAGATTGTTTGCATCAGTCTGTGCAGCTAGCTTCTGAGCTCGCATTACCCATTGTCGCCACCAATGATGTGCGTTTTATGGCTCCAGGAGATTTTGAGGCTCACGAAACCAGAGCCTGTATTCACGATGGTTATTCCCTTGCAGATCCGCGCAAGCAGCAAAAGTATTCTGAACAGCAATACCTGCGCAGCGCAGAAGAAATGGACGAGCTCTTTGTCGACTTGCCAGAAGCCATTGAAAACACAGTTGAAATCGCCAAGCGCTGCAGCCTCGGCATTGAACTGGGTAAATCATACTTGCCTGAATACCCCGTTCCAGAAGGCTCTAACGAGGAGGAATTCCTGCGCCAGTGCTCGCGCGAGGGACTGGAGAATCGACTAAGCATTCTGTTCCCCGACAAAGAAAGTAAAGATGAGTCCTTGCAGGTCTATTGGGATCGCCTTGAAGAGGAGCTCAATATTATTCTGCAGATGGGCTTCCCCGGCTACTTCCTTATTGTTATGGACTTTATCCGCTGGGCTAAGGACAACAAAATCCCGGTTGGCCCAGGCAGGGGTTCCGGAGCCGGTTCTCTAGTTGCCTATGCCTTGAAGATTACGGATCTCGATCCTATTCACTACGATCTTCTGTTTGAAAGATTCCTAAATCCCGAGCGGGTATCTCTGCCAGATTTTGACGTTGATTTCTGTATGGAAGGAAGAGATAGAGTAATCGACTATGTAGCGGATCGATATGGCCGAGAGGCGGTTTCGCAAATTGTCACTTTTGGCACCATGGCGGCAAAAGCTGTGGTTAAGGATGTTGCCCGCGTTCAGGGTAAATCCTACGGACTGGCTGATCGGCTTTCTAAAATGATTCCTTTCGAAGTGGGTATGACGCTTTCTCTAGCTCTGGAACAGGAAAAAGTTTTGCAAGACTTTTTGCGGGAAGACGCTGAGGCTCAGGAAATCTGGGATATGGCTGTCCAGCTCGAAGGTATTGCCAGAAACTGCGGTAAGCATGCTGGTGGTGTTGTTATAGCCCCGACCAAATTGACTGACTTTGCACCACTTTACTGCGATGACAAAGGCAGTGGTCTGGTTACTCAATACGATAAAGATGACGTTGAAAGTGTTGGCTTAGTTAAGTTTGATTTTCTTGGTTTGCGTACTTTGACGATCATCGATTGGGCTGTGCGCATGGTAAATGACAAGCGTCGCACTGAAGGCTTGGATGAGGTAGATATCGACCGCATTCCTCTTGAGGACGCTGGTGTCTACGAGATGCTTCGTCGTGGCGAGACATCGGCAGTATTTCAACTCGAATCTCGCGGCATGCGAGACCTGATCAAGAAGCAGAAGCCCGGAACCTTTGAGGACATTATTTCTCTGGTTGCGCTGTTTCGACCAGGCCCATTGCAGTCGGGCATGGTGGATGACTTTGTTGCGCGTAAGAATGATCCCAATGAAACGGTTTCTTACCCCCATCCCAAATATCAGCATGAAGATCTGATACCGGTTCTTAAGCCTACCTACGGCATCATTCTCTACCAAGAGCAAGTGATGCAAATTGCGCAGGTTCTGGCGGGTTATAGCCTCGGCGAGGCTGATCTTCTGCGCCGAGCCATGGGTAAGAAAAAAGCTGAAGAAATGGCTAAGCAGCGCCAAATGTTTATGGAAGGGGCCAGCAAAAGGGGTATCTCGGAGGAGCTATCCAGCAATATCTTTGACCTAATGGAAAAGTTTGCTGGCTACGGCTTTAACAAATCTCACTCCGCTGCATACGCCTTGGTGGCATACCAAACCGCTTGGCTAAAGGCTCACTACCCAGCGGAATTTATGGCAGCGGTCATGTCTGCAGATATGCAAAACACAGACAAAATTGTTGGCTTTATTGATGAGTGTAAGCGGCTGAATCTGGATGTTACCCCTCCTGATGTGAACACCGGGGAGTTTCAGTTCTCGGTCAATAAAGAGGGACAGGTGGTTTACGGGTTGGGAGCGATCAAAGGGTTGGGAGAAGGCGCAATTCAAAGCATTATCGATAGTCGCCAGCTAAAGGGCCCATATCCTGATATTTATGATTTTTGCGCCAGAATCGATCAACGTAAATTGAATCGTCGGGGTGCTGAAGCGCTACTTAAAGCCGGTGCTTTGGATAATTTGAATCAGTTTTCAGATGATCCCGATCGTTGTCGTTCGGTCCTTGATGGACAATTAGAAGAAGCAATTCAAGTAGCGGAGCAGGCCAACGAAAATCAGGCCTCGGGTATGACTGATATGTTTGGTGATATCGTCGTTGCAGAGGCCCCATCCCAGGAGACCAATGGCTCAGGTCGAGCAGCTACTCGTCCCTGGACAATGAAGGAACGACTGCAAAAGGAAAAAGAAACTTTGGGGCTTTATCTCACGGGGCATCCTGTGGAAGCCTATGCCGATGAGCTGAAGCAGTTAATCGGTAAGCGGCTTTGTGATTTGAGGCCAGATAAAACGTCTCAGTGGTTGGGCGGGTTGCTGGTCGAGAAAAGAACCATCAAAACCAAGCGCGGAGATCAGCTTTGTATTTTGACTCTGGACGATCGCAGTGCTCGCGTTGAAATTACGCTCTTCTCAGATCTTTATCTTCAAGTTGAATCCTCTTTGATTCTGGATACGGTTGTCGCCGTTGAAGGAAGTGTTCAGCAGGACGACTATAGCGGGGGGTTAAGAGTGCGTGCAGAACAGGTGCTACCTCTGCTCGAGTTGCGCAATCAGAAATTCAATCGCTTGCGCGTGGACTTTCCCGAAGAGCTTGGAAGTGATCAGTCGATTAGTTCTTTGCGCGAGTGCCTGCAGGATTTTCGCGGCGGGGCTTGCTCCGTGAGAGTGAAGGTTCGTCAGCCCGGTTTTGAAGGGGAATTTGAATTGGGCGAGGACTGGAAAGTGGAACCCAAAGACGACCTTTTGCATGAGCTGCGCCACAATTTTGGTGCCGATTCCGTGGTGTTGGAAGCCTAAAAAGTGAATTTGGGTGGTTTCCTTCAACAGCACTCAGAGCAATTAGAGAGTGCAGATCGCGTTTTTGTGGGCTTTAGCGGGGGTCTTGATTCGACGATTTTATTGCACTCAGCCGCTCATCTCTTAGGCGCAGAAAAAGTCTGCGCACTTCATGTAAATCATAGCCTCCAGCCTGAGGCAGATGCGTGGGAGCTTCACTGTTCCAATGAGTCGAAGCAACTGGGAGTAGAGTTTCGTGCTGCAAAACTCTCAATCGCCAATAAAGGGCAGGGTCTAGAGAGCGAGGCGCGCACCCAACGCTATCAGTTTTTTCGAATGCAGCTGAGTGCCAAGGATATTTTGCTGTTGGGGCATCACATTGATGATCAGGCTGAAACGCTTTTGTACCGACTTTTTCGAGGCGCTGGTTTAAGGGGGCTGTCGGCTATTCCAGAACAGCGAGCTGAAGGGCTTGGTCAGTTGATTCGACCCTTGCTGAATAAAACTAGAGAAGAGCTATACAGCAGTGCGAAGAAGGCAAAACTAGATTGGATTGAAGATCTCTCTAATTCAGATATCTCCTACGATAGAAACTATATAAGGGCCAAGATTCTTCCCACTGTCCAGCAACGCTGGCCTGCGGCAAATAAAACCTTGGCTAGGGCCGCTTCTAATATGTCATCAACAGCGGTGCTGTTGGATGAATATGCTGTCGAGCTGCAGAGCCGATGCGATTGGCAGCCTGCCCGTTGGGGTTGGAGTCTAGATGCTTCGAAGTTCATCGATTTGAGTCCAGCTGCCCAGGCTCATTTGCTGGCAGTGGCATTTAACCAGCTAAATCTGCAGGGGTTCGATTCAGCGTATCTGGAAAAGGTACATAAGCTCTTGCAGAGCAGAGAGGACAGCTCTCCAGAATTGAAAATCGAAAATTCTGAAGTGAGGCGATTTGGGGGTCGGCTTTACTTAATGCGCGCCATTGAAGAGTTTTCATCGCAAAACAAAGAGTTTTATTGGGGCGGTTCGGGCCCACTAATGCTGTCCGGATGCGGTGAGATAAGTGCTCTAGAAGAGTATCGGGGCGATGAATTGAAAGTCTCGTTCAGACAGGGAGGGGAACGCTGCAAACCTATTGATCGAGACAAATCTCAATCGCTAAAAAAGCTAATGCAGGAATATTCGTTAGAACCCTGGTTGCGAGAGCGCGTACCCCTCATCTGGCGAGATGACCAAATCATAGCGGTAGCTGATCTCTTTAGTTGTTCTAAAGAGATCAGTGCACCTAAATTTGAGTGGGATTTAGAAGTAAAGGCTTAGCTCTGCCCTAGCTCTTTAGTGTCCAGGTGTTACACCAGCCTTTTGCGGCAACGGCTTTGCCAGGGAATAGGGCGCAGGGGCCTTGATCTTCACCGGCGACACCAGTGTAAAAGATACAGTTGTCGCAAAACTGAGTGGATCCATTTGCTTCGGTAGATCGCCGCGGAAACATCATGTTATCGATGCTTGCCACGTTGTGTTTGTAGCCGAGAGCTACGGCAGTTGCGTCTGACTCGCTCACTAGCGGAAGCTCCTGCGCCATGAGCGGACGACTCAGATCCACAAGTGGGACCATTAAAGAAGCAAAAACAAATTTACGGCGGCTCAGATTGTTGGACTGTTTCATAGGATTCCTGTTTGATTTCAGCTAATTTCTGCGCGGGATTCTAACCATTGGTGTTGGCACACACTTGATACATGTCAAAGGCCAACATCTGGGACGGATTGTCGACATTTTCTCATCAATTGGGAACAACAATCGAACATTTAAATTGTTTGAAATCTTGCCAAGTGATACGATGACGTCCCATCTCGTGAAAGGTTTATCTGCCTTGTTCCGCTCCAGAGATGGACCGCTGATATCCCTTTTTTACATCAACTTTCCTGTCAGGACTTTCTGTTCACTGTATGACGCGTTTTATTTTTGTTACTGGTGGCGTTGTTTCTTCTCTCGGGAAGGGTATTGCCGCCGCTTCCCTAGGAGCCATTCTCGAATCTCGCGGCCTCAAAGTGACGATTATGAAGCTGGATCCCTATCTAAATGTGGATCCGGGCACCATGAGCCCATTTCAACACGGCGAAGTCTTTGTTACAGACGACGGTGCTGAGACCGATCTAGATTTAGGTCACTACGAACGCTTTCTTAAGAACAAAACCAGTAAGAGAAATAATTTCACTACTGGTCAAGTCTACGAAACCATATTGAGGCGTGAACGACGCGGTGACTACTTGGGGGGAACCGTTCAGGTTATCCCTCATGTGACCGACGAAATTAAATCCAGAACCCTTGCGGGTGGCGAGGGAAATGATATTGCCATCGTCGAGATTGGTGGCACCGTGGGTGATATCGAATCGCAACCCTTTTTGGAAGCGATTCGCCAACTCAAGGTTGAACTGGGTAGTTCCAGAGCGCTGTTAATGCATCTGACGCTGGTTCCCTACATTGCCGCTGCCGGAGAAGTGAAAACCAAGCCAACCCAGCATTCGGTGAAAGAGCTGCGCACCATTGGTTTGCAGCCAGAAATTCTGCTCTGCCGTTCAGAGAAGCCCATAGATGATGATTCCCGAAGAAAAATAGCGCTCTTCACCAATGTCGAGTATCGAGCTGTTATTCCGATGCCCGACGCCACCTCGATTTACAGTATTCCTAGAAACCTTCAGGAATATGGTTTGGATGAATTGGTGGTGGAGAAATTCAATATCGACAAGCCCGATGCTGATTTGAGCGAATGGGATAAGGTGGTTGATCTACAAAACTCAAGCAGTGGCGAAGTCACTATCGCCATGGTGGGCAAATACATGGAGTTGCTGGACGCGTATAAGTCCCTCAACGAAGCGCTTGAGCATGCAGCTATTCATAACCAGACAAAGGTAAAGGTTCTTTATATCGATTCTGAAGATGTCGAAGAGCAAGGTTTGAGTCTTCTCGAAGACGCCGACGCGATTTTAGTTCCGGGTGGTTTCGGGTCACGAGGTATTGAAGGCAAAATCAGCGCGGTGCGCTATGCAAGAGAGCAGGGCGTTCCCTATCTTGGAATTTGTCTCGGAATGCAGGTCGCTGTTATTGAATATGCGCGTAATGTTCTAGGATTGAAAAACGCCAACAGTACAGAGTTTGATACAGCTGCAGAAGATCCGGTGATAGCACTAATCACTGAATGGATGGAGCCTGATGGCGTGAAACAAGTACGCGGTAAGGGGAGCGATTTGGGTGGAACTATGCGCCTAGGTGCGCAACCTTGCTCTTTGGTAAAAGATAGTCTGTCTCGAGAGCTTTACGGACATGATGTGATTCATGAACGTCATCGCCACAGATATGAATTTAACGGCAGTTATCTCGATCAGCTCACCCAGGGCGGACTAAAAATCGCAGGTCGCTCTGCAGATCAATCTCTCGTAGAGATAGTCGAAATTGAAGACCATCCTTGGTTTATCGGCTGTCAGTTTCATCCAGAGTTCACATCCAGTCCGCGCGAAGGCCATGCGCTCTTTAGTGGGTTTGTAAAAGCTGCCATTGAACACCGCGGAATCAATGAAGTTGAGCCAGAATCAAAGACTGAAGCGGTGAAAGCTCAGGCTAGCGCTAGCTAAATATCCTATGAAGCATCACTCGATAAATATTTCCTCTTTTGAGGTTGCCAATGATCGTCCTCTGGTGCTCTTTGGTGGTATCAATGTGCTTGAGTCGCGTGATCTAGCAATACGTGCAGCTGAGGCCTATGTTGAGGTGACTTCTGGGCTGGGCATTCCCTACGTATTTAAAGCCTCTTTTGATAAAGCCAATCGTTCCTCAATACATTCTTTTCGCGGGCCAGGTTTGGATGAGGGTTTAAAGATCCTGGAGGAAGTGAAAAGTCAGTTCAATGTGCCTCTGATTACTGATGTTCATGAGCCGAGTCAGGCAAGTGCAGTTGCTGAAGTGTGCGACGTGATTCAGCTCCCGGCTTTTCTTGCCAGGCAAACTGATCTGGTTGCTGCGATGGCAGCAACGGGTAGTGTCATAAACATTAAGAAGCCACAGTTTTTGAGCCCTGAGCAGATGAAAAATATCGTCGATAAGTTTGCCGAGTGTGGCAATACAAAAACGATGCTCTGCGAGAGGGGCAGTAACTTCGGCTACGACAATTTAGTTGTTGATTTCCTCGGTTTTGAGACCATGAAAGCCACAATAGGATGCCCACTGATATTTGATGTGACTCATGCCCTACAGAGGCGTGATCCTGGACAAGAAGCTTCAGGCGGGCGCAGGCAGCAAGTTGCTGACTTGGCTCGAGCTGGAGTTGCAGTGGGTTTGGCTGGATTGTTTTTGGAGGCGCATCCAGAACCAGATAATGCGTTATGCGATGGCCCGAGCGCCTTGCCGCTGAACAAGTTAAAAGATTTTCTTGCTCAGATAAATGACCTTGATCAGATGGTTAAAAGCTTTACCCCGCTTGAAATTCAATGAGTAAATTCAGTAAATAAATTCATTAGAAACAATTAGTAAACTTAGATATTTGGAGAATAATTTAATGAGCGAAATTGCAGATATTCGCGCTTTTGAGGTATTGGACTCTCGTGGAAACCCGACAGTCCTCGCCGAGGTAACTTTGGAAAGCGGAGTGGTGGGTTCAGCCTTTGCTCCGAGCGGGGCTTCAACGGGCTCGCGCGAAGCTCTAGAGCTTCGTGACGGTGACAAAGAGCGATACCTGGGCAAGGGTGTATTAACCGCAGTAAACAATATCAATTCGACCATTCGTGAATTGCTGCTTCACGCTAACCCCTTTGATCAGAGAGCTATCGACAATCTGATGATCGAATCTGATGGGACGGAAAACAAAGAGCGCTTGGGCGCAAACGCAATTTTGGCGGTGTCTTTAGCTAATGCTCGTGCCGCAGCGACAGAAAAGGGAATTCCCCTTTATGAACACATAGGTTCAATTGTTGGATCGCCGACCACGACAATGCCCCTACCTATGATGAATATCATCAATGGTGGAGAGCACGCCGACAACAATGTTGATATCCAGGAATTTATGATTCAACCGGTGTCTGCAGAGAGTTTTTCTGAAGCCTTGC
Source organism: Porticoccaceae bacterium (assembly GCA_018662305.1). GTDB lineage: Bacteria > Pseudomonadota > Gammaproteobacteria > Pseudomonadales > GM7GCV1 > JABJGI01. Next base: position 29,134 of record JABJGI010000157.1, on the reverse strand, counting down.
GAATGGGTGCTGAGATATTTCACGCATTACGGAAGGTGCTCCAATCAAAGGGATTAAATACTGCAGTGGGTGACGAGGGTGGATTTGCGCCTGATTTACCATCCAACGAAGCAGCATTGGAAGTGATTGCCGAGGCAGTTTCTGCTGCTGGTTATAAGTTGGGAGAAGATGTCGTTTTGGCTCTGGATTGTGCCGCTTCTGAATTCTATAAAAACGGTGTTTACGATCTTGCAGGTGAAGGGAAACAATTTGATGCCGAGGGCTTCTCGGATTTTCTTGCCGGGTTATGTGAGCGTTACCCGATTCTCTCAATCGAAGACGCATTGGATGAATCTGACTGGGATGGGTGGGAATACCTCACCAAACAGCTGGGCGAAAAGGTTCAGTTGGTCGGTGACGATCTCTTTGTAACCAACCCAAAGATATTGAAAAAGGGTATTGATATGGGCGTTGCCAATTCGATACTTATCAAGTTCAACCAAATTGGTTCCCTGTCAGAAACTCTGGATGCTATTGAAATGGCCAAAGAAGCCGGATACACGGCGGTGATTTCACACAGATCGGGAGAGACAGAAGATACGACCATCGCTGATCTGGCCGTAGCCACTGCGGCAGGGCAAATTAAAACGGGCTCACTCTGTCGTTCTGATCGGGTGGCTAAATACAACCGTCTCTTGAGAATTGAGGCTGAGACCGATGGTTTGGCTAAATATCGTGGACGAGAGGAGTTAAAGGGCTAGGCTCGACAAGCTCTGCTTAATCTATATTCAAATTCCGCCGGCCCTGGGTCGGCGGTTTTTATTTGGGACGCTGGAAACTCTTCTGCTTGATTGAGGGTGCAGCCACACCGCCGATCAAGGTCCCAAGGATGATCAATATGTGTAGGTTTACAGCAGCGGCAACTGAGCTATCGATGGAGGAGCCCGTCAGGGCGGCTCCGGCAACTACTCCAGCTTCGTAAGTTCCCACACCTGCTGGAGCATGAAAGGGCAAAACTGAGCTTAGCTCGCCTCCCATTGCCCCCGTTATTGCCTGAACAAGCTCTAACTCAGCAAAGCTCATTAATATCCAGGCAAAAACAATAATCTTTGTTGACCAGTTTAGCCAAGTCAATGCCAGAGTACGGATTAGGGGATCAAAGCTCTGTGGAGTACCGGACAGAATTTTTTTGGATAGCTCTTCAAGTTTTCTCGGAAGCAAGACTAATATTTTTGATTCTATATAAGTTCGGCCCTGAATGAGAACCAAGGGGCTGAGAACAAAGACAACCCAAGCAGACCACCCAATCAGATTACTGTGAAGTTGCCAAATCCAGGCAATTGCTCCGAGAGCTAATAGAACCTGTAGATCCAGTACGCGGAAAAAAAGCAGAGTTCCTGTTGTCATAGACAGGGGTAAATCAAAGCTACTGCGCATCATAAGAGGAAAGCTCGCTTCTCCTGAACGCATTGGCAGCAAGTTGTTTGCCAAATTGTGTATGAGCGTGATTCGGATCGATTCCGAAAAGCTTACCCTTGAATAGTCTCGAAAATAGTCCCTGATGCGATAGGCGCGAACTAGGTAGGTACAAAACATGAGCACGAGCGCAATCAAGGTAGAGGTTAGAGACCAATTTGACCATTGCTCGAAAATCGTTGCCCAACCCCAAATCCACTCGATTAGACCGGCGTAAGCAATCACAGCAATGCCGCTGACAAGAAAGTAGATTCGGGAATTCGAACGGTCTGGTGAGGTCATCTAGGCATCATATTTTTGTTGCCTTAATGGTACAGGGGCGAGGGATTTTGATACAGTGCATGCGGCGTTTGCCCTCCGCACAAAATCGCCAAATTCAACAACATAAAAGCTGAGTTCAAATGACATCACAACCTTCCCTGTCGCTGGTCGTTCCCCTCTACAACGAAGAAGAAAACGTAAATCCGCTGCTAAAGCGAGTGGGTGAGGCCTTGGAGGATTATTCGGGCACTATAGAGCTGATATTGGTTGATGATGGCAGCTCGGACAATACGGTAGCGACGGCGCTATCCTCTGGCTCAGATCAGAATTACAAGGTCCGCGTACTTGAGTTACAGAGAAATTTTGGTCAAACCGCCGCGATGCAGGCGGGCATTGATGCCGCGGTAAGTGAATTAATCGTGACACTAGACGGTGATCTTCAAAACGACCCTCACGACATTCCCAGAATGGTGGAAAATCTTCTCGACCGTGATTTGGACCTTTTGGTGGGGTGGCGTGAGAAGCGCAAAGACAAGTTGGTTATGCGCAAAATACCTTCCTGGGTAGCGAACAAATTAATTGGAAAGATTACCGGCGTAAGAATTCACGATTATGGTTGCAGTTTAAAAGTCTATCGAGCTTCGGTCATTAAGCAGGTGAAGCTTTTAGGTGAGATGCATCGATTTATTCCAGCCTGGGTTGCCGCTGTGGCTCCTTCTCGCCGAATTGGCGAAATCCCCGTTACTCATCACGCACGAATCCACGGTGAATCAAAATACGGAATTTCTCGGTCTATTCGTGTGATTCTGGATTTATTGTCCGTCTTATTTTTCATGAAGTATCGAGCTCGCCCTGGGCACTTCTTCGGAACCATTGGTTTGGTGCTCGGTTTTTTTGGAACTGTGTTGCTCGTCTATCTGGGCTTCGACAAGTTCATTCTGGGGCACGACATTGGTACTCGTCCTGCACTTTTGATCGGCGTCTTTATGATAATTACTGCCTTTCAGTTCCTCACCACAGGAATACTTGCTGAATTGATGTCTCGTACATACTACGAGACTTCCAATACCACGCACTATGTTGTCCGTGAGGCACATTCAAACCAGCCCTAGACGATTTCGCTTTGATGAATCTTCCAGAAGTGACATCTAGGCCGAGCTTTGTCGTTGGCATCGCTATTTTTCTTGCTGTCGGTTTTTTCCTCAACCTCTGGGGGCCGGCGCTCTTTGATCTAGACGAGGGTGCATTTTCCGCAGCAACTTTGGAAATGCTGCTGCGTCAGGACTTTATTACTACCTATCTAAACGGAGTGCAGCGATTTGATAAGCCGATATTGATTTATTGGCTGCAAGCCCTGAGCACGGGGGTTTTCGGAACAGACGAATTTTTCTATCGATTGCCCTCCGCAGTTGCAGCCAGCTTCTGGGCAATTGCCATTTATCGGTTTGCCCAACCTCGCCTTGGTGAAGATTCTGCTAGGGCTGCATTTATTTTTATGGTCAGCAGCGTGGGTGTCACGGTAATTGGCAGAGCAGCGACGGCAGACGCTTTGCTAAATCTATGGATTACTTTGGCTTGTCTAGATGGCTACCGAGCCGTCGTTGAAAATGACGACAGAGCTAAAACCAGAGCTTATTTGTGGATCGGGCTCGGCTTGTTGACCAAAGGTCCAGTCGCAGCCGTGGTGCCCCTTGCTACCCTTAGCCTCTATGCTCTCGCAATGCGGGATTCCCGCAGTTTGATGCAGGTGGCTATCCATCCCTTAGGTTGGTTGATAGCTCTGGCTGTAGCTATGCCCTGGTATATTGCAGAGTATCTAGATCAGGGGCAGCTCTTTATCGATGGATTTTTTCTGACCCATAATTTGGGCAGATTTTCCGACACCATGGAAGGCCATGGTGGAAGTGTTTTTTACTATGTTCCAGGGGCATTGCTCATTACGCTTCCCTTTTGTGCCTGGGTGATCCGCAGCCTGCCGTCTATTCGAGAAATTGGCAAAGAGCCACTGATTAGTTGGTGCTGGTGCTGGTTTGGATTTGTATTCGTATTTTTCTCTTTCTCCAGTACTCAATTGCCACACTACTTGCTGTACGGAACGACTCCGCTTTTTTTGATGATGTCGCGCTATCTAGATATCAGGGCATGGCGCTGGGTATTGCTGCCGGTATTTATATTGCCTCTGATTTGTCTGCTTTTTCCATTTCTCGTGCCATCAATTGTTGCAAATACTTCTGACCCCTATATGTCTGAGTTGCTCGCGGATGGCTTAACTCGTCTTGGTAATGTGGATGCGGTAATTCTTGCCGTGTTGACCGCCTTAATGATTGCAGCTGTAGTGACAGCAAAGAGTGCTTTAGAGGGTGTTTTTCGTGTCGGTGTTTTACACCTATTGTTGGTGGGAGTACTGATTGTTCCTGTAGTAGCAGATTTTCAGCAGTCTCCCGTAAAAGAAGCAGCCATTCTGTCCAGAGAGATAGAGGAACCCATTCTGATGTGGCGAACGGATATGCCTAGTTTTACGACTTATCGAGGTGTGATTACTCCGAAGCGAGAGCCGCGCAGCGGAGAGTTGGTTTTCACGCGTCAGGGAAGGGTAGAGATGGCTGAAGTTGAGGAAGTCCTCTATCAAAATGGCGGGATTCTTCTGCTGCGCTACCCCTAAGTTTTTATCCTCAGAGGTTGATTGATTTCAGAATTAGTATCACTGGTACTTGTGCCCGCCTCTGACTAGAATCACCCATTAAGTTAACTATTGGAATCGATAGATTTGCAATGAGCAGTCTCAGGAACTTCGAACTTAAGTTGCCGAATCTGGCATCCATTTGTGTCCATGTGCTGACTATTTTCCTGCTGTTATTTTTTGGTTTCTCCCATCTCTTATTTGAAAGTTTCTGGGTAGGGGTCAGTTGTCTTATTACCCTTTTGATTGCCGTCTTCTCGTTAATTTCGGTGGTCAATCGGAGCAATAACGCAATTCTTCTGGTGGGCTTTGTTGTCTGTGCTGGCATTACTCTGGCGGTCACTTCGTACCTTCATGGTTCGAGGGGGCTTATTTACTGCTTTCCTTTGACCGCTTCTCTATTTTTCCTCATTCGATATCAAACGGCCATTCTTATTGGCGGCACAATGCTGGTTGTCTGTTCCTTAGCTGCTCTCAATAGTATGGAGCCGCTCATGGTGGCCCGCTTCAGTTTTGCCATGGCTTTTTCGCTGATATTTCTGGCGATTCTCGCTTATCAATTGTTCCAGCAACAAAGGCAACTTGAGCAAGAGGCCAATGAAGACTATCTCACTGGGCTTATGAACCAGCGCAGCTTTTACGCATGGTTAGAAAAACTGCTTGCCTCAGAAAGTTCTTTGCGGCGCAAACTGACGCTGTTCTATTTCGATATTGATAATTTCAAATCTATAAACGATTCATTTGGTCATGCCGGCGGCGATCTTGTACTAAAGGAATTTTCCCAGCGCATCATTTCAGCCGTTGGTGAAATTAATCAAGAATTTTGTCTTGATACCAAGATGCACTTCTGTCGCCTTTCAGGTGATGAATTTGTGCTGGCCTGCGTCAATACGACAGACGGAGAAATGGCAGCGGATGTCGCCAAACGATTTCACAACGCCCTTGCAGACCCATTTTCCATCGGTGGGCGCATGACACTTATCTGTTCGAGTATAGGTGTACATCACTTCACTATGGAGAATCAGAGTTTGAGTGAGGTTATGCAGTTGGCTGATGCAGCCATGTACAAAGCTAAAAAGCTGGGTGAGCAGCAATTCTATATTTCTGAAGATGAGCGTGAGAGCTATTTGCGTGAAGCTAGTTCAGCTTACTAAACCCAATATTTCTGGAGCAGCGCAGATGGCATCAATTACTCTTGGCCGTTATCACCACTATAAGGGGAATGATTATGAGGTTAAGGGATTGGTTCGGCATTCGGAAACCGAGGAATATCTGGTGCTCTATCGGCCCTTGTATGAGGTAAAGCCGGAGACAAATAGCGAATCAGAAGCGGGGCAAACTGACCTTTGGGTTCGCCCTTTAGAGATGTTTCTAGAGAATGTGTTGATTAACGGGGTAGAAGTACCTCGTTTTAACTACTTGCCTCCCGAGGGTGAGACTTAACAGCGGTTAAATGTAGGAATAAAAAAACCCGGCCTTGGCCGGGTTTTTGTTTTTTTATCGCTTGTCGATACTCTCGTAGGAGCGTTGCGGGCTTCCAGTATAGAGCTGGCGAGGCCTGCCGATGCGGCTGTTGGTGCTCACCATCTCATTCCAGTGGGCAAGCCAACCAGAAGTACGTCCAAGTGCGAAGATCACGGTGAACATATTGAGTGGAATACCAATAGCACGCAGGATTATTCCTGAATAGAAGTCGACGTTTGGATAGAGTTTTTTCTCCACAAAATACTCATCTTCCAGAGCAATTTGCTCAAGCCGCTTAGCGATTTTCAGTAGCGGATCGTCAATACCCAACTCGGAAAGTACTTCGTCGCAAGTTTCCTTCATTACCTTGGCGCGTGGGTCGAAGTTCTTATAAACCCTATGGCCAAAACCCATAAGACGGAAAGGGTCATCTTTGTCTTTAGCGCGCAGAACGGCAGAATCAACGTTGGATTCGTCGCCAATTTCCTCAAGCATTTTTACAACAGCCTCGTTCGCTCCGCCATGGGATGGACCCCAGAGTGCAGCGATACCGGAAGCAATACAGGCGAATGGGTTGGCTCCCGTTGAGCCAGCCAATCGTACGGTAGAGGTTGAAGCGTTTTGTTCGTGGTCAGCGTGGAGGATGAAGATCTTGTCCATCGCTCGCGCTAGGACTGGGCTAACCTCGTAATCTTCGCAAGGGGTACCAAACATCATGTAGAGGAAGTTTGCTGAGTAATCCAAGTCGTTGCGAGGGTAAAGTGAGGGTTGACCAATAGAGTGTTTGTAGGCCATCGCTGCCATGGTTGGCATTTTGGAGATCAAGCGCATGGTGGTGATCTCTCGGTGCTCCGGGTCGGAGATATCCAGCGAGTCGTGGTAGAAAGAGGAGAGGGCAGCTACTACCGCGCAAAGCATCGCCATAGGGTGCGCGTCGTAGCGAAAGCCGTTAAAGAAATTAGCAACATTTTCACTCACCATGGTGTGTTTGCGAACAATGTCGTCGAATTCTTTCTTTTCTTCTTTTGTTGGAAGTTCGCCGTTTAAGAGTAGATAGCAAACTTCGAGGTAATCTGCATTGTTTGCCAGCTCATCAATTGGATAGCCTCTGTGTAGGAGGGTGCCAGCACCGCCATCGATGTAGGTAATTTTAGATTCACAGGACGCAGTAGACGCAAAACCTTCATCGATAGTGAAGACCCCCTGACCAGCCAAGCTTGAGACATCAACACAATCCGGGCCGATAGTTCCCTGATAAACATCAAGTTCCAAAGGCTCTTTACCTTCAATTGCCAGTGTTGCCTTACCGTTGCTCATATTTACTCCTGAGACTGAAAAAGATCACTTCTAGGCGAGCCTAGAAGCATATAATCGAATTTGCTGCATAGTTTTTGTTTTGCTGACACAGCTTCGTCGAGCAAGAAATTACCCCTGAGGGTTTTTTCTGAAGCACTGCATTATATCCAGACCGGCAAAAGGCGCAAACGACAAAGCGCTATGCGAGACAATTTTCTCGAAAAAGGCAGATAACTTTGTGTTTTTTCGATGATTCTCGATTGAGTTTTAGGGTAGCAAAATGTAGAATCGCGGCCCGCGATTGCCCTTAAACCAAGCGGTTGATCGCCACTTTACACTCCGATTCTATTTTCCTCGAAAAGGTAAATATATTTTGAAAATTTCCTCAGTTAACGGTCGTCCGGTAAATCTGGACATCAATACCATTGACTTGCCTATTACTGCTTACGCGTCAATCGCTCACCGAGTTACCGGTGTAGTGCTCTGTGCAGCTGTTCTGGTATTGCTCTGGTTTTTGCAGAAGAGTTTAGCCTCGGCCGAAGACTTCGCCGAAGTGCAGCAAATATTACTTAGCTCTCCAATCAAGTTCATGATGTTTTTGTTTCTTGCCCCCTTTTGGTACCACCTGGTCGCAGGCCTGCGTCATTTGGTAATGGATACCGGTATTGGGGAAAGCCTTGAGGGTGGGCGGCTCGGAGCAAAGATCGTATTTGTAGTCTCAGCAGTATTGATCCTTATTACAGGAGTTTGGCTATGGGGCGTGTAACTTCAATTGCCAGCTTTGGTCGAAACGGCCTGTACGACTGGGTAATTCAGAGAATAAGCGCACTTGTAATCGCTGCCTACTTTGTTTTTCTTGTTTATTTTATCGCGTCAAATCCAGATCTGACCTATGAGCAATGGAGAGGACTTTTCTCTCATTTCTGTATGCAGGTTTTTAGCACTCTGGCGCTCTTGATGCTGATGGCTCACATCTGGATTGGAATCTGGGGTGTGTTGACTGATTACGTCACGCCAAGATTGATGGGGCCAAAAGCTAATCTAATTCGTTATTTCCTTCAGTTCGCCGTTCTCACTACCGTTGCTGTAGTTACAGTAATTGGCCTTGGCATTTTTTGGAGTCTATAAGCATGTCGGTAATGAAAACCATGAATTTTGACGGTGTAATTATCGGCGGCGGTGGCGCTGGTATGCGTGCTGCGCTGCAGTTGGCTCAGTCTGGCTTTAAGACAGCGGTAATTACTAAGGTATTCCCAACCCGTTCGCACACAGTGTCTGCCCAGGGCGGAATTACCTGTGCCATTGCGAGCGCCGACCCAAATGATGATTGGCGTTGGCATATGTATGACACCGTTAAAGGTTCGGATTACATCGGTGATCAAGATGCCATCGAATACATGTGTTCCGAAGGCCCCGCGGCCATTATGGAACTAGATCATATGGGTCTGCCTTTCTCACGTTTTGAGAATGGCCGTATTTATCAACGACCCTTTGGTGGTCAGTCGAAGAATTATGGTGAAGGCGGTCAAGCCGCTCGTACCTGTGCCGCGGAGGATAGAACCGGTCACGCTTTGCTCCACGCGCTCTACCAAAATAACGTCAAGAACAAAACGGTCTTCATGAATGAATGGTTTGCCGTTGATTTGGTTCGCAATGGTAAAGGGCAGGTAGTTGGTTGTATCGCCATTGAAATTGAAACCGGCGAAGTGGTTTTTGTTAAGTCAAAAGCTACAGTTCTGGCGACTGGTGGTGCTGGTCGTATCTATCAGTCGACAACTAACGCACACATAAATACCGGTGATGGCATTGGTATGGCTTTGCGCGCCGGTGTTCCGGTTCAGGATATTGAAATGTGGCAATTCCATCCCACCGGCATCTACGGTGCTGGAACTTTGGTGACTGAGGGTTGCCGGGGCGAGGGCGGATACCTGATTAATAAGGATGGCGAGCGCTTTATGGAGCGATATGCGCCAAATGCGAAAGATCTTGCCGGTCGAGATGTTGTTGCTCGATCTATGGCAATTGAAATGCGCGAAGGACGCGGCTGTGGAGAGGACGGAGATCATGTGATGTTAAAGCTTGATCATCTCGGCGAAGAAGTTCTGAATTCGAGACTTCCTGGCATTCAGGAATTGGCTAAGACCTTTGCTCACGTAGATCCCGTTAAAGAACCTATTCCTGTGGTGCCAACCTGTCACTACATGATGGGTGGCGTGCCCACCAACGTAAATGGTCAGGTGATAAATCAAGACGCCGAGGGTCAGGATAAGGTGGTTGATGGTCTCTATGCTTGCGGCGAGATCGCCTGCGTATCTGTGCATGGAGCCAATAGGCTAGGCGGAAATTCGCTGTTGGATCTGGTTGTATTTGGTCGAGCTGCTGGTTTGTACCTGGAAAAAGCTATGCGTGAAGGCATTGAGCTGGACGAGGCTGCAGAGAGTGATATCGAAACCGCTATGGCGCGTTTAAATCGACTTGAAGTAAATGCGGGTGGCGAGAAAGCTCCAGAGCTACGTGCTGAAATGCAAAAAATTATGCAGAACTGCTTTGGTATCTTCCGCAACGGCGATGATATGGCTCGTGGCATCCAAGAGCTGGAGGCATTGCGACCACGAGTTGAGAATGTTGGCCTTGAGGATACATCCAAGGCATTTAATACCGCTCGTATTGAGGCGCTTGAACTTCAGAATCTGTTTGAAACCGCTGAGGCGACGGCCCACACAGCAATTGCCCGTACAGAATCGCGCGGCGCGCATTCTCGTGAGGACTATACAGAGCGAGATGATGAAAACTGGTTGCTGCACTCCATGTATTGGAGTGACGGCCAGAAAGTCGGTACGAGAGACGTCAATATGACGCCTAAAACTGTCCCAACATTCGAACCTAAAGTTCGCACCTATTAATCGGAGGCCGATATCTTGTTAACAGTTAGTATTTATCGATATAACCCCGAAGCCGACTCGGAACCCTATATGCAGGATTACGAGCTCGATACTGGTGGTAAAGACCTCATGGTCTTGGATGCACTCGAATTGCTCAAAGCTCAGGATCCAACGCTCTCCTATCGCCGTTCCTGTCGAGAAGGTGTTTGCGGATCTGATGGCCTAAATATGGGCGGCAGAAATGGACTGGCTTGTATTACCCCTATTAGCCAAGTGGAAAAGGGCGGCAAGCTTGTTATTCGCCCCCTGCCGGGGTTACCAGTGATTCGCGATCTGGTAGTTGATATGAGCCAGTTTTACGCCCAATACGAACGAATCAAGCCTTATCTGATCAATGAAACGCCTGCTCCTGCTATTGAAAGACTTCAGTCTCCGGAAGAGCGTTCAAAGCTGGACGGTCTCTATGAATGCATCCTCTGCGCATGTTGTTCTACTAGCTGCCCTTCGTTCTGGTGGAATCCGGATAAATTTATCGGACCCGCTGGCCTGCTACAGGCATATCGTTTTATTGCCGATAGTAGGGATACAGCAACAGAAGAGCGTTTAGCTGATTTAGAAGATCCTTTTAGTGTATTCCGCTGCCACGGTATTCAGAATTGTGTGGCAGTTTGTCCGAAGGGGCTAAATCCAACGCGCGCTATTGGTCACATTCGTAACTTGCTTCTTCAGCGCGGTATCTAGCTAAATAGAGATAGAGTTGCCTTCCTGGCCCAATCAATTTTCGGTCAGGATGGCATTTAGATTCATTGTCTGAACACCAGCCCGTGGAAGGGAATATGCAGAGTAAATCTGACATGCAGTCTTGGTGGGATAGCTCCCATATATCCGGCGCAAACGCTGCCTATGTGGAGATGTTGTTCGAGCGTTATATTCTCGATGAAGAAGGGATTCCCGAAGTTTGGAAAGATTATTTCGACTCTCTGCCTAAGGGTGGAGAGCTGGGTAGTAACGATATTTCTCACGAAAACATCATTACTTACTTTCGTGATCAGGCCCGCAATAAACCATCAAGTGAATCTGTACGCGCCAGCGTAGACGGTACCGCGCTTGAGCACGAGCGCAAGCAGGTTAGCGTTATTGAGCTAATCGCTGGTTACCGTCACAGAGGTCACACCAAAGCTGATTTGGATCCATTAGGGCAGATGCAGCGACGCCATTCCAGAGTGCTCTCGCTTTCTCATTACGACCTCTCTCAAGCTGATATGGATACACAGTTCCGAGCGGGCATGACGCACTTTGGTTTTGAAAACAATACGACATCCCTTAGGAATATCCTCGAAGCTCTTGAGTCTACCTACGCTGGAAAAATTGCAGTTGAGACCATGCATATCACTGATCTCGAGGAGAAAAGGTGGTTGCAGCAGCAGGTTGAGCAAGATCGAGGTCGCCCGGCCTATAGTGCAGAGCGAAAAATTGAATTAATGGAGCGGTTAACCGCTGCTGAAGGGCTTGAAAAACACCTCGATAGCAAATATCCAGGGGTAAAACGATTTGGCATAGAAGGGGGAGAAAGTTTGATCCCGCTTCTCGATACTCTTGTACAGGATGCCGGTAAGGCTGGCGCTAAAGAAATCGTGATGGGCATGGCTCACCGCGGGCGTCTCAATGTTCTGGTCAATATTCTAGGTAAAAATCCCGCAGAGTTGTTCGAAGAGTTCGAAGGCAAGCGGGTCATCAATACTTCAGGCGATGTGAAATACCATTTGGGTTTCTCTTCCAATGTGGTCACTGAAGGCGGTGAGGTTCACCTTGCTATGGCCTTTAACCCCTCACACCTGGAGATTGTCTCACCCGTTGTAGAGGGCAGTGTGAGAGCACGCCAGGATCGTCGGGGAGATCCAGAAGGAAATACCGTTGTTCCCATTATCATGCATGGTGATGCGGCTTTCGCCGGGCAGGGCGTGGTTATGGAGACATTCCAGATGTCCCAAACACGGGCATACGGAACCGGCGGTAGTATTCATGTAATTATCAATAACCAGGTAGGTTTCACCACAGCCAATCAGGAAGATGCTCGTTCTACAGAGTACTGTACTGACGTAGCAAAAATGGTTCAGGCACCGGTTTTCCATGTGAATGGTGATGATCCCGAAGCCGTTGCTTTTGTGGCCGAACTGGCGATGCGCTATCGCTATCAGTATCACAAAGACGTGGTCATTGATTTGGTTTGCTATCGACGCCGCGGCCACAACGAGACCGACGAGCCAGCGGCGACACAGCCCTTGATGTACAAGCAAGTTCGCAGTCATCCGACCACCTGCACCCTCTATGCAGAGCGGCTGGCGAAAGAGGGGGTGCTTTCCTCAGCTGAAAGCGACGCCATGATGTCTGAGTTCCGCCGTAGGTTGGATGAAGGAGAAACCGTTGCTCCCAATATGGTGAGCGAGCCAAATATGTCTCTTTTTGTCGATTGGACACCCTATATCGGCCACGACTGGGATGTTCCGGCAAATACCGGAATGGATCTAGAGTCTTTAAAGGATTTATCAAGTAAAGTCAGTGGGTTACCATCTGAACTTAATGTTCAAAGGCAAGTATCCAAGCTCTATGACGACCGTCGCAAGATGGCCTCTGGGGAGATACCACTGAACTGGGGTATGGCTGAACTATTGGCCTATGCTTCCCTGGCAGAATCTGGAACCCGTATTAGGATTTCAGGACAGGATTGTCGTCGAGGCACTTTTTCTCATCGACACGCCGCGGTATTTGATCAGCAGAGTGGCGAGCCCTATGTAGCCCTAGAAAACCTGAGCAGCGAGCAGCGCCCCATCGAAATTTTCGATTCTTTGCTATCTGAAGAAGGGGTGTTGGCCTTCGAATACGGCTATGCCGCAACCACACCTAATTCTCTGGTTATCTGGGAAGCGCAATTTGGCGATTTTGCTAATGGTGCGCAGATGGTAATTGACCAGTTTATTACTAGTGGTGAACACAAATGGCAGCGCCTCTGTGGATTGACGCTCTTGCTACCGCATGGCTATGAAGGACAGGGTGCAGAGCACTCCTCAGCCCGCCTTGAGAGATTCCTTCAGCAGTGTGCTGATCACAATATTCAGGTGTGCTTACCTACTACGCCTGCTCAAATATTCCATCTGCTTCGACGTCAAGCTATACGCCCCATGCGCCGACCTCTGGTGGTTATGAGTCCAAAGTGGATACTTCGCCATCCGCTGGCTACTTCGAGTCTAGAAGAGCTCGCAGATGGCGCTTTCCAAAATGTAATCGGAGAACATGAAGTTTCTCCGGAAAAAGCCCGAAAAGTTGTGCTGTGCTCTGGTAAAATCTACTACCATCTGCTGGAAGCACGCGAAGAAAAGTCTATTGATGATGTTGCTCTGATTCGAATTGAGCAACTCTATCCCTTTCCAGAAGAGCTTCTAATCGAAAAGCTGGCTCCCTATGCCGATGTTGAGCGAGTGGTCTGGTGTCAGGAAGAACCCCAAAACCAAGGCGCTTGGTATTGTAGCCAGCATCACATGAGGCACGTTTTGGAGCAGGTAATACCTGGAAAATATTTAGAGTTTGTTGGTCGGACGCCCTCTGCGGCACCGGCTGTAGGTTATATGTCGCGGCACCTGCAGGAGCAGACGTCGCTAGTTGAAGAAGCCCTTAGCTAATTGAGCAAGCTCTTAGCTAAAAAGCCTTTAGCCAGGAAATTACTAGCTAAAGGCACCTTTATTAGAGAGATATTGGCATGACAACGGATATTAAAGCACCAGCTTTCCCAGAATCGGTTCAGGATGGAACCATAGCCGAGTGGCATGTTGCCGAAGGTGGATCGGTAAAACGTGACATGCCTCTGGTGGATATTGAAACCGATAAAGTAGTTATCGAAGTGGTAGCCCCTGCGGATGGGGTGCTGACCTCAATTATCAAGGCGAGTGGCGACGTCGTTGAAAGCAATGAAGTGATTGGTGCCTTTGAGGCCGGTGCAGTGGCTGAGGTTGAAGCTGTGGCTTCCGAGTCAGTCGAAGAAGTCGACGAAGCCGCACCTGCTCCTCAAGCCGCACCTTCAGCGGGCACAAATGCACCTAGCGTCAACCCAGCAGCAAAGCGCCTACTTGAAGAGAATGATTTAACAAGCGATGGAATAGCGGGTAGCGGCAAATCAGGACGCATCACCAAAACAGATGTTGTCAATCATTTGGACAATCTTAAAAACTCTGGTGGATCTAGCCCAGCTCCTGCATCTCCTGGCGCAAGAGAAGAGAAACGCGTCCCCATGTCTCGATTGCGAGCTCGAGTCGCTGAGAGACTATTGGAAGCTACGCAAACCACGGCCATGCTTACGACCTTCAATGAAGTCGATATGACTGAACTGAAGCGTATGAGAGCTCAATATCGTGATGCCTTTGAAGCACGTCACGAAATTCGTCTGGGCTTTATGTCCTTCTTTGTTCGAGCCTGTGTGGAAGCGCTAAAGAAATTCCCGGCCGTGAACGCTTCTATCGACGGTTCAGATATTGTTTATCACGGCTATCAGGACATCGGAGTTGCAGTGTCTTCGGACAGAGGGTTAGTCGTACCGATTTTGCGCGAAGCGGATGCCATGAGCCTTGCGGATACTGAAGCAAAAATTCGTGAATTTGGCACCAAGGCGATGGATGGCAAGCTCTCCATTGAAGATATGACAGGTGGCACTTTTACTATTTCTAATGGAGGGGTATTTGGAAGTTTGCTTTCAACCCCCATATTAAACCCACCACAAACGGCAATTCTGGGTATGCACACCATTCAGGATCGCCCTGTTGCCATTAACGGAGAGGTTGTGATTCGGCCCATGATGTATTTGGCCTTGTCATACGATCACAGACTTATCGATGGTAAAGAAGCTGTGCAATTCCTTATAGCCGTGAAAGAGGTTATCGAGGATCCAACAAGAATTCTGCTAAATCTATAAAGGTGAATCTCTAGAGATTCCAAACGGAGAGAGTTATGAGTAAAGATTTTGACGTTATTGTGATCGGCTCAGGCCCCGGAGGTTATGTTGCCGCTATTAGAGCAGCGCAACTGGGTCTGAAAACCGCTTGCGTCGAAAAATGGAAAAACGCTGAGGGTAAAGGCGTGAACGGCGGTACCTGTCTAAATGTGGGTTGTATCCCTTCAAAAGCATTGCTGGACAGTTCGCATAAATACGAAGCTGCTGCTCATGAATATGATAAGCACGGTATTGGACTGAAAGACCTAGAAATCGACGTCAGCAAAATGCTGACCCGTAAAGAAGGTATTGTGAATCAGCTGACCGGCGGAGTTGCCGGTCTGCTTAAAGCAAACGGCGTAACTTCTATTTTTGGTACAGGAAAATTACTCGCCGGAAAAACTGTTGAAGTCACCGATTTCGAGGGCAATGCCACAAACTACACGGCTGAGAATGTCATTCTAGCCACAGGTTCAGTGCCAGTAGATATTCCCCCCGCCCGTGCAGATCATGAATATATCGTTGACTCTACCGGTGCGCTTGAGTTTACCGAAGTTCCTGGACGCCTTGGCGTCGTTGGCGCGGGTGTAATCGGTCTTGAACTGGGGAGCGTTTGGGGTCGATTGGGCTCTGAAGTCGTTGTTATCGAAGCTCTGGAAGATTTCTTGCCCGCTATGGACGAAGCCGTAGCGAAAGAAGCAGCCAAGACCTTCAAAAAGCAGGGCATGGATATTCGCCTCGGTTGCATGGTTTCTGGCAGTGAAGTTAAGGATGGCAAGGTCACCCTGACATACAAAAAGGGTGATGAAGAACATCAGGAAACCTTCGACAAAGTAATCGTTTGTGTTGGTCGTCGGCCATACACAGAAGGACTGCTGGCCGATGATTGCGGTGTATCTACGACTGATCGCGGCTTTTTTGAGGTGGACGACCACTGCTTTACCGGAGTAGATGGCATTTGGGCAATTGGCGATCTGGTTCGCGGCCCCATGCTGGCGCACAAGGCTTCAGAAGAGGGAGTCATGGTTGTTGAGCGTATAGCCGGCCAGAAAGCTGAGATGAACTACGACTTGATTCCTGGTGTGATTTATACCCACCCAGAAATTGCCAATGTCGGTAAAACCGAGCAAGAGCTTCGTGCTGAAGGTATCGAAGTTAAGGTGGGTCAATTCCCATTCCAGGCCAGCGGACGTGCTTTGGCTTCCGGTGAAGGTTCCGGCTTTATTAAGCTGATTGCCGATGCCAAGACCGATCAGGTCCTTGGAGCGCACTGCATAGGTCCAAGTGCGGCAGAGCTTGTTCAACAAGCAGCAATTGCCATGGAGTTCAGCACTAGCGCAGAAGACCTGGGCTATATGGTGTTCTCACACCCCACGGTTTCTGAAGCAGTTCATGAGGCAGCTTTGGCTGTTAATGGGCATGCTATTCATATTCCAAACAAGAAGAAGAGAAAGTAATTTTTCGACTTTAATTAACCAAAGAAAATTAACCAAAGAAATTTCACATTAACTAAAATCATTGAGCGATAAATAATGAATCTCCACGAGTATCAGGCCAAGCAGCTTTTTGCTGAGTACGGTCTTCCCGTATCAAAGGGGTTTGCTGCGGCAAACGTCCACGAGGCAAAAGCAGCATTTAAAGAAATCGGCGGCAAAGCCGTTGTTAAAGCCCAGGTTCACGCAGGAGGCCGCGGTAAGGCTGGCGGCGTAAAGTTGGTCGATACCGCTGAAGAAGTAATTGAGTTCACCACCAAGTGGCTTGGTAACCGCCTGGTTACCTATCAGACAGACGCCAGCGGTCAGCCTGTTAGCCGTATCTTGGTTGAGCCCTGCACCGACATTAAAGACGAGCTCTATCTAGGCGCTGTCGTTGATCGTGGAACTCGTCGGGTTGTTTTTATGGCCTCTACCGAAGGTGGTGTAGAGATCGAGAAAGTTGCTCATGAAACACCAGAGAAGATTCTGAAAGCAGAGATTGATCCTTTGGTTGGCGCACAGCCATACCAGGGCCGAGAGCTGGCGTTCAAGCTGGGTCTTGAAGGCAAGCAGGTAAAACAGTTTACCCAGATATTCCTGGGTCTCTCCAAGATGCTGCATGACAAGGACATTGCTCTAATCGAAGTAAATCCTTTGGTTATCACTGATTCTGATGACGTTCATTGTCTCGATGCCAAAGTAGTTGTGGATAGCAATGCGATCTACCGTCAGCAGGCAATTCACGAGATGGATGATCCTTCTCAAACTGATCCACGTGAGGCGCATGCGGCTCAATGGGATCTCAACTATGTTGCTCTCGACGGCAATATTGGTTGCATGGTGAATGGCGCGGGCCTAGCCATGGGAACCATGGATATTGTTAATTTGCACGGCGGCTCGCCAGCCAATTTCCTCGACGTGGGTGGTGGTGCCAACAAAGAACGCGTAGCGGAAGCATTCAAAATCATTCTCTCCGACGAAAACGTAAAAGCGGTATTCGTTAATATCTTCGGCGGTATTGTTCGCTGCGACATGATCGCAGAAGGCATTATCGGAGCTGTTGAAGAGGTGGGAGTTGAAGTGCCCGTGGTAGTGCGTTTGGAAGGTACAAACGCCGCTGAGGGTTCAGCAATTTTGGCAAATAGTGGCCTGAATATTCAGGCGCCTGCTTCGCTAGCCGAAGGGGCAGAAATGGTAGTAGCAGCGGCAGCAGGACAATAAGAAAATGAGTATTTTAATTAACAAAGACACAAAACTAATCTGCCAGGGCTTTACCGGTTCGCAGGGTACATTCCACTCCGAACAGGCTATTGCCTATGGTACTAACCTTGTTGGTGGTGTTACTCCAGGCAAAGGTGGGCAAACTCACTTAGATCGCCCGGTATTTAATACGGTTTCTGAAGCAGTAGAAGCCACTGGTGCCGATGCTACCGTTATTTACGTTCCAGCACCTTTCTGTAAGGACTCTATTCTGGAAGCCGCAAATGCCGGCATTAAGCTTATCGTTTGTATTACCGAAGGTATTCCCACCCTTGATATGCTCGACGCTAAAGTTCGTTGTGATGAGCTAGGTGTGCGTCTGATCGGCCCTAACTGCCCAGGTGTAATTACTCCGGGTGAATGCAAAATCGGCATTATGCCGGGCCAGATTCACTTGCCAGGAAAGGTTGGCGTGATTTCGCGTTCAGGTACTTTGACCTACGAAGCGGTTAAGCAGACAACAGACTATGGTTTTGGTCAGTCTACTTGTGTAGGTATTGGTGGTGATCCTATTCCGGGTTCTAACTTTATTGATATTCTCGGTCTGTTTAAGGACGACCCTGCCACCGAGGCGATCGTTATGATCGGTGAGATTGGTGGAACAGCGGAAGAAGAAGCAGCTGACTACATCAAAGACAATATCGATATCCCAGTTGTTTCCTATATTGCCGGTGTAACAGCACCTCCAGGAAAGCGTATGGGTCATGCCGGCGCTATTATCTCTGGTGGTAAGGGTACGGCGGATGAGAAGTTTGCTGCTCTGGAAGCCGCTGGTGTTACTACGGTACGCAGTCTGGCTGAAATCGGTAAGGCCTTGAAAGAGGCTACCGGCTGGTAAGGCTGGATTGCTTGAACAATTTAGTTCAATAAAAAGCCCCGCAGATGCGGGGCTTTTTTGTGCTTTAAGTATTGGAACATCGAGGTATTAACTCCAAAGCTCCTTACTCAGTTTGTTTAAATCGATGCGGCCCTCATTTACCAGTTCGCGAGCCACTCCTGATGCTACATCTGGATACTGAACTTCTGGTTTCCCGGGCACACCTTCTGAAATAAATCTCTCTACGCTAGTATTGGTCAATTCTCCCAATTCCACAGCGGCAAGATTTTGCTTTTCGAGTGCAGCGGCGTTGGCAAGCTGTTCCGGTTGTCGGGCCACGGGTTTGACTAGCAATTCCAGATTTGCATTCAGTGCCTCACTAGTAAGGCCGAACCCGGCGTTGCAAATCACTTTCTCCGAATGACTGAACCGCTCTGAAAACTTATCCATGGAAATCGGCCACCAGTTGCAGTTGTCCTGAACCGTAGGTGATCGCACGGAAGGGTGAAAAATATCAAAGCTGGCATCGAGCCCCAGTAAAGCTTTGGAAATAGAGACTGGATGCTCAAATGGAAGATAAACAAGTAATCTGCCATCCGGTGCACGGCGATCAATTTTTTCGGCCAGATACATAATGGGTGGCAACACTGGCTGCCCAAAATGGTGATAAAAGAGACCAATGTATTGATCAGCTGGGATAAATTTTTTCAGAAAGGTTTTATCAATAGCCTTTAGCCGGTCACCGATTTTTGGATAGAGCAACGAGTTTTGATTGGAAATGGATATCACCGGTTTTCCGGCACGTCTTGCTGCCCGCGCTGATAGAGGTTCAAAATCCGTCAGAATAAGATCATAGGAGCTCACATCCAGCGCTTTAATATCTCGGCGATATCGGTGGAAGTTGTTTTTGTAGACCGACTTGGCAAAGTTTACCTTGCCATCCTCAGAATGAAGCGTCAGTCCCTCGCGGTAATCGTATCGACCGAATTCCGGGATGATCTCGCCGCAATAACGGCCGCGGCCTGAGAGTAATACATCGACGTTAGCGCCATGCTGCTCGAGCTTGGAAACCAACTCACGACATCTGGAAATATGTCCGTTGCCGGTTGCTTGAACGCCAAAATAAATATTCATGAGCTAAGTATGGTTTAAGAAAGAGCGGCCTTCCACACACGTTTAGAAAGCTTTTTCACCGAGTCTTCACATCCATTGGCAATCCATTCAGCAATCATCGGACCGGCGGCACCAAACTCAACTCTTTTAGCTGGTCTGGAGTCTTCCAGCCATTCTCGAATGGCTCTCTTGTTCAATGCTTGCATGGTTCTGCCAAGGCCCAGCTCGTCAATAGCTAGCGCGTTAGATTGCTGCTCCGGTTGCGCAGCGACAGGCTTAACCAGCAAGGGCTTGTTCAGGGAGATCACTTCACTGGTCAGCATAAAACCCGCATTGCATAAAACCCGCTCGCTCTCCGCCAACTTCTCGGTAAAGCGACTTGAGCTGGGTGGGTTCCAGCTGATGTTCCCCTTGGTATATGCCTTTTCGCATTCAGGGTGAAAAACTTCAAAGCGAAAATCTCGAATACTTCTCAGAGCCTTGGTGATAGCGCTACGCCTCTCAAAAGGCAGGTAAACCAGCACAAATGGCTCGGTTGAGCTGTCACCTGAGGCCTGAATTTCGCGAATAATGGGTGGCAGAATAGGGTAGCCAAAATGGTGATAGTGCAAGCCACAAAACTTCTCAGCCGGGGCAAAATTTTCTAACAACATTTGATCGACTAAGGTTCCGCGGACTTGGGGTATGGGATATCGAAATGCGTACTGATGGCCCAACCCAATAACTTCTTTCCCCTGTAGTTTGGCCGCCCAGGCCACCACAGGCTCGTAATCAGAGAGAATCAGGTCATAGCCGGATAGATCAATTTTTTGGACATCTAGGGACAACTGGGCGAAATTGGCGTGAAGTAGGGTAGAGCCGACATCAATCTTCCCCGACTTGGTGGAGAATGTGAGGCCGCGACGCACCTCAAAATTGCCAAACTGCTCCATATCGAAGAGTTTCTTACGTTCCCTGCCAGAAAACAGAAAATCCATCTCTACGCCATGTTTGGCAAGCTCGGGCTGCATTTGCCGAGCACGGCTGATATGGCCGTTTCCGGTTGCCTGAACTCCGTAGAGAATTTTCACCTAAATGCCTTTGTTGATAAGAAATCGAACTGTGAAATTTTATAACAGATATAAGGCTGTCTTGTGTATTGTACTCTTGTCCTAAGGAAACTTTGATACGGCTCTGCAGGTGACACGGAATTTGCATTGTTCACAGGCTAAGCTTCTCGCCCTGAAGTAATCAGCTAACAGATCGACTAATATCTCTATATGTTTGTGCGATCCGGTGTATTTATTCTACTGGCTTTTCAAAGCCTTGCCGTTTTGGCCCACCACTGGGTCAATCAAGTCTATGACGAGCACAGCCTGGTTTCCCTCGAAGTAGTAGTCCAAGAATTCCGTTTTATTAACCCTCATCCCTTTATTGCTGTTGTTCTGGCAGATGCAGATGACTCCGATATCTGGACTTTGGAAATGGATAACCGCTGGGAGCTTGCCGACCTTGGCATAACAGCGGATACCTTGCGCAATGGCGATCTGATTCGTATTTCTGCTAACCCAAGCCCATTCAACGATCGAGCTCTTTATATTCGGAGTTTTGAGCATCCCCGGCTTAATTTCCGTTATGAGCACAATGTTCGGCGTCTCTTTGAGCTAGGCGAAGAATAGTTTCTTCAATCCTAAAAGTGCCCTTGAAATTTTGGCTATGCAACCCATCTCTGAGCTCATCCTAGAATCATTACCCATAAGAGTTTAGAAATATGGCCGAAGTGAAAAACACAGAAACTCGTCAATTTCAGGCGGAAGCTAAGCAGCTTTTGCAATTGATGACCCATTCCCTCTATAGCAACCGCGAAATATTTCTGCGTGAGCTGATTTCCAACGCCTCAGATGCGTGCGACAAGCTGCGTTTCGAAGCACTAAACAATGCCGACCTTCTTGAAGATGCCCCTGATACACGAGTTCGCATCGATGTGGATGAGAAGAAGAAAACCATCACCATTTCGGACAATGGTATTGGTATGAGTCATCAGGAAGTCATTGATAATATTGGCACCATTGCCAGCTCAGGTACGGCCAAGTTTGTTTATCAGCTTAGCGGCGACGAAAAGAAAGATTCCGCCCTAATAGGTCAGTTCGGTGTGGGTTTTTATTCTGCTTTTATCGTGGCTGACAAAGTTGACCTATATACCCGTCGTGCGGGCCTCGACGCCTCAGAAGGGGTGCGCTGGAGTTGTACTGGGGAAGCGGAATACGAGATCGAATCCGCTGATCTGCCAGAGCGTGGAACCAAAATTGTTCTAAAACTCAAGAAGGATATGAAGGAGTTTCTGAATGATTGGAATCTGAAATCCATTATTCGTAAATACTCAGACCATATCGCCATTCCGGTGGAAATGAAGTCACCTCCACCACCTCCAGTTGAAGAGGGTGAAGCACAACCAGAAGTTCCC
Organism: Porticoccaceae bacterium; assembly: GCA_018662305.1. GTDB lineage: Bacteria > Pseudomonadota > Gammaproteobacteria > Pseudomonadales > GM7GCV1 > JABJGI01. The sequence goes on along the minus strand of JABJGI010000157.1, from coordinate 7,010 downwards.
GAATACCAGGCAATTAATGCCGCTGTTGCGCTTTGGGCTCGGTCTCGAACAGAGGTTTCCGACGAGGAATACAAAGAGTTCTACAAGCAGCTCACGCATGATTTTCAGGATCCCTTGCTGTGGAGTCACAATCGCCTGGAAGGCAAGCTCGACTACACAAGCCTGCTTTATATTCCCAGTGTGGCGCCTGCTGATCTTTGGCGTCGTGAAGGGGCTCGTGGTCTCAAGCTCTATGTAAAACGCACCTTTATTCTCGACGATGCCGAGCAGTTTCTGCCGATGTACCTGCGTTTTGTGAAGGGCGTACTGGATACCAGTGATCTGCCATTAAATGTTTCCCGAGAGCTGCTTCAGGATTCTGCTCAGGTCACCAAGCTCCGCAATGCATTGAGCAAGCGCGTAGTCGATATGTTGTCCAAGCAGGCCAAGAAGGGCACTGAGGACTATCAAACATTCTGGGATACTTTTGGCGCAGTGCTCAAAGAAGGTGTTGTCGAAGATCCTGAAAACCAAGCCAAGCTGGCAGGTCTATTCCGCTTTGCGACGACCAATGGAGAGGCTGCCACTCAAGATCAATCCCTCGCCAACTACATTGAGCGCATGCCTGAGGGGCAGGAAAAGATCTATTACCTGATCGGTGAATCACCCGAACTGGTGTCCCGAAGCCCGCTGTTGGAGTCATTCCGTAAAGAGGGCATAGAAGTGCTGTTGCTGTCAGACAATATCGACGAATGGCTAATGTCGAACTTCACTGAGTTTGAAGGCAAGCAGTTTCAAGATATCGCCAGAGGCGACTTGTCCGACACTGCTGATACAGAGGACAAGAAAGAAGATGAAGAAGCGTCAGATTCTAGCCTGGTCGGTCGAGTAAAAACACTTTTGGATGACCAGGTGTCTGAGGTGCGCGCTTCAAAACGTCTTGTGGATTCGCCTTCTTGTTTGGTGCTGAATCAGTTTGATATGGGCGCGCAGATGCGTCGTATTATGGAAGCTTCAGGGCAGAAAATGCCGGAAACCAAACCGGTACTGGAGATTAACCTTGAGCATCCTTTGGTGGAGCGAATGGATAAAGAAGCTGACGAAGATCGTTTTGGTGATCTGGCGCAAATTCTCTTTGATCAAGCCAAACTCGGCAACGGTGAAACGCCGGCAGATCCCACTGCTTACGTTCAGCGCATTAATAAGTTGTTGCTCGAGCTCTAACTTAATTAAATGGTGGAGGCCGAATCGACTATGGTTCGGCTTTCGCTTTTAATTCGGCCTTCGCCTTTTGTTAGGCTTTCGGCTTAGGTTTTCTTTTCATTACTCTCGCATCAGAGCGCGTATAATCCCGCCAATGGATCCACAATCCCTTCGTTACGCCGTATTAGGTGCGGGCAGTTTTGGCACCGTCCTAGCAAACATCATTGCCGAGAATGGCTATCAATGCTCTCTCTGGATGCGTGATGAGAGCGAAGCCGAGGAAGCTCGCGCTTCGGGCATAAATTCCCGATATCTTCCGAATCTTCAATTACCAGACAACCTGCATATTGAGTCACGCCTGCATAAGCTGGCGGAAGAGTGCGATGTCTTTATCTTTACCGTCCCCAGTTCAGGTGTGCGTGAAGTGGCAAAAAAGGTCGCCGAGAACATTAGGCCCGGTGCCTTGTTAGTTAGCGGTACTAAAGGGATAGAGCCAGAGACTTTTGAATTGATGAGCCAGGTTCTGGAAGAAGAAATTCCAGGGCATGAGGTGGCAGTATTAAGTGGGCCCAATCTGGCCAAAGAGATTGCCGAAAGGCAGCTTACGGGAACCGTGATTGCTAGTCAGAGCGAAGCGCTCTGTAACCTCATCCAGGAAGTTATGGGTAATTCCTATTTTCGAATCTACTCTAATGAGGACCGTACTGGTGTAGAGCTAGCAGGCACGCTGAAGAATATTTACGCCATTCTCTCTGGAGTCGCCACGGGCATGGGTTTTGGCGCCAATTCAATGGCAATGCTGCTGACTCGCAGTCTCACTGAAATGAGTCGTTACGCAGCCGCGCAGGGAGCGAATGCGGCCTCCTATTTGGGTTTAAGCGGGGTTGGCGACCTGATTGCTACCTGTACCTCGCCTTTGAGTCGCAATTTTCAGATTGGGCTCAGGATAGGCAAGGGTATGAGCCTGCAGGAAGCCTACGAAGATCTGGGGCAAACCGCAGAGGGTGTAAATACGGTTGCGGTTGTGCATAAACGCGCTGCAGAATTAGATATTTCCATGCCGCTTTGCCATGGTTTGTATGAAATATTGCATGCCAATCGAGCGGTAAATGAAGTGGTGTCCAGCTTAATGGACCGGGACCAAAAACAAGATGTTGAATACAAGGTGAATTGATATGAATGGATTAAAAGACAACTTACTGAATCCTGAGACCTGGATTCGCCTATTTCTTATCATGGGTTTCTATCTGGTTCGCATGTTGCTGATCTGGATAAGTGGCGTGTTTATTGCCGTTCAGTTTCTATTTGTCTTGATCACCGGGCAGAAGAACGACAACGTTAACAATGCAGCGGTTGCCTTAGGCTCCTATATTCTGGAAGTAACGGATTTCCTGACTTTCGCCAGAGATACCAAGCCATGGCCCTGGTCGGAGTTTCCGGATAGTAGCCGTGATACTGAAGACGTTACTTTTATTGACGATTAAGCAGAAATTTTATGGCGTTACAGCACCTTCTTCTGCTGCGGCATGGAGAGGCCCACCACAGTTCTCCCGATGAGCTGAGACAGCTCAACGATAACGGCCGAGAGGAAGTCGAAAAAACGCTAACCAAGGCATTGGATCTTGTTTCACCCTTGGAGGAGATATTCCACAGCGGTTTGGTGCGCGCTACGCAGACGGCTGAAATAGCAGCCGAGAAGCTCGCACAGAGCATAGGTGGAAGTCTTCAACCCCAATATCTGGATGGGATCACTCCCTGGGGAGATCCGCAGTTATTTTGCAAAAACCCTGCTCTGCAGGAGGCTGAGAATCTTCTTGTGGTTACTCACAACCCCTTTGTAGAAGATTTGGTGGAGTACCTGACAGGCGAAAGCCTTCGAATTAAAACTGGCTCTCTTATCTGTCTAAAAGTGGACTTTCTGGAAAGGGGTTGCTGTAGTCTGGAATGGTCAAAACATTAGAATTTATTCTAATATTTCAGATTAAGTAATTAGCTTAACGGCTTGATAAGATTGAGAAATTCATCTCTTGTTTCTTGTCTTTTTCTAAAGCTCCCCAGCATAGAAGAAGTACGCATAAGTGAGTTTTGCTTTTCCACACCTCGCATCATCATGCAAAGATGTTTAGCTTCAACCACAACTCCTACACCTTCTGCACCGGTTACTTCGGCGATGGTCTGGGCAATTTCTTCGGTTAGCGATTCCTGAATCTGCAGTCTTCGAGCAAACATATCCACAATACGAGCAATTTTAGACAGGCCTAGTACTTTGCCCTGAGGGATATAACCCACATGGCATTTACCAATAAAGGGCAGCATGTGATGTTCGCACATGGAATAGAGTTCAATACCCTTAACGACAACCATGTTGCGGTTTTCACTGGGAAATAAGGCGTTATTTACCACATCATCAAGGCTCATTTCGTAGCCACGAGTTAGGTATTCCATCGCTTTTGCCGCTCGAGCTGGCGTGTCTACCAAGCCGGGTCGGTCTAGATCTTCGCCAACTGCACGAAGGATCTGTTCGTATTGCTCTTTCATTGTGCTCTCAGTGGATATCAGCGGCGCATCTTAGCCCTTGAGCGCTGGGCTGTGAAATAAAACCTCTGTAACAATGCCTTAGCAACAAACTATAATCCATCCGTTTCCCATGGGGCGTCGGCTCCTTCTCTTATCCGCAATAGGATTCTCTAAAGTACTCCATGCCAGATAATTCCCAAATTGAAAAAGTCCTTGAATCGGCCACTGAGCGGCTTGAAAGAGCGGACATTTATTGTGGCCATGGAACAGATAATGCCTGGGACGAAGCCTGTTTGTTGTTGTTGCACTCCCTTTGTCTGCAAAGGGCAGACGAGTCGATCCTGCAAGAGCAAATGAGCCCAGAACAACGGGAGCATTTTGAAGATCTGATACGAAGACGTATTGAAGACAGGCTGCCTGCACCCTACCTAATTGGAGAGGCAGATTTTGCTGGCATGCGCTTTATTGTTGACGAGCGGGTGTTGGTTCCTCGGTCGCCCATCGCCGAGCTAATTCACAATGGTTTTCAGCCCTGGATTGCGACGGACCCCTTGTCGGTACTTGATCTATGCGCAGGCTCCGGTTGTATTGGACTTGCCACTGCAGCAAGGTTTCCCGAATCAGAAGTCCTGTTGTCAGATCTTTCTGCCGATGCGCTAGAGCTGACGCAGATAAACATTGAGAAACATAACCTCGGCGGACGCTGTCGGGCGATACAGAGTGACCTATTTGCCAATCTCAAGGGCCAGACCTTTGACCTAATCCTGTCCAATCCGCCCTATGTTGATCAGCGAGATATGGATGAAATGCCTCAGGAATATCATGCCGAGCCCAGAATGGGACTGGCGGCAGGCATCGACGGTCTAGATCTAGTTCGCCCCATGCTTGCTCAAGCTGCACAGTATTTGAATGATGGTGGGCACATGATTGTCGAAGTGGGTAATTCCTGGGTCGCGCTGGAAAGTGCTTTTCCGCAGGTGGCTTTTACCTGGCTCGAATTTGAATTCGGTGGCGAGGGTGTGTTTCTTCTGAGTAAAGACGAATTGCTCAGAGATGCAGATGCCTTCCGTTTATAGCGCGTTCTATTTATCTAGTTTCTGTTAAAGAGCCCAGCCGCGTATAATCCCCAGACTTTAATTTCCTAGACAGGATCAAGTCCAGAATGTCCGGTAACAGTATTGGAAAATTGCTGACCTTAACTACCTTTGGTGAAAGCCACGGGCCAGCTATTGGCGCCATTCTGGATGGCTGTCCTCCAGGTATTGAACTGTCTGAAGCGGATTTGCAGCCTGACCTTGATCGCCGGAGGCCTGGACGGACTAAAAATACCACTCAGCGGCGCGAGCCAGATGCGGTAAAGATTCTCTCCGGTGTGTTTGAAGGTAAGACCACAGGAACTTCTATCGGTATGGTGATTGAAAATACCAATCAGAAGTCGAAAGACTATTCCGATATCAAGGACAAATTTCGTCCTGCTCATGCCGACTACAGCTATGAACATAAATTTGGTGCCAGAGATTATCGCGGCGGCGGGCGCTCCTCTGCGCGGGAAACCGCTATGCGCGTCGCCGGCGGTGGTATTGCCAAGCTGATTTTGAAGGAGTTGGCGGGCGTTGAGATTTACGCCTACCTGAGTCAAATGGGCTCGCACAAAATTGAGAATTTTGACCGAGATGCCATCGAAGCAAATGATTTCTTCTGTCCAGATGCAGAGCTGGTTCCGGCGCTTGAGCAGGAAATAGAAGACCTGAGAAGAGCAGGGGACTCCTGCGGCGCTATGGTTAGTGTTGTTGCCACCGGTGTTCCGCCAGGGTGGGGTGAGCCTGTTTTCGATCGTCTGGACGCAGATATCGCTAAGGCGCTGATGTGTATCAATGCGGTGAAAGGCGTTGAAATTGGTGCAGGTATGTCTGTGGCTGCAGCAAATGGCAGCACCCAGAGAGACGAACTCACCCCCGAAGGTTTTACCTCAAACCATGCCGGTGGAGTTTTGGGCGGTATCAGCAGCGGTCAGGATATTGTTGCCAATATGGCTCTTAAGCCTACTTCCAGCATTCGCGTGCCGGGTCGAACCATAGATAAGACAGGATCTGAAACTGAGGTTATCACTCTTGGTCGTCACGACCCCTGTGTCGGTATTCGAGCAGTGCCCATTGCTGAAGCAATGCTTGCGCTGACCTTGGCGGATCATTTTTTACGTCAAAGGGGTCAATGCGGCGATCTAAAGTCTGAAACGCCGGTAATTCCAGCTTCGAATAGTTAACAGCTTTTGTAGTTAACTAAATCTGTGCCTGTTTTAGGTGTTCAAGAAAAGCCTTGGCCGCTCGTGTCTGGGTGCGTCTGTTGTTATAAATCACACCCAAATCTCGGCTAAGTGAAACCGGCACATCCAATTTAATCAGATCGGGATGATCTGCCAGAGTTTCAGGTACCACGCTCCAACCCAATCCAATTTCCGTCATTCTGGCCAGGGTCTCCATGTAGTTGGTATTGAGCACTGGCGAGAGACTCAATTGTTCCTGCTCAAAGCAATTGCGAATAATGCGGCCGGTATAGGTGGCCATTGAGGGCAGCAGGCAGGGGTGTTGGGACAAGAGTTTGAGGCCGATATTTTTTCGACTTGCCAATTCGTGCTCCTTGGCAATCACAAAACAAAGGTGATCTTTCCACAAAAGCAGTGAACTGATTTTGTCAGAAGGCTCGGATGCAAAGGTAATAGCGGCCATCTCAATGTCACCGCGCAAAACTTCTTCATGGGCTTTTTCCGAATCCATAAACTCGATATCGAGATTCACTTTGGGGTTTTTCTGGCTGAATTCTCGAAGCATGGGTGGCATGCGATGCAAGCCAAGGTGATGGCTAATGCCCAAGGAGAGTGTTCCCCCAGCTTCCTCTTCCAAAGACTGTATGTCTGACAGAGTTTGTTCCAATTCGTTGATAAGCTGGCGCGCGCGAAGCTGAAATACCTCTCCGGCCTCGGTTAAGGAGACTTGTCGGCCAATGCGGTCAAAGAGTTTCAGCCCTAGCTCTCCCTCCAGCTGGTTAATACGTTTACTTACCGCTGGTTGAGTCAAGTGAACTTGCTCTGCTGCTACTGAGAAGCTTTTTGATTGAGCAACGGCGAGAAAGGTTTTGAGGTAATTAGTATCCATAAGCTGCCATGCTAACCCATGTATTCCTAAAAGGAATTAAAAACATAAAAAAGATGAATTGTTGTTATCTATGCCTGGGCCTACAATGACGATCCTAAATTTGAGTCAGTCTTAGAATTCGGGCTTAGAATTCAGTCTTAGATTCAGCTTTAGTTTTAA
>JABJGI010000101.1 GCA_018662305.1 Porticoccaceae bacterium | reverse complement strand
GTCAAGGTACCGAATGAAGAACCTGCCAACACAGTGGCACTTTGTGACTCGTTAGTGTCGTTAAAGTCACCGTCCTGATTTAGATCTAGCCAACCATAGAGGGTCGCGTTAGCGCCGGTTGCATTGGTTAAGGGCACACTTTCGAAAAAGCCTATAAAGAAGGCCGTAAGTCCAATTACCAAAAATTGAGCTGGAAATTAGCCGAAAAAAAGACTTAAAAGAACGGGATTTATATATTAAAAATCAATAAATTAGAGACTTCTCTTCAAACCTGTTTTGAGGATTATTTTGGTAGCGATTTCTTCCACCGACAATCTGGTGGTATCGATGACGGAAATCCCCTGATTTCGACACAAAATCTTGGCCTCTTTTACCTCCCATTCGCATTGTGCGAGAGAGGCGTATTTTGAATCGGCCCTGCGTTCATTTCGAATAGTCGAAAGCCGCTTCGGATCAACCGTCAATCCAAAAAGTTTATCCTTAAATTGCAATAACTTAGGCGGCATTACCCCAAGCTCGAGATCTTCTTCAGTTAGAGGGTAGTTGGCCGCGTAGAGACCAAATTGCATAGCGATATAGAGACAAGTAGGGGTTTTGGCGCTGCGAGACACGCCAATCAGGATGATATCGGCCAGGTCATACCGGTTTGTTCGGGCGCCGTCATCGGCATCCAGAGCGTAGTTAACTGCCTCCATTCGACGCTGGGATTTCTGCTCCAACAGGTTGACATGATATTTGCCCACTCGCATGGCCGAAAGCGCTCCTAATTCACTTTCCAGGGTCGGTAAAAAGGTGCCAATAACATCAATAAGTAAGCCCTTACTTTTTGATATCACAAGACGTAACTCCTGATTAAGAATTGTGTCAAATATCAATGGTTTAACGCCATCTTTTTCGTAGGCGTCATCGATTTTTTTCACCACGTCTTTGGCTTTTTCAACGCTGTCGATATAGGGGTGATAGCTGCGCCGAAATTCCACCTCATCAAACTGGGCTAAAAGGGCATTTCCAAGTGTTTCGGAAGTCAATCCGGTGCTATCTGAGATGTAAAAAGCGTGCCTGCGCTCTGTCTGCATTTTGCCGATCCTTTTTGATGTTTTTGAGTTCGTTCAGACGAAAAAACTTTCGGGGCGTAATACCGCCATTTTTCTCCTAAAAATCCCCTCGCTTAGTCGAAGCTACAATAAGTTTAAGCTATTATTCGCCGCTCTTTTCCAGTCCTCATTTTTGGAGCATTTTTGTGTCCTCTGCAGTTATTCCTTTTGAACAACTCGGTATCAATGATATTCCTTCTGTCGGAGGCAAAAATGCCTCCCTAGGCGAGATGATCAGTCACCTAAGCAATCTTGGCGTATCCGTTCCTGGAGGCTATGCCACAACGGCAGACGCTTTTCGCCAATTCCTAGCTACCAGTAGGCTGGACAACAAAATCAATGCGATTCTAGACACGCTAAATATCGAAGATGTGCATGCTTTAGCCGAGGCTGGCGCGCAAATTCGAGACTGGGTGATCTCAACCCCCTTGCCCTCAGACTTGGAACAATCCATTCGAGAGTCTTACAACGCCCTTGGCGATAACGTCGCTGTCGCGGTTCGATCTTCGGCTACGGCTGAGGATCTGCCTGATGCTTCGTTCGCAGGGCAGCAGGAAACCTTTTTGAATGTCCGCGGTGAGGACGAAGTTATTGCTCGGGTTAAAGAAGTATTTGCCTCTCTGTTCAACGATCGCGCCATATCTTACCGAGTGCATCAGGGCTTTGATCACCGTGAAGTCGCGCTCTCAGCCGGTATTCAACGCATGGTTCGAAGCGAAACAGGCGCCAGTGGCGTGATGTTTACCCTGGACACCGAATCCGGACACAGAGGCGTGGTTTTTATAACGGCCTCATGGGGCCTTGGTGAAATGGTGGTTCAGGGCGCCGTAAATCCAGACGAGTTCTACGTACACAAAGAGACGCTAAATCAAGGATTCCCCAGCGTTGTGCGGCGCACTCTCGGTAGCAAGGCAGAGAAGATGATCTACGCCCCAGCGGGTTCAGATGAGCTGGTTGAAGTAGTGCCGGTATCCGCTGAAGATCAAAAACGATTTTGCCTTAGCGATGCAGAAATTATCGAGTTGGCCAAGCAGGCGCAGATAATTGAAAAACACTACGGCCGGCCCATGGACATTGAGTGGGGTAAAGATGGTGATGATGGCCAGATTTATATTCTCCAGGCTCGACCCGAAACCGTTCGAAGCCGATCAGAAGGCAAAAAAATCGAGCAATATCAACTAAATAAGAGATCCGAGATATTGGTAGAGGGCCGGGCAATCGGCCAGAAAATTGGCGCTGGCGTGGTTTGTAATCTGGATTCGCTGGAAGACATGGACCAGGTGCATGACGGCGCCGTACTGGTGACCGATATGACCGATCCGGACTGGGAACCGATAATGAAGCGCTGCAGCGCCATCGTCACAAACCGGGGGGGGCGCACCTGCCACGCAGCCATCATTGCTCGCGAACTCGGCATACCGGCGGTAGTCGGCTGTGATGAAGCTACAAGGGTTTTAACTACCGGGGATCCGGTCACCGTTTCCTGCTCTGAGGGTGATACCGGCTTTATCTATAAAGACATCCTTCCCTTTGAGATATTGACTAACGAAATTGGCGAAAATGCACCTCTTCCGCTGGATATTCTAATGAATGTGGCTAATCCGGATCGTGCACTGGATTTTGCGCAATACCCGAACCAGGGTGTTGGCTTGGCAAGACTCGAGTTCATTATCAATCGCATGATCGGCGTTCACCCCAAGGCGCTTTTGAACTACAACGACCAGGATGAAGAGACCAAAGCGCAAATCGATGAAATAACTTCTGGCTACCCCTCACCCGTCGATTTTTATGTGGAGAAAATTGTTGAGGGTGTTGCCACTATTGCCGCCGCATTCCATCCGAAAAAGGCGATTGTGCGACTTTCAGACTTTAAATCTAACGAATACGCCAACCTGATTGGCGGTCGTCAGTACGAGCCTGAAGAAGAAAATCCAATGATCGGATTTCGTGGCGCCTCGCGCTATATTTCCGACAGCTTTCGGGACTGCTTTATTCTTGAATGCCTTGCTATGAAAAGAGTTAGGGAAGAGTTAGGACTTACTAATGTAGAGCTTATGGTGCCCTTTGTTCGCACTCTGGATGAGGCGCGTCAGGTAACTGAATTACTGGCTGAACAGGGCCTAAAAAGAGGCGAAAATGGGCTGCGCATTATTATGATGTGCGAGCTGCCATCCAATGCCCTTTTGGCAGAGCAATTCCTCGAATATTTTGATGGTTTCTCTATCGGTTCGAACGATTTGACTCAGCTTACGCTCGGGCTCGACCGCGATTCGGGGTTGATCGCCCATCTATTTGATGAACGCAATGCCGCCGTCAAATCTCTTTTGGAAATGGCAATCTCTGCCTGCAAAGAGGCCGACAAATATGTGGGTATCTGTGGTCAAGGTCCTTCTGATCATCCCGACCTGGCGGACTGGTTGATGCAAAAAGGCATTAGCAGTGTCTCTCTGACACCCGACTCTGTGCTGGACACCTGGAAATACTTAAGTAAAAACACTTCTTAAAAACTCTAGCCAGCCGCAATAAGCAATTTCTTGTTATGCGGTAGCCAATTTAAAGGGTCGGAACAAGACCAGCATGGCGGGCAGTAATGTCAGCGAACCTAGCAAGGCCGCAGCCATGGCCAAGCTGGTGAACAATCCAAAGTAGATGGATGGCATAAAGTTGGAGAGTGCCAGTAAAGAGAAACCGGCAATAATGGTAATGGCTGTGTAGATGAGCGCTCTCCCGATAGTTGAATGAGCACGATGCATGGCAGCCCTATATCCGTCCGTCGCGTAGTTACCATCTGAGACAAGCTCTGTTCTAAACCGGTGGATATAGTGAATGGAATTATCCACGCCCATACCCACAGATATGGCAGCAATGGTTATGGTCATTAAGTCCAATGGAATACCGAAAAGACCTAGACTTCCCAAAACAATTCCCGCCGCTAAAAAGTTAGGCACAATGGCAATCAGGGATACCCGAATCGAGCGGAACAAGACGGCAAACATCAGCATAATGCCAATAAAGACGGCAACTAATGTCTGAATCTGAGACCCGAATAAGCTCTGCAACATATTGTTATATAAAACAATTAACCCTGTAACACGCACCTGCTCCGGTGCCAAACCCAACTCATCAACGGCGTAATCCTGAACCTGTTGTATTAGCGCATCACGCTGCAGCTGGTCTCCCGTTTCTTTAACACGAGTCGCAATTCGGGTCTGGGAAATTTCATCGTTCAGATAGGAATTGATCAGAGTATCTTCCAACTCTGCCCCTAAATTTTGCCGCAAAAAAACAAGCTCAATATCGTTTAGAGGGGAGCCATTTTGATCAGCCGCTAACTCGGTGGCCGTTGCCAGAGAGTTGACCTTGCCAATATCTGGCAGGGATTCCAGATAAGTGTGCATCGCCTCAATGGTTTCAATTTCGACACTGTTCCACCAATAGCTAAATTCACTACCAGAACTCGAATCTGCTTCACTAAAACCTTCGCCAAACCCATCGTCACCAAATAAATCATCTTCAGTGCTACCAAATCCGTCTGAAGCAAAAAGGTCATCGGCAAAAGAGCCATCAGCTGAAAATGAGCCATCAGCGGAAAAAGAGCCATCGCCAAAACCCGAACTATCAAAATCAGAGTCGCCGAACAGGTCATCCTCTTCAGAACTAAAGTCATTTGCAGCGGGGGAGATAACGGGCGCTTCATCCCATCCCAAAGGCGCATCGATCACGACATCCAGCGACATGGTTCCACCCAGGTTTCGATCGATAACCTCCATGCCCTGGTAAATTTCAGTAGTGGATTTGAAATAGTCGATAAAGCGGTTTTCCACCGTCAGC
>JABJGI010000081.1 GCA_018662305.1 Porticoccaceae bacterium | reverse complement strand
TTTTAACTATTATCTAAATCAAATTAGAAAGAATAGTCGATGGTCGCACCAATTTGTCTGCGACCAGTAGAACCAACAGCTCTTGCGCGCTGACCATTGCTGGTAGCTTGCAGCAAATAGCCAAAGGGAGGGCCGAAGTTAATGTAGTCAGGATCGTTGTCGAGGTTTCTACCCCATACAGACCATCCCCAATTATCTTCTGCCGCTCTCCAGTTCACGCTAAGTCCCAATTTATCCAGCGATGGACGTTGGAAAATAAGCGTATTTGGGTCGTTAAGGGTTGTCGCTGCGCGTGCTGCATCTCCATTTTGCCCCCAAACTTCACCTCGGTGTCTCCAGTCTCCGCGAATTCGCATAGAGGAGCCATCACCCAACTGCCACTCGTATTCAGCAAATAGGTAAGAAGCTTCTTCGATTGCGCCTGATGGAACCTCGCCGGCTACATCAAAACCACCTTCAAACTCACCAGTTGCAGCGTTGTAGCGACCGGAAAGTACAGATCCCTCAGCAAACTCAGGAGAGTAGCTGGCGATACTGCCGCCTAGCGTGAGGTTATCTGTCGCAGCCCATGTACCCTCAATTTCCAGACCGGTGTTTTCTACACCAGCTGCATTAACTAGAAGGTTGAGCTGTGAGGAACCGATAGCAACGAGATTACCTGTGTGAACGTTAAGTTGCTCTTGCTTAAATGCAGTTATAGCAAATACCAAAGTGTCGTAAGAACCTTTCCAACCAAATTCATAGTTTTTAGCTTCTACTTCGTCCAAAACCAGATTGAGGTTATCGTTGGTACGAGCATCCTGCTGGAAGCCACCTGCTTTAAAACCTTCAGAGTAAAGAACATAAACGTTATTGTTCTCGTTCACCGCGTAGCTCAAGCTCACTTTAGGCTTAAAGTTGCTCCAGGATTCACTCACTGTGTCTTCAAAACCAACTGGAGCCTGTTCTGTACCACACTGTCCTGCGTAGGTATTTAGAGATTTTAGGTACTCACAGTCACGAGAATCATTGGAACCGAGCCCAATGCCGCTCAGACCGTTACCAGAACCGTAACCCCAAGTAGCGAAGTCCAGAGTACGCTCATCACTGGAATAGCGGCCACCAACAGATAGAGTTAGCTGGTCGCTTATGTCATAGGTGATTTCACCAAAGATACCAAAGGCGTCAGTTTCGTTTACTGCATCGGTGTACAGCGTTGAGTTTCTAAAGCAGTTGTCTGGATCAGTGGCATTACAGTTATTGCGGTTTGGCTCGGACTCATTGATCTCAACACGATGCTCTTCGTCCTTCAGGATCGATGCACCAATCAACCAACGCAGTTGGTTACCACTCGCCTGATTGTCAATTCGCACTTCCTGAGAAAAAACGTTGGCGTCGTTGTAAACAATCTGGTCACGAATATCAAAAGGCGTACCAAAGGCATCTGAGTTTGAGTAGTGACTACCCACCTGAGTACCAGTGATCGAAGTGACAGATATATCGTTGTCTAAAGCCCAGCTCAATTCTGCTGTCAGAAATCGCATATCACGGGTTACTTCCCAAGGAGCACCTTCCGGCCCAGGACTAATGTCTGCTTCCCATACATTTTCAGGGCTGACATAGCTGCCGTAGGCTGGATTCAACCAAGCTGCACCACCAGCGTCACGGCCACGGCGAACTGTTGGAAACTCTTGATCCTGAATCGCTTCATATTTGACCCAAGCACTAAAAGTATCGCTCGGCTCCCAGAGAATAGAGGCTTTCACAGCTGTACTTTCAGCATCTTCCAGCGGATCACCTGTTGCCGCACTGTCCATTGCACCAGGAACATCTCGATAGTCGACAGCAAGTCGAGCAGAAAGATCATCACTAATAGCACCAGTAATATGGCCGCCAAAGGTCGTGTAGCCACGCTCACCAGTAGAGAGTGAAATATCACCACCAAAATCTTGGCTAGGACGCGCAGAAACAAAACTCATTAGTCCGAGTGTTGCGTTACGACCAAAGGTTGTGCCTTGAGGACCACGCAGCACTTCCACACGCGCTAGATCGTATGTTGGTATGGTCATCATAAAGGCTTTAGTCAATGGCACACCGTCATTAACAACGGATACGTCATGTTCCAAACTGGCATTACCAAATGCACCACCTGAGATCCCGCGAAGAGCTAGACCAGGCTGTGCCTTGGCGAATTGACCCCAGTCAGCACCTGGAGTGAGTTCCAGAATGTCCTGAATGCTATCAACACGATTGTCTTTCAAATTTTGATCACTAAATACAGCAACCGCTAGTGGAGCATCAGTAATGCTTTCCTCGTAGCGTCGTGAGGTAACCAGAATTTCTTCAAGTGCTCTCGCACCCTGTGCTAACACCTGCGTAGATGGAATAGCAACGGTCACGCCAATCGCTACCGCAGCTATGCCGGATAGTTTTGTATTACGAAAACGGCCGGAATGACCGAAGGTGATATCTTTCATATTTTATCCCCAAGTTTTCTCCTCTAGTCTTGCCCCACAAGTTATAAAATGCGGGTGCAGACCACCTTTTTTATGCGGCTTTGCGCCACAAAAGGGGACATTAACACTAATGATTGGGAATGTGCACTTTTGGTGCGATGTTTTATTGCACCAAAAGTGCGAACATCTCGTCCAACCAGACAAGAAATCCTTCTATCTATATGATATAAAAGGATATATACCCTAGAATTTCACTATTTAGCGCTATTTCAGCTCATTTATTTTTTTTAAGAAAAATTTGGATGTTTGTGTGTATTGTCATTTTCAACGCTATAACTGAATCAGCCGTGAAAAGCTTATGCGATAAGGGTTCAACAGATTCTGCGGGTACAAAAAAACCTACACAGTGGTAGGTTCTTTCAATACTTGGTGCCCAAGGCCGGACTTGAACCGGCACGACTTACGTCACTACCCCCTCAAGATAGCGTGTCTACCAATTCCACCACTTGGGCATTATTCATTGCAGTTCTAAATCTAAAAGTCTGTATTTTCAGGCGCTTCTTCGGAGGGAGTTGCCGGCACATCGGAGAACTCAAAGCTATCCAGAGAAGGAACTTCCTCTAGCGGCGCGGCCTCGTTTGTTTCAACTGGGCTAAAGAAATCCAGATCATCTTCAAAACCAACGGCTGCCAAATTGCGCGCGTTGAGCGCCAACGCAAAACTGGTGATAAAGAATAAGGTTGCGAGGACTGCAGTCGCTTTGGTGAAAAAAGACATACCGCCAGCTGCGCCAAACATCGTATTTGAACCGCCGCCGCCAAATGAGGCACCCATTTCCGCGCCTTTACCCTGCTGGAGAAGGATCAGCACAATCATCGCTGCTGCGATTAGAAAATGCACATAAACTAAAATCGTTGCCATTCTGTATTAACCTTTTGGTTTTGTGAGAGCAGACGCAATTTTGCAGATGCTCTGAAACTCGTTTAAATCAAGAGAGGCTCCACCTATCAGCCCTCCATTTATATCTTTCTGCTGAAACAATTGATCAGCATTTGCAGCCTTAACACTGCCTCCGTATAGGAGAGGGATTTTTACTCCCGCTTTACCAAGCTGAGCTCGTATCCAAGAGTGCACTTCCTGAGCCTGCTCTGGCTGTGCCGTCTTACCTGTGCCGATCGCCCAGACTGGCTCGTAGGCCAGCCAAATTTTCTCTATATCACCAGCCTTTAACTCTCGTTGTACGGCTTGAATTTGCTCGCCTACAACCTCAAATGTCCTGCCCTGTTCTCTTTGCTGCTCTGTTTCACCAACACAGACAATGGGTGTAAGTCCATGTCGCAGGGCCTGAGCAGCTTTATTTGCCACCTGCTCAGAGGACTCTGCAAATAGCTGCCGACGTTCCGAATGCCCGACAATAACAAGATCGCAACCCTGCTCCATTAGCAGATCCGCCGAAATCTCACCTGTGTAAGCACCGGAGTCATATTCGGATATATTCTGGGCTCCTACTCGCACATCTTCTGAAGCGGAAAAAGCCGCCAAAAGAGTGTCTGGAACACAGAGTGCTATCTCCACTTGCTCTGCCAAATCGAGCTCGAACCGTCTCAACCCTTGGCAAAATTCTTCCGCTCTGGAGATGGAACCATTCATCTTCCAGTTGCCGACAACAAAAACAGAAGAAACCAAGCTCAGCACCTCAAAAAATGGGCGTGAATGTTAACGGAGATGGACTGCCGCCTCAAGCAAAATAAGGGCCTTATCTATGCGGCGGCTACCTGCTCTACAACTTGCGCTACTTCCTTCGCTAGATCTTTAACCAATTCGGAATCCTCCCCTTCAACCATCACCCGAATTAGCGGCTCGGTACCAGAGGGTCGGAGTAAGATACGGCCTCGATCTGACAGTCGATCCTGAGCCGACAAAACCGCTTTTTCTACCTCGGCATGAGACTGTAAATTCACTTTATTTTGCGTCTGCACGTTGAGCAACACTTGGGGGTACATAACTACTTCAGCGATCGCTTCATCAAGTGGAAGTCCGAAGTACTGACATGCTGCCAAGACTTGAAGCGCAGAGACGACTCCATCGCCTGTGGTCGTTCGATCAGAGCATATGATATGCCCGGAAGATTCTCCGCCTAGAAAATATCCTTTCTCGCGCATTCTTTCCATCACATAGCGATCGCCAACATTAGCGCGCTCGAAGGAAATATCTAAACAATCGAGCTGCTTTTCAACCGCCAGATTAGTCATAAGTGTGCCGACAACCCCCTCGCAGCCATCCGTCTCCTTGCGGAATTTGGCAATCAAATAAAGCAGTTGGTCTCCGTCGACTAGTTGCCCATGCCTATCCACCATGATTAAGCGATCTCCATCGCCATCAAAAGCGATACCAAGATCCGCGCCTTCTTCAAATACCGTTTCCTGCAGCCTTTGTGGAGAGGTAGAACCGCGATCTTTATTGATATTGAAGCCGTCAGGCTCAGTACCGAGTTCGATCACATCGGCACCCAGCTCTCGAAAAACCTTTGGAGCAATGTGGTAGGTAGCGCCATTGGCACAATCAACAATGACACGCATCCCCGCCAGATTCAGCCCTCGTGGCACGGTACTCTTGCAATACTCAATATATCTACCAGCTGCATCGGCAATTCGAAACGCTTTGCCAAGCTTGTCTGAGCTGAAGGTCTCCAATGGCTGATCTATGTGCTTCTCAATCTCCAGCTCAATTTCATCTAGTAATTTATAACCATCACCGCAGAAAAATTTGATTCCGTTATCCTGATAGGCGTTATGAGATGCACTGATCACAATACCCGCCGCGGCATTGAAGGTCCGAGTGAGATAGGCAACGGCGGGAGTCGGCATCGGGCCCATGAGCCCCACCTCCGCACCAGCGGCGATGAGGCCAGCCTGGAGTGCTGACTCAAACATATAACCCGAGACGCGGGTATCTTTGCCGATCAGCACGCGTTTGGTATCGCTGGATTGCAACAAAACCTGGCCAGCTGCCCAGCCCAAATGCATCATAAAATCAGCGGTTATTGGATGCTGCCCCACCTCGCCTCTGATGCCATCAGTTCCAAAGTATTTTTTTGTCATTCTGATTTATATTCTGCCGTTTTATTTTTTACTGCTGTCCATATGCGAATCATATCGCAGGTCTCGGTAACATCATGGACTCTAAGAATGTTCGCACCTAAATACAGAGCCTCTTGAGCCATAGCAAGGCTCCCAGCCAAGCGCGATTCTATAGGTTTTTTTGTAATCTCGCCGATCATTCCTTTTCGGGAAACACCGACTAGAATCGGTAAACCGAGCTCAGATAGCTGCGGCAGGCCCGCCAGAAGCTCCATATTGTGCTCGAAGCTTTTTCCAAATCCAAAACCAGGGTCAAGGCATATGTTTTCTCGGGAAACTCCAGCACTAATACATGCTTCTAAGCGTGCACTAAGAAAAGTACCGACCTCGAAAACTACATCTCTATAGGCCGGATTCTCTTGCATAGTGAGTGGCTTTCCTTGCATATGCATTAAGCAAACAGCTGCATCTCTCTCGGCGACTAACTCTAGGGTTCCGGGCTCTGTAAGTGCACGCACATCATTTATCATTGCAGCGCCCGAATCCAAAACCTGACGCATCACTTCCGCACGACTCGTATCAACCGAAATAGAGCACTGAAAATTCTGAGAAAGCGCTTCGACAGCAGGTACTACTCGATCCAGCTCCTCTTGAACCGATGGTCTAACCGCACCCGGGCGAGTCGATTCACCACCAACATCCAATATATCCGCCCCAGACTTAAGCATCTGTTCAGCTTTATTTAGAACTGAGTCGAGCTGGGACGAGCTTTGCCTGTAAAACTCTCCCCCATCCGAAAAAGAATCTGGAGTGATATTGAGAATACCCATCACCATAGGACGATGGCTTTCTTTTTGGTCAAATAAGCTCATAGGCGCCGGAACAATAGAGAGTCTGAAATGGAAACAAAAAATGCCCCGTACTGCTGCGGGGCATTCAGCCTAGCTCGCAAAAATTAGTTTTCTTCCGCTGGGCCGCCAATGGGGGAAGAGTCGTCTCTTGACTCCGCCTCTGGTAAGTCGTCTTCCGACATCGGCCCAGAACTATTCCCCCAATCTCTCGGTGGTCGGACCTCACGGCGGTTCATCAAATCATCAACCTGATCACTATCGATGGTTTCATATTCCATCAGCGCATCTTTCATAGCGTGCAGAATGTCGATATTTTCTTCCAGAATTTTCTTAGCCTCAAGGTAGCTCGCATCAACGATACTACGCACTTCCTCGTCAATCTCATTGGAAGATTTTGCCGAATAGTTCTTTGCTCCAGGCATTCCATTTTGAGAGTCTTCATCACCATAGTGAAGCGGCCCCATCTTTTCCGACAGACCCCATTTCGTGACCATATTACGAGCTAATTGAGTCGCACGTTCAATATCGTTTTGCGCGCCAGTGGTAACACCCTCTTCACCGTTAATAAGCTCTTCTGCGATTCGCCCACCGAAAAGAGAGCAAAGCTGGCTAATAATGCCTCTTCGAGTAAGGCTATATTTATCTTCCTCTGGCAAAAATTGAGTTACTCCTAAAGCTCTGCCTCGGGGAATAATGCTGACCTTATGAATTGGGTCATGCTCAGGCATTGACCATCCAACAATAGCGTGGCCGGCTTCGTGGTAGGCGGTGTTGGCCTTTTCTTCTTCTGACATCACCATGCTACGACGCTCTGCGCCCATCATGAGTTTGTCCCGAGCTCTCTCAAAGTCTTCCATTGCAACGGTACGCCTATTGGCTCGCGCAGCGTTTAAAGCCGCTTCATTAGCCAGATTAGCCAGATCGGCACCAGAAAAACCTGGGGTACCGCGCGCAACAACGCTAGATTCAACTGACTCATCGCAGGGAATTTTGCGCAGGTGTACTTCCAGTATCTGTTCTCGGCCCCTTATATCCGGAAGACCAACATAGACCTGACGGTCAAATCGTCCGGGGCGCAACAAGGCCCTATCAAGCACATCAGGTCGGTTTGTTGCTGCAATAACGATCACACCTTCATTGCCTTCAAAACCATCCATTTCGACAAGCATCTGATTAAGAGTCTGTTCACGCTCGTCATTGCCACCACCGTATCCACCGCCACGATGGCGACCTACGGCGTCGATCTCGTCAATAAAAACAATACAGGGCGCATTTTTTTTGGCTTCCGCGAACATATCACGCACACGACTAGCACCAACGCCAACAAACATCTCAACAAAGTCTGATCCGGAGATTGCAAAGAAAGGCACCTTGGCTTCACCCGCAATGGCTTTCGCAAGCAAGGTTTTACCGGTGCCCGGAGGACCCACCATCAAAACTCCTCGAGGAATTTTGCCGCCAAGTCGCTGAAAGCGAGCGGGATCCTTTAGATAGTTCACCAGTTCTTCGACGTCTTCTTTGGCTTCGTCGACGCCGGCGACATCCGCAAAGGTAGTCTTAATTTGGTTTTCGTTGAGAAGTCTCGCCTTGCTTTTACCAAAGGCCATCGGTCCACCGCCACCGCCACCACCGCCTTGCATCTGACGCATAAAAAACATAAAGACGGCGATAATCAGCAGAATGGGGAAGGACGCAATAAGAAGCTGCATTAGTAGCCCGGGTTGTTCAGGCTGCCGACCCTGTACTTCAACGCCATGGTTTAACAAATCATCCATCAAACCATCGTCTGGAACGTCGGGGCGAACCGTCTGGAACTGACTCCCGCTATCTGTTTCTCCGTAGATAATTCCGCTCTCAAAAACCACCGAGGAAACATTACCGGCCTGCACCTGCTCCACCAGCTCGGTGTAGGTCAGTTCAGTGCGACCCGGCGCCTCGCTAAGATTCTGGAAAACAGCCATAAGTACGGCCGCGATTACCAGCCAGAGGATCAGATTTTTTGCCATATCGTTATTCATTGTTTATTAATCCACAGGACCCGTTGTTTCCTGTTACTAGCCACGAAAGCCTCTTCCTAATAAATAGGTCTCTCGCGAACGGGAACGAGAAGCGTCTGGTTTTACTGTATTGACCTTATCAAACACACCGCGACTTTGCTTCACCAATTCGTCAAAGCCTTCACCATGAAACACTTTGGTAAGGAAGTTTCCTCCAGGTTTCAAAGTTTTCATCGCGATGTCCAGGGCCAACTCTATTAGGTACATAGACCGCGGCTGATCTATGTCCCTCATTCCACTTAAGTTGGGGGCCATATCAGACATTACAAGGTCTAGCGGCTGATCTGAAATTTCGTCCAGAAGTTTGTCAAATACTTCTTCTTCAGAGAAGTCTCCTTGAATAAAGGTAACTTCGGCCAAGCCGTCCATCTCCAGTATGTCCGTTGCCAGAATAAAGCCTTTGGAACCCACCTTCTGTGCCGCAACTTGTGTCCAACCACCTGGTGCTGCCCCTAGATCAAGAACTCTGGATGCGGGCTTTAGTAACCTATATTTTTCGTCAATTTCTAATAGCTTGTAACTGGCGCGCGAGCGATAGCCCTCTTCCACAGACTTTTTTACATAGGGGTCAGAAAAATGCTCTTGCAGCCAGCGGCCACTGGACTTTGATCTAGACATTGGAGGAAGCGTTTGAAGGTGATTGTCAGATTATAGGGATCGGTTGATTATCCCGCACCTGAAAATAAAAAACCGAATCCTTTGATTCGGTTTTTTACGCGACTTCTCTAGGGGTAACTAGGGTAAATCGAGAACATCAGTCGCATCGGTAATGCTGATAACTCCAGCCGCAAAAAATGTTGCAACCTGAGTTTGCATTTCAGTAGTTACACCCAAACTAGCTGCCGGGGACAGCAAAGAGCCGTGTGAACCATCTGTGAAGCGAACGATACCACTAGCCTGTGGTGCGTTATCAACATCCACACCGCTAAGACCCAAGAATGCCGCGAGAGGCTCCGTACCGCCGAAAGTAAAGCCTGGGATGACCGTCTGATTTGGAATGGTTTGGTCTGGTAGATTATTGATTCCATCACCAACAACCTCGTTCATATAGATTGGTGTGCCAAGCGCTGCCAAACTTGCAGCGAAGTTAATGGGATCTGCCGCGTCAGTAATAGTTTGAGCTGCAAATCCAAAGGCACCCACAGCACCGGAGATAATTCCCAGAGAAGTAGCATCCAAAGTTGCGGCAAAATCGTTAAAGTTACAGGCGATATCTCCAGCGCAGGGAGTATTAGCGCCTATAAAGGCAATGAAGTCAGAAGACAAATCCAACCCAGCCCCAGCAAGAATCGACCCCTGAATCAGAGAAGAAAATGACGGAGATTCAATCAGCAGAGCGGCTAATCCACCCCCTGGTACCGAAAGGGCTGAACTTTGTATGTCCAGACCAAGCCCTAGCGAATTCGCGAGAGTTGTAAAACCTGTACCACTGATCCCGCCAAGGGACATTCCCAAGAAGTGAACGTTGGAGGTGTCAAAATCCGCTGAAGTTAAGTCTCCCGCAATACCAGTTCCAATTGCCATGCGAAGACCCAACATATCCGCAATACTCTGCTGCTCATTGTCTCGAGTCACCAACAAATAGGACAAATTCATATAGTCCGTTGCATCTGTGCCTGCATTCGCTTCCGCTCCACCGAGAGCTTCGCTGACAAGGCCGCGGCTACCGTGCAGAGGATGATCGATAGCAAAGGTCGCAAATCCCGCCGCAGCTAATGCTCCCGAAATAGCCAACAACCCCTCTTTGTCAGCGGTAATCCCGTGCTGCATCATCACAACTGGCCAAGGACCCGCTACTGCGTTTGGCACAGTAATTTGCACCTCTAGATCTACCGTGGTGCGAGTTAGAGGAATCGGGTTGTACTTGGTGAGGTGTCTTTCCGTATCCAGACCATAATCACCCAATGCAGGATTGATTGTTTGGCAGATAGTGTTGTTGGGTTCATTGGCTGCCGGCAGTGCCCCAAGAGCAGCCGCACCGGCAATTACCAATGGGTTGTCACACATTGCCCTCCAATTATCGGTAATGGGATCAGAACCATCGTCTGGATGCCCTGAATAGTATGGAAGCGTCAGAGCTCCAGAATAAAGGTCGGCAAACTGGGAAGCTGTTGTGCCCAGTGCTGCAGCATCTAGAAACCCTAAGGCAACAAAGAGTTCCTCAACATTTACCCCAGCACTAGAGACACCGGTTATGGTCGGCGGCGCTGCAGCAAGCAAAGTTGTTGCCGTGGCGACCGCATCTCCAACAGAGGTTGTAGTCCAAGCGGATGAATACAGAGCGTCCGCAGGCGCCGACCCATTGCCACCGGTACCGAAATCAATCATAACTTCATAGAGGTTCACGGCATCTTGAAGCGAGTCGAGCGACGCAAAATCAATATCGATGTCACCGCGCGTCACTTGCTCATATTGAGTTGATCCAAGAATCGATTCACCTCGAGAGTCGAGAACTCCGTCGAGAATACCCAGCACATAAGTGGTTTTTGGCTTTAAGGGTTGCAGAGGTGCAACAGTAATGCTGTCTTCACCCGCGACCGCTACAAAATCCACACCGTAGGTCAATGGAGCAACCACGCCACAGGGTTGTCCCGGAGAAAGGCTCACAAAGGGCTCCACAGGGATACAGCCGGCCCCAGTTCCATCTAATGGAGGGGTCACTGTTTCTATCATGACGACAGTTGAAGCACCGACAGTGGTAGCATCAATCGTTGCATTTTCTGCCATGGTTAAACCGATCTGTATAGGCACTATGGTTGACCAGCCGTCGTTTCCGCCTAGGGCCACACCTGGGTTTCCATAATCTATGGATCCAGCTGATCTCCCAGCGACTTCGTCCGGTAGTTCCAGAGTACCGTCCGACGTACCAGAGAAAAGCAGATCACTAGGAAGGGGAATGTCCCCTGCCCCAGCGTCGAAGTTAATCCGAGATGCGTCAGGATCATCAGCTCCTGGGACCACGCTATTGATCACCAAGCTAGAAGAATTCCCACCCCCACAGGACGCTAGCAGAATTGCAGTGGCGGGGATGAATGAATACCAAACTGTTGTCTTTATTGAATTGATCTTTTTCATTGTTGTTCTCCTCTCGCCCAAACTAGAAACGGTATGTGCCTTGAAGCGCAACAGTGCGCGGGGATTCAACAAAGGAATAATAACCAATGCTCTGTGTAAGGTTTGCCGCTAAGGGTGTGTCGTTAGCATAAGTAACAATAGTCTCATCACTTAGGTTCTTAGCAATCAAAGCGACTTCCCAACCAGCGGAAGCGTCTTCGATAGCAACCCTCATATTGATCTTGGTAAAGCCGTCTTGCTGGATATTCGGATCCAGATTTTGCGAAGGGTTGTAGTCGGTACTAAACACCAGATCGAGAGTCGTTCTGAACTCCCATCCGTTTTCCATCGGAACCGCTAAATCAGCTGATAAGGCTCCAGAGAGGTCAGCTACATACTGATTGGTTTTACCTTCGTAGTCACAGGTTGCAACGCTTGTCACAATTCTCTCCAACTGCGTACATTGCCCATTTAGGTAGTCTTCGAATTCAAAGTCTAACCAAGCGACGGACCCACTTAAGGTGAATTCATTAGTTACCGCATAGCGACCGTCAATCTCGACACCCTGTGATGTAGCCTTTGCCGCATTTCCGACATTAAACCCGAGCACACCGTCGTAGATACTGACCTGAAGGTCTTCAAACTCAGTATTAAATGCCGCTAGATTTAGCTCTAGGGCACCCTCTAACAATCGACTTTTGAGACCCAGCTCGACAGTGGTATTTTCTTCAGGCTCGTATTCGAAAGAACCAGCAGGAATGCTGAAACTCAATGCCGAAGAAAATGGATTAGTGACAACAGTCTCAATGGGTGGGACATTAGATCGAGTGTCGTATCCACCCGATTTAAACCCTCTGGACCAATTCACATAGGTCATCATGTCATCGTTCAAATCATGCTGAATGGTAATTGAAGGGGCAAACTTGGATTCCTCCCTAGTACCGGACAGGTCATGGCGCGCCACTTGCAGGATTCTGCCGAGCAAATAATCAATCCCCATATCAGTACCGGGAACGAGCAGATCGTTGTATGGAATTTCACTGCCATTGCCATCAACCACTGTCAAAGTCCGTGTGCCATCCTTCTCCTCGGTGGAATATCTGCCCCCCAAGGTCAGCCTGGTAGTCTCGGTTGCATTCCAGGTTGCCTGAATAAAAGCTGAAGATAGGGAGGTATCCTGAGTAAAGGTTCTTGGCACAGCAATATCTAATAACTGTTGAGCGGCACCCGTAGGATAGGCTGTGGTGACACCGCCATCAGTACTAAAGGCCAATGGAAGCAATGTATCTAAGGTATTGCCAATGGCACTGCCACTTGTCGTAAAGAATCGGTCGTCAAAATCCAATTCACTCTCATGGAGATACACGCCAGCAATCCAATCGATCATTTCTCCGCCGGGGGAGGTAATACGAAACTCCTGACTAAATTGCTCGAACTCCTCATTTGACTGAACAAAGAACACATCCGCGCTGGTGAAATCACAATCACAGAGTTCGCCGTACTCATAGCTGAGCGCACCCGTTGTCGAGGTCAGAGTGTAGTCGCCCCATTGATAGTCGAAATTTAAAGAAAAGTTGTCTGCCTCATTATTGCTGTAATCGCCATTACTGGATCGATTAAAGTCCAGCCCAGTATTGAGAACTGAGGTTGAGGTCAGATCAGCACCTGTAAGGGGTGCTCCTGCATTTAAGGATAGGAGAAACTGACTCCAGTTCGCTCCGCCAAGCCCCGGGTTAAGCGACGCTTGATCCCCAGCAATTTCGATTTGACGACCAGTCACATCAAAAGTGCTATGAGCATATTTTAAAGTTGCTTCTAAATTATCACTGGCGTCCCATTGCAGCGTTAGACGAGTTGAACTTTCTTCTCTCTCTGGTTCAGAAGAGGCATCCAGGTTTTCAACATAGCCATCTAAAGTTCTAGAGCGGTGCGCTAATCGCCCGGTCAGGTTTTCCGCGATAGGGCCAGACAGAATAACTTCTGCCAGCTGCTCACCGTATTCAGGCTCAAATAGCACTGAAACGCTGCCTGCAAAATCCTGAGTAGGATTTGCGGTAATTAGACTCATCGCTCCGGCAACACTATTTTTGCCGTACAAAATATTCTGCGGTCCGCGCAACACCTCTACTCTCTCAAGATCAAGGAAGGGCGCTCTGGACAATTGCGATCGCCCGTAATAAACACCGTCAACGTACAAACCAACGGATTGTTCAAAACCTTGGTTAATACCAGAGCCAATTCCACGCATGTATATATTGGTACCGATACCCGTCTCGGACATGGTTAAGTTGGGAACGTAAGCTTGAAGGTCTTCAATTTTATTGAGCCCAGCTTCAGAGAGTTTGGTTCCAGTGATCGCGTTGACGGATACCGGCACGTCTTGAAGACTTTGAGTGCGCTTTTGCGCGGTGACAATTATTTCTTCCAACGCCAATGGCTGCGCCATGGCACTAGTAGAAAAACAGAGAGCTCCTAATACAGCTGCTCTCCCCCAAGTAAAACGAGAACACAGATACTGGGACATCATTTTCCTCCACCCATCCAGCTTAAGCTGGTTTGTTTACTTCTATCTTGTTGTTATGCAGTTATATGCC
>JABJGI010000138.1 GCA_018662305.1 Porticoccaceae bacterium | reverse complement strand
AGTTAGCCGAACAAGACCCTATGGTACAAGCGACCCTAGAAACACAGAGGCCAATATCTTGGAGAGAAGCCGCCAAGTTGGCTATCAAGATAGATGCTGATGCTTTTCGTTGCAGTAAATTTCGTCATCACGCGAAGCAATCAGGCTTAGAGCACGGCTATATCTTTAGTAAACATTCCCAATACCATAATCGCGTTTTAGCAGTAACTGCCGTGACTACGGGAAGTAGGCCTTTAACAGATTACCAAAGTCGATTATTAGAGATTCTCTTGCCCCATTTAAACGAAATTCTCATTCGTCAGGGTTTCTCAAAGGCACCAGAATTGTCTGCTCGAGAGCAGGAAGTTTTGCAATGGGCAACCGTTGGAAAGTCAAACTGGGACGTCGCTCAAATTCTCAATATCTCTGAGAGAACGGTTAAATTTCATTTGCGAAATATATACCGTAAGCTAGAAGTGAATAATAGATCTCACGCTGTAGCCGAAGCACTTCGAATCGGGGCAGTAGAACTGGAATAAATGAAGCTGCGATACCTAAGCCCTAAACTCAATTTTGTACTTCCCCTTTTCTTGTCTGCGTCAGGTTTTGTCGAGGCGCAACCAATTATTGAACGAAGCGCGACCTTTCATCCTTTTTCTGTCCTCGAAGAAGATGGGATGGTTGTTACACAGGATCAATTAGCTGCCGATGTCGGTGCAGAAATATTAGCGGCGGGTGGAAACGCGGTTGATGCTGCGGTGGCGACAGGATTTGCTATGGCCGTAAGTTTTCCTCAGGCCGGAAACCTGGGTGGCGGTGGCTTTATGCTAATTCATATGAGCGCTGAGGATGAAACACTTGCTCTGGATTATCGAGAGGTCGCATCCCAGGCCGCTTTTTCTGAAATGTTCCTTAATGCCAATGGCGAGGTAGATAATCGACTTTCTCGTTCAACTGCATTGTCCTCCGGTGTGCCAGGTACTGTTGCTGGGCTACTAGATGCCCACGAAATGTATGGCCGTCTTACGCGCGAACAAGTGTTGGAACCGGCAGTAAGAATGGCTCGTGAGGGTATTGTGGTGAGTGACTCTCTCGCGTGGTCTCTGAATCAAGCCAGTAGGCGTTTTCAAAACTATGCGAGTTCAAGACACTACTTTTTGGACGAAGATCAGCAGACTCCTGCTGTGGGCGAGCTATGGATACAAGAAGATTTGGCTACTACCCTTAGTCTGATCTCAGACTATGGCAAGGATGGCTTTTACTCAGGAGCAGTTGCTCAACAAATTGTCGCTGAGAGTGATCGTCATGATGGCCTTATTTCTCTCGAAGATTTGCAGGACTATAAAACCGTGATGCGCGAGCCATTGCAAGGAAACTTTCGGGAGTACCAGATTTTTTCAATGCCGCCCCCGTCTTCGGGAGGGTTGCACCTTATACAGATTCTCGAAATGCTTGAGCTGCTAAATATCGATGAATTTGAGCACAATAGTGCCGGATACCTGCACCGCCTGGTTGAATCCATGAAATATGCATACGCAGACCGCAGCTACTATTTGGGTGACCCAGATTTTGTTGAAGTTCCAGTTGAGCAATTGACTAGCGATTCTTACCTTCGTGAACGCAGCCAGCTGGTTCAAGCGGAACGTGCAGTTCCTTCCTCGGAGATTTCTGCTGCGAAGCTGTTACCAGTTGAAAGCAACGAGACAACCCACTTCAGTGTTTGGGATGGGGAGGGGAACGTCGTCAGCAACACCTATACCCTGAATTTTTCCTACGGCAATGGCATAGCGGTTCAGGGGGCGGGTTTTCTTTTAAACAATGAGATGGATGACTTTTCTGCCTTGCCGGGTTCGTCGAATGCCTATGGGTTGGTTGGTAGTGAAGCAAATGCAATCGAACCGGGAAAAAGACCACTTTCCAGTATGTCTCCGACAATCGTATTTAAGGATGGTGAACCCATAATCGCAACAGGAAGCCCGGGTGGAAGCGCCATTATTACTATCGTTGCGCAAGTCTTGCTCAATATGTTGGAGTTCAATATGAACCCCGCTCAGGCTGTCTCAGTGCCGCGTATTCACCATCAGTGGTTGCCTGATAGCATTCGCTGGGAGTCAGGCATATCTGCAGACACACGAGCTGCAATGGAAGCCATGGGGCATACTTTCGATGAAAATCCCAGAGTATGGGGGAAGGCCGAAACGATCTCGCTGCAAGAGGGTTATCTAAAAGCCGGAGTGGACCCTCGCTGGCCCGGCAGCGGTGCCGCCGCACCTGATTAAGCTAGGCCTATTTCCTTCCGGCGAGGGTTAGAGACGTAGAGGTTTAGATATCTTTCGCTTGTTGAGCTGCGTTGCCTGTGTAATTTCCCGGAGTTAGATCAATTAGGAGTTTCTTAGCTTCTTCGGGAATGTCCAGTGTCTCAACGAATGTTTTGATTTGTTCGGCGTCTAGACGCTGTCCACGGCTTAACTCTTTAAGTTTTTCGTACGCGCCGTCAATTTGATATCGACGCATTACGGTTTGAATCGGTTCTGCGAGAACTTCCCAGTTGTTGTCTAGGTCTTCAGCCAATCGTTCTTCATTTACCTCTAGCTTAGACAATCCCTTGATAAGAGATTCCCAGCCAATCAAACAATACCCAAAAGCGGCTCCTTGATTACGCAGTACCGTAGAGTCGGTTAGGTCACGCTGCCAGCGCGAAATGGGAAGCTTGTCAGCAAGGTGTCCCAGAATTGCGTTGGCCAGGCCGAGGTTTCCTTCAGAGTTTTCGAAATCAATAGGATTTACTTTGTGTGGCATGGTAGAGGAGCCCACCTCACCGGCAATTACTTTCTGCTTAAAGTAGCCGATCGAAATATAGCCCCAGATATCGCGGTCTAAATCGATCAATATCGTATTAATGCGGCTGAGATTTTGGCAAAGTTCAGCTATGCCGTCGTGAGGTTCTATCTGGGTGCTATAGGGGAGCCAGTTAAGCCCCAGCGACTCAACAAAACTCTTGGCATGCGCTGACCAGTCAGTTTCTGGGTAAGCGGATAGGTGAGCATTGTAATTGCCTACCGCGCCGTTGATTTTCCCTAGTACTTCAATATTCGCTAGCTGTTCTAGCTGGCGCCTCAATCGGTAGACAACATTAGCGATTTCTTTGCCCAGAGTGGTAGGTGAGGCTGTTTGGCCGTGGGTTCGTGACAGCATCGGCGTTTCGGCTTGCTCATGGGCAAGTCCCGTCAGGCTCTGTTCAATACGATTAATAACTTCTGATAGCGCAGATCGTCCGCGGGAAACCATAAGGCCGTAGGACAGGTTGTTTATGTCCTCAGATGTGCAAGCAAAATGGATAAACTCACTCGCCTTGCTCAGCTCATCCACCTCTATGATTTGTTCACGAATAAAGTATTCCACGGCTTTTACATCGTGGTTCGTTGTGCGCTCAATTTCTTTCACACGTTCGGCACTTTCGAGATTAAAGTCGTCGATCAGCGAGTTCAATTTCTCTGTCGCAGAGGATCCGAATTCCGCTAGATCAGATACGCCGGGATTGGCAGCAATAGATTGAAGCCAGCGAATTTCTACTTCGACCCTCGCTTTAATTAGGCCGTATTCACTGAAAATTTCTCTAAGTGGTGCGGTTTTGGTTGAGTATCTACCGTCTATAGGAGAAATAGCTGTAATTTCATTTAGTTGCATTAACAATCTCAAGTTTTGGTTTAAGTTAAATTCGCAGCGCTTCAAGAGCCAGTTGTCGAATATTTGCCTTGCGCAATAGAAAGTCAAATTTTGAGCCGCCATTTTGCTGCCAAAGCAGCGCAAAGCGAATCGCGCAAAAAAGTAGACCACGTATTTTTTGTGCGACCAATGGTTGGCGCAAATAGCCTTGGCTACCTTGAATCTGGATACGGAAGGGCAAGGTGCTCACAGTTTTTTCGTACAAAGAACCCATGGATAAAAGCTGATTTTCTAATGGTTCTTCTAGAGCAATTTGCGGTAATTCCTCCGTCAATTGATCAAGGAGATCTCTGCGCTTCATAAAATGCTGCATCAACTGAATACTTTGCATGCTGTATATCAAAATGCGCTGTTGCTTCTCATCGTTCCCCTGTGGGAAATTTGTTAAAAGTCGAATTGCCCGATTGTAGGAGGGATTTGGCTGCAAAGTTCGCTCACCGCTCTCTGGTGAACTATCCAAGAATGCGGATACAAAGAAAGCGATCTCTTCTTCGTCGGCTTGACCACTGGTGGCCAATTCGTCGATCAAGTGGGCGCAACCGGCTATACCGGCTAAAGCGAGCAATCTTTCAGGAGAGTAGGGGCTACCAAACACTATTCGCCCACGCCTCCGATGACGCCCCCACCTAAGCAGTGACTTCCGCTATACAGCACAGCGTACTGTCCTGGAGTGATGGCTCGTTGAGGTTGTTCGAAGTTGATCATCCAGCTTCCGTCAGCAGCCCTAGAAAGCTTACAAGGCTGATCTTCTTGCCGATATCGGGTCTTGCAAGCTAAAACGTCGTCCTCTGCAGGCGGTTGGCCGCCAATAAAATAGAGGTCACTGCAACTCAAATTGGATTTAAATAGGCTAGGGTGCTCGCCTTGCGCAATTTGCAGTACATTTCGATCTACATCTTTCCCGGCCACATACCATGGTTCATCTGCGTGATTTGCTACTCCCCCGACACCTAATCCTTGCCTTTGTCCGTAGGTGTAGTACATCAATCCTTCGTGCTGGCCGACAATTTGTCC
Source organism: Porticoccaceae bacterium (assembly GCA_018662305.1). Lineage (GTDB taxonomy): Bacteria > Pseudomonadota > Gammaproteobacteria > Pseudomonadales > GM7GCV1 > JABJGI01. The sequence continues at coordinate 16,991 of JABJGI010000138.1, read as the reverse complement.
ATCAATAGTTTCTATCTCTCCGGGCTGTGCAGGGATATAGGTTTTTAGGAAATCGCGAAAACGCCGCTCGCCAATGAAGCAAATTCCGGTGCTGTCCTTTTTACCACTATTTTCAAATTGATTTTCGCGCGCAATTGCCCGCACCTCTGTTTTCTGCAAGTCTCCCAAAGGGAATAGCGTTTTGTTGAAGGCTTTTTGGCTAACCGCGTGGAGGAAATAACTTTGGTCTTTGTTGGTATCCAGGCCTTTATGAAGCTCTGTCAGGTTGTTCGGAGAATTACGTACTCGAGCGTAGTGCCCTGTGGCGATATAGTCTGCCCCCAGTGTTTCAGCGTACTGCAGAAACACCTTGAATTTGATTTCACTGTTGCAGAGAACGTCTGGGTTCGGAGTACGCAGAGCACGATACTCCTCGAGGAAATATTCGAATACATTGTCCCAATATTCGGCAGCAAAATTGGCAGTCTGCAGATCTATCCCCAGCTTTTCACAAACACGTGAAGCGTCTTCAAGGTCCTGAATGGCGGTACAGTATTCTGTACCGTCATCTTCGTCCCAATTTTTCATGAACAACCCTTCGACCTGGTAGCCTTGATCAATCAGTAGGCGTGCGGAAACAGAGGAGTCGACACCGCCAGACATTCCGACAATAACTTTTGATCCAGTGGTAGAAGGTTGCGTGGAGGCAGACATGCTTTTAGCTTGGTAATGGCTCTATGTTGTCCAGCAGCAAAAAGCCGGCTGCGGGATTGATTTAGGGGAGCGCTATTCTAGGGGTTTTCGTGCAGCATTTCTAAGGGATATGTCTCGCCAGAGAGAAAGCGTTGTACATCCTTGGCAACAAGGTCACTGCGATGATTCTTGCTGGCGAGAATCTCTTCAGGAGTCATCCAGACGGCCCTTTCGATATCCTCGTCAAGCTGAGTGTTGGCAAGCTGATCCGGGCAGTCTGCGAGGAAGCTAATCCGGTAGTAGGTGGTGCCATTGGTTGAGGTTAGAACGGAAATTCCGAGCAGGGCTTGAAGTTCTACCTGATATCCGGTTTCTTCAAGCGTTTCTCTCAAGGCGGCAGCTTTGAGGCTCTCACCAGCCTCTACATGTCCTGCGGGTTGATTTATAACAAGCTTCTCATTGTCCCTTTCCTCTACCATAAGAAGCCGTCCGTTTTTATGGCAGGTGGTGGCAACAGTAAGGTGAATATGATCTGACATTGTCTTCCCGGGTTAATCTGCTAAGAATCATTATTTGCGGGGCTTGGCGATTACAAATAGAGGGTTCTTTACTGTAGAATCCCACTCCGCAAAAATACCCGGCGTTGCTAGGATTTAAAGATACAGCGAAGCCAAAAAAATTGCCCATTCTTTCTTGTCCACAATCGGAAGAATCAGATTTCTGAGAAATATACAGAGGATTAATTTACCCGTGTCAAAGTCAAAGATTATCTATACCAAAACCGATGAAGCGCCAGCATTGGCGACCTATTCTTTGTTGCCGATCATTCAAGCATTTGCTGGGGCAGCGGATATTGATGTTGAAATCAGTGATATTTCTCTTGCAGCACGAGTATTGGCAAACTTCCCAGAAAATTTGACAGACGAACAGAAGGCATCCGATGCGCTTGCGGAGCTAGGTGAGCTATCGCTCGAATCGGAAGCAAACATTATTAAGCTGCCGAACATCAGTGCATCAGTGCCCCAACTTAAAGCAGTGGTTGCAGAATTGCAGTCCAAGGGATTTGAAATTCCAAACTTTCCAGAAGACCCTTCTACAGATGAAGAGCAGCAGATCCGTGATCGTTATGGAAAAGTGTTGGGAAGCGCTGTGAATCCTGTACTGCGGCAGGGCAACTCGGATCGCCGAGCACCTGTCGCGGTAAAGAATTATGCCAAGAAACACCCGCACCGCATGGGTCAGTGGAGCATGGCTTCGAGAACGCACGTTGCGCATATGGACCGCAAAGGAGATTTCTTCTCAAATGAAAAATCCACTGTCGTCGATAAGCCGGGCAGTGTTCGAATTGAGTTTGTCGACGGACAAAGTGGTGACCTAAAGGTTCTCAAGGAATCCACGCCGCTTCTCGCAGGTGAAGTGATCGACGGCATGTTTATGAGCAAAAAAGCGCTCTGTGAATTCCTGGAAACACATATAGAAGATGCCAAAGAGACGGGATTGCTCTGGTCCTTGCACGTAAAGGCAACCATGATGAAGGTTTCCCACCCGATCGTTTTTGGTCACGCAGTTAAGGTCTTTTACAAAGATTTGTTTGATAAATACGCTGAGTTATTCGAGGAGCTAGGCGTGAATCCCAACAACGGATTGGGAAATGTCTACGATAAAATCGAAAGCCTGCCTGGATCTAAGCAAGATGAGATCAAGCGCGATATCAACGCTTGCTACCTAAATCGCCCACCTATCGCCATGGTGGATTCTGATCGGGGTATTTCTAACCTACATATTCCCAGTGACGTCATTGTTGATGCCTCTATGCCAGCGATGATTCGCGAATCTGGAAAAATGTGGGGCCCGGATGGAAAACTTCACGACACCAAGGCGGTTATTCCAGAGAGTACCTATGCGGAGATATATCAGGAAGTAATCAACTTCTGTAAAACTCACGGGGCTTTTGATCCAACTACCATGGGCACAGTGCCCAATGTCGGCTTAATGGCGCAAAAAGCCGAAGAATACGGTTCCCACGATAAGACCTTTGAAATGGTGAGTGATGGAACCATGCGTGTTGTCGATGAGGATGGGAATGTTCTGCTTCAGCACGAAGTGGAAGAGGGTGATATTTGGAGGATGTGCCAAACCAAGGATGAGCCGATCAAAGACTGGGTAAAACTTGCGGTCACTCGAGCACGCCAATCTGGTATGCCGGCAATTTTCTGGTTGGATACGGAGCGTGCCCACGACGCCCAGCTTATCGAGAAGGTAAATCGTTATTTAAATGATCACGACACTGAGGGGCTGGATATTTCTATCATGTCGCCGGTTCGGGCGATGCGCTACACAATGGAACGTCTTATTCGTGGTCTGGATACAATTTCAGTTACTGGTAACGTATTGAGAGATTATCTGACAGACCTATTCCCAATTATGGAGCTCGGCACTAGCGCAAAAATGCTCTCCATCGTCCCGCTGATGGCGGGTGGCGGCCTGTTTGAAACAGGAGCAGGTGGTTCAGCGCCGAAACATGTTCAACAATTTGTGGAAGAAGGGCATTTGCGTTGGGATTCCTTGGGGGAATTTTTGGCACTTGCAGTATCGTTAGAACACATCGCGATTAAAGATTCCAATACCAAAGCCAAAATTTTGGCTGATACGCTTGATTCCGCTACAGAAAAACTACTCGAGGCCGGAAAATCTCCGCTTCGTAAGGTAGGTGAGTTGGACAACAGAGGCAGTCATTTTTACCTTTGCCTTTTCTGGGCTCAGGCATTAGCAGCACAAAATGAAGATGCGGAATTGCAAGCGCAATTCTCTCCCTTTGCAGACCAGCTTGCCGAATCTGAAGAGGCAATAATGAAGGAAATTAATGCCTCTCAGGGAAGCGCGATAGACATCAAGGGGTATTACTTGCCGGATGATGAGCTGGCAGCAAAAGCTATGCGGCCGAGTGGGACGCTGAACTCAGCGCTTGATAGCCTAGGTTAGCTCAGACAAAAAGCACCTGAAAAGGTGCTTTTTTATTGGTTAACTTTCAGTCTCTTCGAGATGTTCTTCGGTAGCGCCCGCAGAATCGGCGCTGCCATCGTCGACAGGTGCAATGTTTTCTGCGTGCTGACCTTTGTCGCCGTCTACCAATTCAAAAGACACGGTTTGCCCGGCCTTTAGCGTACGGTAACCATCCATATTGATAGCAGAGTAATGCGCAAAGACATCTGTTTCGCTATCAGTCGGAAGAATAAAACCGTAACCCTTGGCATTATTAAACCACTTTACTGTTCCGGTCGGCATAAACGATACCCCCCCATCCGGTCGGCCATTTTTCTATTTGGGGCTGGATTTGCATGACCAAACAATCCGCCTTGATGAAAAAATGGACGAGAAAGTCTTTTATGTCAAGATTTTGCCCCGATATCGGTAGTTAAGAATTGTCGAGACCCTGCGGTCAGTTTCTACATTGCCAGTGTTTCAAATAGAGTTATGGATCAGAATTCTTCGGGTAGAATCAGTCCAAGAGGAACAAATTTTATGTCGGACACCCCAGACCACAGCGATTCTCACTCAGAAGGTGGTCTTCTGCTTGAGGAAGAAAAGCCCAAGCTAAAAAGACCTCCCCTCTATAAGGTGGTAATCCTCAACGACGATTACACGCCCATGGAGTTTGTGGTGGAAATTTTGGAGAGTTTTTTCTCCATGAATCGCGAAAAGGCGACACAGATAATGCTGGCCATTCATACACAAGGGAAAGCTGTGGTGGGCATCTATCCCCGCGACATTGCCGAAACCAAGTCGCATCTGGTAAACCTGTATGCGCGTGAAAACGAACATCCTTTGCTGTCGGATATTGAGCCGGCAACAGACGACGAAGAGGAGTAGAAATTAGTGCTTAGTCGAGACTTAGAATTATCTTTAAATATGGCGTTTCAAGACGCACGCAATCGCGGTCATGAGTTCATGACTGTGGAGCATCTCTTATTGGCTCTATTAGATAACCAGGCAGCCACAGACGTGTTACGAGGTTGTGGCGCTGATCTGTTTTCCCTGCGAGATAGCCTTGCTGAATATATTGAAACCACGACACCTGTTATGGGCGAGGAAGAGGAGGAGCATGAAGTGCAGCCTACTCTCGGATTTCAGCGTGTTTTGCAGAGGGCTATTTTTCATGTGCAGTCTTCTGGAAGAGAAGAATGCACAGGGGCCAATGTCCTTGTGGCTATCTATAGTGAGGCGGATAGCCAGGCCGTCTATTTTCTGAAAGCTCAGGATATTAATCGTATTGACGTGGTTAATTTTATCAGCCACGGAAGCTCTGCGACTGGAGAAGTCTCTCCACTGGAAGAGGGGGAGGTCGATGGCGAAGTTTCAGATGCTCCGGCCAAGCGTCCTCTGGACGAATTTGCGACCAACCTGAACGAATTGGCCCGCAACGATGAAATTGACCCTCTGATCGGCCGCTTGAATGAAGTGGAACGAGTGTCTCAGGTGTTGGCCCGTCGCAGAAAGAACAACCCTCTATTGGTCGGTGAATCGGGCGTCGGTAAGACCGCTATAGCCGAAGGGCTAGCTCGGCTTATCGTGGATGAAGAAGTCCCCGATCTCCTCAAGGAAAGTACAGTCTATTCGTTAGATTTGGGTGCTCTATTGGCGGGTACAAAATATCGTGGTGATTTTGAAAAAAGATTTAAAGGTGTTTTGTCTGATCTTGTTGCAGAGCCAAAAGCTATTCTATTTATCGATGAAATCCACACCATTATTGGCGCCGGCGCGGCATCTGGTGGAGTGATGGACGCATCTAACCTGCTAAAACCTGTTCTGACCTCTGGCAAGATTCGTATTATTGGATCTACCACCTATCAAGAATACCGCGGAATTTTTGACAAGGATCGTGCCTTGTCCCGACGTTTCCAGAAAGTTGATGTTCCCGAGCCTTCTGTCGATGACAGCATCGCTATTCTCAAGGGGCTGCGCTCTCGATTTGAAGAACATTATGGTTTGAGATATTCCGATGGCGCATTGGAAAGCGCTGTAAAGCTTGCATCTCGCCACATCACCGACCGCTTCCTTCCCGATAAGGCTATCGACGTAATTGACGAGGCCGGAGCCTACCAGTCGCTTCAGGACGAGGAAAATCGAAAGGAAACCATTGAGGCAGTTGATGTTGAGCGAGTGGTTAGTAAGATCGCTCGAATACCAGAAAAGAGTGTTTCCAGTTCAGACAAAGAACAACTTCGAAATTTGGCAGAGAAGCTGAAAATGGTGGTGTTTGGGCAAGATGAAGCCATTGACTCCTTGGCGACTGCGATAAAGCTTTCACGTGCTGGCTTAAAGGGAGCGGACAAAACCATAGGTTCATTTCTCTTTTCTGGTCCAACCGGAGTTGGAAAAACCGAAGTCACCAAACAACTGGCCAATGTACTAGGCATCGAATTGGTTCGCTTTGATATGTCAGAGTATATGGAGCGTCATACGGTATCGCGACTGATCGGTGCGCCTCCGGGGTATGTAGGGTTTGATCAGGGCGGTTTGCTGACCGACGCGGTCACCAAGCACCCTCACAGTGTGGTGCTGCTGGATGAAGTCGAAAAAGCACATCCCGAAGTTTTTAACTTACTGTTACAGGTTATGGATCACGGTATGTTGACTGACAGCAATGGCCGTCAAGCAGATTTTCGCAACGTGATTCTGGTGATGACCACAAATGCAGGAGCAGAAGTAATGGCACGCGCATCCATTGGCTTCACAGAGCAGAACCACCAGTCCGATGGCATGGAGGCGATCAAGAAATCCTTTACTCCTGAATTCCGCAATCGTCTGGATGCGATTGTTCAATTTGCGCCGCTGCAGATGGAAGTAATAAAGACTGTAGTTGATAAGTTCCTGGTAGAGCTCCAAGCACAGCTCGATGAGAAGCAGGTTCAGATTGAAGTAGATGAACCGGCGCGACTCTGGCTGGCAGAGCAGGGCTATGACGACAAGATGGGAGCCAGGCCCATGGTGCGATTGATCAGTGAAAAAATCAAAAAGCCGCTAGCTGAACAGCTCCTTTTTGGTGAGCTATCAGATGATGGTGGGATTGTTTACGTTGGGCTCGAAAATGGCGAGATCAAATTGAGCTATGAGTCTCACCAAAGTAAAAAAGAGCTAGTAGAGGTATAGATAAGCCAAGAGCTTATCGAGATCGGAAAGTTATTCTGCCTTTGGTTAGGTCGTAAGGAGTCATCTCCACTTTAACCTTGTCACCGGTGAGTATGCGGATGTAGTTCTTACGCATCTTGCCGGAGATATGGGCAATGATCACATGATCGTTCTCCAGCTTTACCTTAAAGGTTGTATTGGGAAGTGAATCGATCACTTCACCTTCAAACTCAATTACATCATCTTTTGCCATTCAGTAAATTACCTGTCTAATTTGCGAGGTGGCGCATTTTGCCATTAGTGGACGGGAATCAAAAGGGCAGACTTCGCCAATCTTTGTTTTCCAGGATTTCGCAGGGGTTATATCGGTTTTTGTAGTTCATTTTTTCCGATTCCTCAATCCAGTAGCCTAGATAGAGAAAGGGCAGCTCAAGTTTGTTGGCTATATCAATTTGGGCAAGGATGGCATAGCTTCCAAGACTCTTGCCGCTGTGTTTTGGGTCGAAAAAGCTGTAGATCGCCGACAGACCTCGAGGAAGAAAATCGCAAACAGCCACCATGACCAACTCATCCGTATAAAACTCGATAAATCTAGTCCAGTCTTTTGGTGTGCAGATGAAATTGTCGAACTGCTCTCTATCTGGCGGATACATATCTCCGTCCTGATGGCGCTCCTGAATATATTCCTGGTAGAGCTCAAAATACCCATCTGCATCAGGAGAGGAGGTTATACGAATTTCAAGGTCAGAATTTTTCCTAAGAATACGTTTCTGTGATTTGGTGGGAGCAAAGCTTTCTACCTGCACACGCAGAGCCTTGCATTCGGTGCAGGACCCACAGGATGGTCGATAGAAGTGTGCGCCGCTGCGACGAAAGCCAGCGTCATTGATTGCTTGATAGGTTTGTATGCCGATGTTTTCCTCCGGCGAGACAAACTCAGTTGTCGCGATTGCGCCCTTCAGGTAGCTGCAATCGTGTGGTTCGGTTCTCAACAGTTGAATGGTTCGGGGTTCATTCATTTGTCGGTCTCAGTGATACACCGGGATTTTGGAAGAGGGATGCTAACCCAAATTCGTAGAAAATGTATCTGGCCAAGCTAAATGCATAATACGGGCTTTTGTTAGTGCCTCAATGTAGCTTTTTCTCGAGATAGCCCTTGAGCCAAGGGATCTTAGGTGGTCTGTCTCAAATTGGCAGTCAATCAATTGGTACCCCTGAGAAAAGAGAGTATCGGCCAAGGCTAAAAAGGCCAGTTTGGAAGCGTTTGTGACAGAGTGGAACATAGACTCACCGCAAAATATCGCTCCCACTGCAACCCCGTAAAGACCACCCACTAGCTCTTCTTTTTGCCACACCTCTAATGAATGGGCATGACCTAGAGTATGTAACTCGGTATATGCCTCGATCATTTCATCGGTAACCCAATGGTTAGAATCGTTCTGACGCGCGCAGTGAGTTATTACCCTGTTAAAGGCCTTATCTGTAGTGATTTCAAAATCATCCCCCTTAAGAAGCATCTTGCGCATGCTTTTTGAACAATGTTGGTCTCCGGGGGATACTACTTCGCGTGGATCAGGAGACCACCAAAGAATCGGGCTGTGTTGGTCGTACCAGGGGAAAATACCACTGTAATAGGCTTCCATCAGAAGCTCAGCAGAGAGGTCTCCTCCTGAGGCGAGCAAACCATTGGGGTCTTTCGCGGCGGATTCGACTTCTGGGAAGTGGCGGCTAAGCGGATCTAATTGAGGCGAAAACATAGATCAGCGGAATCGGCAGAACTAGCTATCCAGAAATTTCTCTGCATCCAGCGCTGCCATACAGCCAAAGCCTGCAGATGTAATTGCCTGTCGATATATATGATCGCAAACGTCGCCTGCTGCGAAAACACCATCGACACTAGTCTGCGTTGCGTTGCCATTCAAGCCGCTCTCGATTTGAAGATAGCCGTCTTTCATATCGAGTTGACCGGCAAAAATATCGGTATTGGGTTTGTGGCCGATGGCGATGAAGACACCTTGGAGATCGATTTCTTGAGTCGATCCATCCTGACTGCTCTTGATTCTTATTCCGGTGACTCCAGCGTCGTCACCCAAGACTTCATCTAGTTCATTGTTCCAAAGAATGGTGACATTTCCATTTTTTTCCTTCTCAAATAGTCGGTCCTGAAGGATTTTTTCCGCTCGTAAGGCGTCGCGGCGATGCACTAGTACTACTTCGCTGGCTAGATTTGAAAGATATAGGGCTTCTTCGACTGCAGTATTGCCGCCGCCAATTACCGCAACTTTTTGGTCACGGTAAAAAAAGCCATCACAGGTTGCACAGGCGCTGACACCGCGGCCCTGGAAAGCCTCCTCAGAATCCAGACCGAGATACATGGCAGACGCACCGGTCGCAATTATCAATGAATCACAGCTGTAGCTCTCAGTTCCCTTTAATAGGAAAGGGCGTTGGCTTAAGTCAACTTCTTCGATGTGGTCAAAAATAATTTCGGTACCAAAGCGCTCGGCATGAGATTGCATACGAACCATAAGGTCTGGCCCCTGTAACCCTTCGACATCGCCTGGCCAGTTATCCACATCCGTCGTAGTAGTCAGCTGGCCGCCCTGTTGCATGCCAGTAATAACAACTGGCTTCAGGTTGGCGCGGGCAGCGTAGACGGCAGCTGTGTAGCCAGCTGGTCCGGATCCAAGGATGATTAGGCGATGGTGAATAGTGCTCATTTAGTGTGTTTCCAAAAGGTAAATATTTAAATCGATGCACATCATATGGGGTCAAATCCTAAAGTAACAATTGCCTTTACCAATATTAGGTATTGAAGATGCAAATCGGCTCGCGGGCAGCGATAATAGCCTGCTTAAACCAATCCGAAAGTGGGTGTTCATTGAGCAAATCAGATAAGGCGCAAACAGCGGTAGCAGCGGATGAGCGAACCAATCGAATTCTGCGAGAGGGTGCGCTAATTCTCTGGGCCGTGCTAGCCATCTTCTTATTAGTTGCCTTGATGAGCTACGACACTATGGATCCGGGTTGGTCGCGAACCAGCGAATCCGGTTCTGTTCAGAATGCTGGCGGTGCACTCGGCGCTTGGATTGCCGACTTCCTATTAGTTGTATTTGGTTATCTTGCCTATCTGCTGCCCTTCCTTGTTGCTCACCGGGTGTGGAAGGTTTTTAGGTCTCACTCTCCAAACGCTAAAGGCGTGGATTGGGTTCTTGTCTCTCTAAGAGGGCTGGGTTTTATACTGGTGATGGCTGCAGGCTGTGGGCTGCTATCTTTGAATATGCTCGGATCTACAGACTTGCCTCAGGGAAGTTCCGGTGTTGTTGGTTACCTAGTGGGCGAGGCGAGTTTGAGTGTGCTGGGATTTTACGGTTCGAATCTAATTCTTCTGGCGTCTTTGCTCTTTGGAATCACCGTCTTTACCGGTTTGTCTTGGCTGAAGCTTTTCGATAACACCGGGCGCTTTGTTATTTTTCTCTGGAATCGCACACGTTTTCAGCTACAGATTATTCGCGGTCGTCTGCAAGAGAAACGCGAACGAAAAGAAGCGCAATCTAAGCGCGAAAAGACCCTCGAGACTCATAAAGAAAAAAGAGCTAAGCGGGTGGCACCTAAGATTCAGCCACCGCCAGCAAAACCCAAAACTTCTGAGCGAGCTCAAAAAGAGAAGCAGTCTTCTTTATTTAAAGAAGTCAGTCCAGGCAGCTTACCGACAATTGGGCTGTTGGATCCGGCAAGAGAGGAAGATAAACGCGGATATTCAGAAGAGTCCATTGAGGCTATGTCGCGATTGCTCGAGCTTAAATTACTCGACTTCGGTGTTGAGGCTGAAGTGGTTGAGGTTATGCCTGGCCCTGTGGTTACGCGTTTTGAAATTCAACCCGCTGCTGGTACCAAGGCCAGCAAAATCACCAATCTGGCACAGGACTTGGCTCGATCTTTGGCAGTGGTCAGTGTGCGGGTTGTGGAAGTTATTCCCGGTAAATCAGTGATTGGTATTGAGATACCCAACGAAAATCGCGAGATAGTGCGTCTTAGCCAAGTTATTTCAGCCACTGAATACGAAGAATCCAAATCCAAGCTCACTCTGGCTCTTGGGCACGATATCTCGGGTTCCACAGTTGTCGCCGATCTGGGCCGTATGCCGCATCTATTGGTAGCAGGAACAACAGGTTCGGGTAAATCAGTAGCTGTTAATGTCATGCTTCTAAGTTTGCTCTACAAATCTACACCCGAGGACGTCCGGCTAATTCTGGTTGACCCCAAGATGCTGGAGCTTGCGGTGTACGAGGGGATCCCCCATCTGCTGACGCCGGTAATCACAGATATGAAAGATGCGGCCAACGGGTTGCGCTGGTGTGTGGGTGAGATGGAACGGCGTTACAAACTAATGGCGCAGTTAGGGGTTCGTAACCTCGCCGGATACAACCGCAAAGTGGAAGATTCGATCGCTGCGGGAAGCCCCATAAAAGATCCTCTTTGGAGGCCTGAAGAACAGGTGGGGCTGGATGAGCATCTAGCAGGCGAAGGACAAGAAGATGCTCCAGATTTGAAAAAACTGCCCTTTATTGTGGTCGTAATTGATGAATTTGCCGACATGATGATGATCGTCGACAAAAAGAAGGTAGAACAGCTTATTTCTCGAATTGCGCAAAAAGCGCGGGCGGCAGGTATCCATTTAATTCTGGCAACTCAGCGTCCATCCGTTGACGTAATCACCGGTCTGATTAAAGCCAACGTACCCGCAAGGATCGGTTTTCAGGTGAGTTCGCGTATTGATTCGCGCACCATTCTTGATCAGGGTGGGGCAGAGCAATTGTTGGGGCACGGGGATATGCTCTATTTGCCGCCTGGGCAAAACACAACTGTCAGAGTTCATGGTGCCTTTGTGGATGATCATGAGGTCCATCAGGTCGTTGATGCCTGGAGGCAACTCGGCGAGCCTGAGTACATTTATGGCATTACCGACGAAGAGACAACCAGATCAATTCCGGTGCCTGGGTTAACTGACGATGCCTCTGAGGGCGGAAATGCTGAGGACAGTGACGAACTCTACGATGAAGCTGTGGAATTTGTCTGCCAGTCTAGAAAAGCTTCTATTTCCTCTGTGCAACGAAAATTGCGAGTTGGCTACAACCGAGCGGCCCGCCTCATTGAGGCAATGGAAGCGGCTGGAGTTGTCACGGAAATGCAGCCAAACGGTAATAGAGAGGTTCTCGCCCCGGCTCCGCGGGACTAGCTCATGAAAAGGTTATATGCAGCTAGAAAGCAACTGTTTAAAGTTATTCAGTTGCCCTGTCTTCTGATAACGGCGATCTGGAGTGTATCCAGTGTTCAGGCTCAAACTCTTGAGCTTCTGCAAGGTATTCAATCCGCTTCAGGCGTATTTGAGCAGATTATTCGTGAACAGGACGGTTACCTGGTCGACCGACAAAGCGGAACCTTTGTTATTGATCGACCTCGCAGGCTTCGTTGGGAAATCAATGAGCTAGATCAGCTGCTAGTAAGTGACGGTAGCCAGCTCTACTTTTATGATCAGCTGTTCCAGCAGGTTGTAGTCAGGGATTGGAGTTCAAACCCTGCTCTCAACCCAGCGGCGATACTTTTGGACCAAGTAGATCTGGAAGATTGGGCCGAGGTTGAGAGAGTCGGGAATAATTATAAATTGGTGCCGCTAAAAAACTTTGGCTCGATTCAAGAGCTAAACCTGACCTTCAGTGATGAATTTCCTGAGCTGCTCAGTCTGTTGGATGTGACGGGCCAGATAACTGAAATTCATTTTTCTCAGGTTGTACTAAACAAGACAAACGAAGATACGCTTTTTGTGTTTGTTATGCCCGAAGGCGTCGAGGTTCTCTATGAGTAGAAATAAGCGCCCAGAGTCGCTGATATGAGTTTATGGATCTTGTGTGGTGTAGCTCTTGGAGGCGCTTTGGGCGCCTCTTTGAGGTATATAACGGTTCAGCTGGTTGAAGTGCAATCCGGTTTCCCGGTCGCGACTCTCATCGTAAATATCTTGGGATCCTTTTTGATTGGCGTTTGTTATGTGCTGATATTGGAAAAAACACTCATTTCTGAGATCTGGCGCCCCCTGTTAATGGCTGGATTTCTTGGTGGTTTGACTACCTTCAGTGCCTTCTCACTGGAAGCGGTTGCACTATTTGAGGAAGGGCGATGGCAAATGGCTCTAAGCTATATTGTGTTCAGTACGGTTTTCTGTATCGTGGCGGCCTTTTCGGGCATTCAAATTACCCGAGCAATTTAAATTTTAACAAGCGTGATGGATATTAGGAGTACTGATGCTTGATCCAAAATTAGTCAGGCGTGAACCAGAGTTGGTCGCTGCCAAACTGGCAAAACGAGGATATCACCTCGATTTGGATAAATTAGCTGCGTTAGAAGCAAAACGCCGCGAGGTACAGCTGAATACTGAGGCGCTTCAAGCAGAGCGCAATTCCAGTTCCAAAACCATAGGTAAGGCCAAGGCGGCCGGCGAGGACATTGAACCCCTGCTTGCTGCGGTCAGTGACTTGGGTAATAAATTGGACGAGGCCAAGGCTGACCTAGATGCGGTGCAGGAAGCGCTGGACCTTTTGCTTTCAGACGTGCCAAACATTCCCGATGACGAAGTGCCGGAGGGTGAGTCCGAAGAAGATAATGTAGAAATCCGAAACTGGGGAAGTCCCCGAAAATTCGATTTTGAAATTCGCGACCACGTAGATCTCGGTGATCAATTGGATCAGCTTGATTTTGAGACTGCGGCCAAACTAACGGGCTCGCGTTTTGCTGTGATGCGTGACGGTATTGCTCGTCTGCACCGTGCACTTATCCAATTTATGCTGGATACACACATTGAGGATCATGGCTATAGAGAAATCCATGTGCCCTTTATCGTCAATGCGGAATCGCTCTATGGAACCGGTCAGCTACCCAAGTTTGCCGAAGACTGCTTCAAACTAGAGCATGATCAGGATTACTATTTAATTCCAACGGCGGAAGTTCCCGTCACCAACACTCTCAGAGACAGTATTTACGAAGGTAGTTTGCCTCTGCAGTACGTGTGCCACACGCCTTGTTTCAGAAGTGAAGCTGGAAGCTATGGGCGAGATGTACGAGGTATGATTCGTCAACACCAATTTGAAAAAGTTGAATTGGTACAATTTGTCCAGCCAGAACAGTCCGATCTAGCGCTCGAAGCTCTAGTAGGGCATGCGGAACGTATCCTTCAGTTGCTCGAGCTGCCTTATCGAACTGTGATTCTATGCGGCGGGGACATTGGGTTTAGCGCCGCTAGGACCTATGACATTGAGGTTTGGTTACCGTCTCAGGATACTTATCGAGAGATCTCCTCTTGCTCGAACTTTCGTGACTTTCAATCACGGCGTATGCAAGCAAGATTCCGCAATAAAGAAACTGGCAAGTCAGAGTTACTGCATACCTTGAACGGCTCAGGATTGGCGGTTGGTAGAACACTCTTGGCCATTATGGAAAATTACCAGCAGGAAGACGGCAGCATCATCGTGCCGGATATCCTTCGATCCTATACCCGCGGCTTGACGCATATCCAAGCGTCCGGCTAGCTGGTGCGATGAAATCCTTCCCCTTTTTTTTTAAATTAGAAGGTGTTCCTTGTCTGGTCGTAGGTGGGGGAGAGGGCGCGCGGCACAAAGCGAATTTGCTCTATAAAGCAGGCGCGAATGTGAGTCTCTTGGCGAAGAATATGCATCCTTCCACAGAGCAATTTGTCAGGGACACTGGGATAGACCATCTTTCCGATAGCTACCAAAAAGAACACCTAGAAGGTTTTCGACTAGTAATCGCCGCGGAAGAAGATGAGCTAAACCGGAACATAGCCCAGAATGCCCGCGACAGAGGTATTTTTGTTAATGCCGTGGATATGCCCGAAATCAGCGATTTCTATTTCCCTTCGATCGTCGATCGAAACCCTATAACCATAGCAATTGGAAGTGGCGGTTCTTCTCCCGTACTGGTGAGACATACCCGAGCCATGTTGGAAACCTGGCTTCCGCCCAAGTTAGGAAATCTAGGCAAGCTGGTTACCAGTGCTAAAGACAAAGCGCGACAGAAGTTTCCAGACTTAGACATGAGACGACGATTTTGGGATCGACACCTTCAAGGTAGAGCTGCGGAGCTTGTTTACAGTGATCGGTTAAATGAGGCCCAAAGCTTAATTGATTCCGAGCTCGAGGATGATGAGGCGGGCTCTGAAACCAAGCTTGGGGAGGTTTATCTTGTGGGCGCAGGTCCAGGAGATCCTGATTTACTCACCTTTAAGGCCTTACGCCTGATGCAACAAGCAGATGTGGTGCTCTATGATCGCCTTGTCTCTCCCGAAATTCTGGAGATGGTGCGGCGTGAATCAGAGCTGATTGCGGTTGGGAAGGGTAGAAATATCTACAGCATCACTCAGGAAAACATTAACGAATCACTCGCTGATCTAGCGCTCCAGGGAAAACGTGTTCTCCGGTTAAAGGGTGGCGACCCCTTTATCTTTGGTCGCGGCGCGGAAGAGCTAGAACATCTGGTTGAGCGAGGAGTTCCTTTTCAAGTGGTGCCCGGAATTACTGCTGCGTCCGGTTGCGCTAGCTACGCTGGCATTCCACTCACCCACAGAAATCATGCGCAATCTGTCCGTTTTATTACAGGACACCGGGTTGGGGGTGAGTTGAATTTCGATTGGGCGGAATTTGTCAAAGAAGATCAAACTCTAGTTTTCTATATGGGTCTCAATGGGTTGGAGTATATTTGTAATAAACTACTTGAGGTTGGTTTGCCCTCCGACGCGCCCATCGCATTGGTCGAAAAGGGCACTCGGTCCGACCAACGAGTTTTTGTCTCAGACATTTCCAATTTGCCAAAAATAGTTCGCTCGGCTAAGGCCGAAGCTCCCACCTTAATAATCGTTGGCTCTGTGGTTAAATTACATGATCAATTGAACTGGTGGGGAGGGAAACAGACAGATGCGTAGATTGGCGAGTTTTTTCTCTTGGTACGCATTGGTAGCCACTTGCCTGGTTACCGATCTGTCTATCGCGCAGGATCAACCTCAGCAGCAGGAATACTCTGAGGATATGCTCTTTACTTGCCATATACGGGCAAATCTCGCCAATGCAGGAGAAAGTGTTTACTGGTCTGATCTCGACTCCTGTAACGCTGCGCTGGCGCAGGAGCAAAACCTTTCCAGGGTCGAACTTCTGGCAACTATACAGAACCGTGCTGTTCTACTAATGGAGCTGACGGAGTTTGATCGGGCGAGAGATGATCTGGAGCGCGCTGCTAGCCTTGATCCCGAATCAGCTGAGCTCCAGATCAATTTAGGCATGCTCCATTTTGTTGAGCAGAACTTTGATGAAGCAATTGAATATTTCAGTTTGGTAGCGGAATCATCAGAACAAAGGTCTCTGGCGCTATTCAATCGAGCCTTATCCTTTGGTTATTCGGGTGAGTTGGATCTAGCTTTGCAGGACCTGGCTCTTCTGAAGCAGGAGTTCCCGCAAGAATTCTCTCAATGGGTCAACTCACCAACTTCTCGGGTGTTTCCAGAGTTAGTTGCTCAACTGGAAGAATTCTAAGCCTGATGATTTGTCCCTTAGCTAGTCTTTAAGGCTTGCAGCCATCCGGGCATAAGCTCCATTCGCTGAAATCAGTTCTTCGTGACTGCCCTGTTCAACAACTCTGCCCTCATCCATAACGCATATTTTGTCGGCTTTTCTAACGGTAGAAAGGCGGTGAGCAATTACAATGGACGTTTTGCCTTCCAATATCTTGTCCATGGCTTGCTGAATACGTGCTTCGGTTTTGCTATCCAGAGCCGATGTTGCTTCGTCCAAAAGGAGAATAGGGGTGTTGCGAAGTAGAGCTCTGGCAATCACTACTCTTTGACGCTGCCCGCCCGAGAGGTTTGATCCTCGGGGACCAGCCGAGCTTTGGATACCCTCTGGGAGCTCCGCTAGAAAATCGGTTACCAAAGCGGTGTTTGCCGCTTCTATTACCTGTTGTTCGCTGACATCCTCGCGCCCGCATGAGATATTTTGATAAATGCTCTCGTCAAAAAGAGCCGTTTCCTGGGTAACTAAGGCGATTGAATCCCTAAGCTCGGATATCAAAATTTTGTCTAAAGGTTGGTCGCCGATAATCAGGGCGCCGGAACTGGGTTCCTCGAAACGACT
>JABJGI010000072.1 GCA_018662305.1 Porticoccaceae bacterium | reverse complement strand
GGATTTTCAATCCTCGCGGCGCGCTAGATATCCACAGATGAAATTTTGGCTTTTCTAGGAAAGAAGAGTGTCAGCGCGTTCTTTGAGATAAAGATCGTAGTCGGGAACTTCAACTTCACAGGGCGCATTAAAGCCCTCTGAGGTAAGCAGGAGTTCTGCCGTTGCCGGGTTACAGGCTACGGGAATATTCCAGACTGCCGCTATACGAAGTAGAGCCTTGATGTCGGGGTCATGGGGTAGGGGTTCAAAAGGGTCCCAAAAGAAGAATAACCCGTGGGTCTTTCCCTCGGCGATTTCTGCGCCGATTTGTTGATCACCACCTAGAGGACCAGAGAATAGCTTGTCTATCGACAGATCAAGCTCTGACTCGAGCAAATAGCCTGTAGTCCCTGTTGCAACAAGTTGATGCTTTGCCAGGTGGTCACGATTTTTCTTAGCCCAGCTAAGCATCAGGCCTTTCATATTGTCATGAGCTACCAGCGCAATGCGCTTGCTTGCGGGTAGCTCTCTGACGATAAGTTTGATGGTCGTGTTACCTGATTTAGGCGGCTTGCAGCGCCTCGAGAGAAGACATGGCTGCAGCTGTATCTAGCATGCGATTTGAAAAGCCCCACTCATTGTCATACCAGGCCATAACCTTAACTTGTGTTCCGATCACACGAGTTTGGGATAAGTCGGCAATGCTTGATGCAGGGTTGTGATTAAAATCGATACTCACCAAGGGCAGCTCGTTTGCTTGCAACACCCCGTTAAATCGATTTTCTGAAGCGGCCTTGATGGCGTTGTTCACTTCTTCTACTGAAGTGGGTCGGCTCGCTTCGAAGGTGAGGTCCAGAAGAGATACGTTGATAACTGGAACTCTCACTGCCAATCCATCAAGTTTTCCTTTGAGCTCGGGAAGAACCAGAGAAACAGCAGAAGCTGCGCCCGTTTTGGTTGGGATAAGAGAATGTGTTGCCGAACGGGCTCGATACTTATCTGTATGGTAAACGTCAGAAAGATTCTGATCGTTGGTGTAAGCATGCACCGTAGTGACCAAGCCGGCTTCAATGCCAACAGCGTCGTTTAGCGCTGCTGCCAAAGGTGCGAGGGAGTTTGTTGTGCATGAAGCGTTAGAGACAATGCGGTGCTCGGGTCTGAGAACCTGATGGTTTACACCGTAAACTACCGTGGCATCGACGTCTTTACCTGGAGCCGAGATCAGTACGCGTTTGGCGCCTGCTTGCAAGTGCGCGGATGCTGACTCTTTTGTGGTGAAGAACCCGGTGCATTCCATCACAACATCAATGCCGAGCTGTGCCCAGGGCAGTTTGGATGGATCTCTTTCACTGGTGCAGGCTATGCTATGTTGATCCACCAGAATGTTTTCGCCCTCAACCTCAACCTGCTGTTGCAAAGTACCGTGCACAGTATCGTATTTCAGCAAATGAGCATTCATGGCCGTATCGCCAAGATCGTTGATCGCGACGATTTCAATATCTGAATTTGTTTGCGCTAACCAAGCTCTTAGAACATTCCGCCCGATGCGTCCAAAACCGTTAATGGCTACTCTTGCCATGTTAATCACCTCTTTCCCGTCTCCCCCCATGGGGACACTATCAATATATGAAATATAATTACATTATAGAGGTATTTTCTGGAAAAAAGGAAATAAAATTACTTTTATTGCGGGTTTGGTGTCGGAATATGCAAGAAAATTAGATTCTGCAGCTAATTTTCACGGGTACTTTGCAGGTTAGTTTTGATGGATTTGATGTTCTTTTCCACCTCTTCTCCGAGCTGCAAAGCCAGCTTGGTTGCCAGTATGTCCACCAAAGCTAGGTGAATAATTCTTGAAGTCATGGGTGTAAAGAGATCGGTATCTTCCGCTGTCACGGCGTTAACAACGACTTGGCAATGTTTCGCCAGGGGAGAGTTGTTGCGCGTCAAACCAATGGTACGAGCGCCGGCATTGTTCGCCACCTCAGCATTTTCGTTGATGGCGTTTGTCCGGCCGGTGTAGGAAATAAATACCGCCGTATCTTCCGGTGTAAGCATTGAACACATCATGCGCTGATTAATGAAATCTGTATGGGCAACAACAGGGATACCGAATCGGGCGAACTTGTGTTGCGCGTCCAATGCAACAGGGCCTGAAGCGCCCATACCAAAGAAGTAAATACTTTTGCTGCCCAGCAGTAAGTTAGCGGCCTCCTCGATGGAGGCGGCAGAGGTTGCCCGGCCAATGCTGCGGACACTCTCCTCGATGGAAGAGAGCACTTTTTTGATCACCGTATGAGTGTCATCGGAGGCTTCCATATTCTCGGAGAAAAGATGGGAGCCGCGAGATATCTCTTGGGCTAATTTGAGTTTGAAATCTGGATAGCCGGAGCAACCCAGTTTGCGACACAGCCTGTTTACAGTGGGCTCGCTAACGCCGGCTTCCCGCGCAAGTCGGGCAATGGATTGGTGTATCGCAGCCTGAGGGTCGCGCAGAATGACTTCCGATATTTTTAGATCGGATTTACTGAGCTTATCTGTACCGCCTTTCAGCCGGTCCAGTAGTTGAGTAGAGTTCACGGGAGTCTTCCTCAGGGCTGTTAATTGACAAAACGTAAGTTTATTACAAAATTGCTGCCTGAGTTCGGAATTTAGCTAGCCTAGTGTTTGTTTGAGCAGATTCCTTGTGGATTCGTCGATATCGAGAGAGCCGAAATCGCCGGTTTCCAGTACCTCTTGGTAGGACTTCGCTAGTTCCTTGCCTAGCTCCACGCCCATCTGGTCAAACACATTGATTTGCCAGAGAGTTCCGGAAACGAAGGAACGGTGCTCATAGAATGCGATGAGCGAACCCAGGCTCTGCGCATCGAGCTGATCCAGAAGAATAGTGGTTGAGGGACGATTTCCGCTAAAGGTTTTGGAGTGAGCCAGCAGTTCAGCTGTGTCGGCCTCAGTAGATTCTGGCAGCAAGTCGCGCGCTTCATCTGTTGAGCGGCCTTTCATCAATGCTGCGCCCTGAGCAAAACAGTTTGTGAGAAGGCACCGATGATGCTCTTCCAACTCGTGGCCGGCTTTGATCACAGCAATAAACTCAGTCGGCACCAAATGAGTTCCCTGATGCAGCAACTGAAATACCGCATGTTGCGCGTCGGTTCCAACACCACCCCATAACACCGGGGAAGTTTGCCAATTGACCTGTTCGCCAGTTCTGGTGATGTTTTTGCCGTTGTTTTCCATTTCGAGTTGCTGCAAGTAAGGCAGCAAGGCACCTAGTCGGCTGTCGTAAGCGAACTGAGCTCGTGTTTCAGCGTGCCAAGAGCTGCCGTACCAAAGATCCATCATGGCGGCGAGAATGGGAATATTCTGCTCAACAGGGCTTGTCGCAAAGTGATGGTCCATTTGCTCTGCGCCTCGCAGAAAGGACTCGAAGGCAGGTGCTCCAAGAACGATCATGGCCACCAGGCTAACTGAAGACCAAATCGAATAACGGCCGCCCAGTCCTTCTGGGAAGGTCAATATATTTTCAGCGGCGATACCAAATTCTTCCGATTTTTCGGGAGAGGCCGTAACCGCCACGAGTTGTGATTTGGGGTCGGCGACGCCGCCTTCTGACATCCACTTCATCAAGGAGTGGGCGTTAGACAGGGTTTCAGTGGTGGTGAAGGTTTTAGAGGCAACAATCACCAGCGTCTGCATTGGGTCGCAAGCGTCCATCGCGGGTTTAAGCGCGTGTCCATCCACATTGGCAACGCAATGAGTATTGAATTCAGATTCTCGGCCAAATCCCAGCGCAGTCAGCAGCAGCTGTGGCCCCAATGCCGATCCGCCTATGCCCAGGTGAATGATGTGTTTGTATTGAGTGCCGGAGGCGCCCTTAAATTCGCCGCTACGAACGCGCTCCGCCATTTTGCTGTTGGCTTGGTGCTGAGCCTGAATCTCTTCATTTGGGCTCGAGGCCCGCATGGCGGTATGCAGCGCGGGTCTGTTCTCTGTTGGATTAACGACCTGCCCACTCAGCAGTTTTTGTCGTTCTACTAATAGACCACTTTCTTCGGCCAGTTTAGCAAAGAGGCTGAGGGTTGGCTGGTCTAAATGAGTTTTAGAGAAATCGAATTGCAATGAGCCCTGTCTAAAACAGAACTCAGTGGCGCGATTTGGATTGCTTGAGAATAGCTCAGAGAGGGGGGTGGTTTTTGACTTGCTGGCGGCGTCCGCTAATTCCTGAAAGAAAGGCGGAAGTTGTTGAGAAGATTTTGTTGATTCCGCCTTTTTTCCGAACATGGTTAATCCATCTTGCCTGATTCAATATGAGCAACCGCCTCTTTGCAGAGGGCTTCAATTTTATCCCAGTTTCCAGCTTTTACATCATCTGCAGGAAGTATCCAGGTTCCGCCTGCGCAAAGGATACTCGGAAGTGAGAGGTAACGGTTAATGTTGGCGAGATTGACCCCACCTGTTGGGCAGAAGTGGGCCTGAGGGAAGACAGCACCAAAGGATTTGATTAATCCGTAAGCGTTCACTGCCTCTGCTGGGAAGACTTTAAAGAAATCAAAACCGTATTCCATGCCTAACAATACTTCGGAGGCGCTGGAAACGCCCGGCAAGAGATCAAGCTTCTGTGCCACGGCTGCTTCGAGAATTTTTGGCGTCAGGCCTGGCGAAACAGCGAAATCAACTCCGAGCGCGGCAACATTTTCCACGTCCTGTACTGATGTGAGGGTGCCGACACCCAGAACAATGTCGATGCCAGAGCCCTTAACCGCTTGAGTGGCTTCAAGGGCTAGCTCGGTTCGCAAAGTAATTTCGATTGCGTTGATGCCTGAAGAGACAAGAGTTTTTGCGAGTTCAACCGTTCCGTCAACACTGTAGGGTGTGACGACAGGAACAAGTTTTATACCTTTAAGTTTTTCTTTGAGCTGTGACATTTTTTAATTTCGGAGTAGGCAAATTGATCTAGATTGTAATTAGTTTACATAAATATAAATAAAAATGAAAACTTATTACATATTTCTCTAAAGAGATTACATGGTTGCTGGAATCTAGAGCCGATATTCGAGCTAGTTCGAAGACCAATCAGCCAATTTCTTATCAATAAGCACGCCCTCGAGCTTTGCGTGCACTGGCAGGCCGTCTTTCCAGGGAGTTACTGCTTCCCCTGCGATTAATGCCTTCAGATAAGTTCTGGCTTCTTCGGTAATACCATAGCCATCTTCGCGAATGTATTCCGCCGGCAGCATCTTCTCTACATTGGCGATCTGGTCGAGGGGCGCGGATTGTATTTCCCAGGTATAGGGATTGTTCCCCGTGCGGATAATAGCGGGCATAACAGCGTTTTGACCTTCAATGGCGTATTCGACAGCTTTCTGCCCAACGGCAATGGCGTGGTCTAAATCCGATTTCGAGCTCAGATGCCGCGCGGAGCGCTGCAGATAATCTGCGAGAGCCCAATGGTATTTAAGCCCGAGCTCTTCGCGAATCATTGAGGCAATAGTAGGGGCTACACCACCAAGCTGCTTGTGACCAAAGGCATCAACCGTTCCTGCGTCTGCAAGAAAATTGCCTTCCGCATCCTGAGCACCCTCGGAAGCGACGATGATGCAGTGGCCCTGAGTTTTTACAGCGCTATCCACTGCCTCGATGAACTTTGCTTTCTCAAAGGGAACTTCGGGAAATAGAATAATGTCCGTGTTTGCGAGCCCACCTGCGGCGGCGATCCAGCCAGCGTGACGACCCATCACTTCAATAATAAATACCTTTGTTGAGGTCTCCGCCATTGAAGCGACATCCGCTCCGGCCTCAAGTGTAGAAACCGCCACATACTTGGCAACACTGCCAAAGCCCGGACAGCAATCGGTGATAGGTAAATCGTTGTCTACGGTTTTGGGCACATGGATAGCTTGCAGGGGATAACCCATTTTCTCGGCAATTTGGGAAACCTTTAGGCAGGTATCGGCTGAGTCGTTGCCACCGTTGTAAAAGAAGTAGCCGATATCGTGTGCCTTAAACACTTCGATAAGGCGCTCGTATTCGGCGCGGTTATCTTCGAGGCTCTTCAGCTTGTAGCGGCAGGATCCAAAAGCACCACCCGGGGTATGGGTTAATGCTTCTAGGCATTCGTCTGTTTCTTTGCTGGTGTCATAGAGCTCTTCTCGGAGCGCACCAAGAATGCCATTTTTACCGGCGTAGACCTTGCCGATTTGATCGGGGTATTTTTTAGCTGTTTGAATAACGGCCGAAGCGGATGCGTTAATGACCGAAGTTACTCCGCCTGATTGTGCGTAGAAGGCGTTTTTTACGGGCATAATGGGTCCTTTTTTTGCTAGGGTGCAGTTGAGTTCGGCTAGCAGTGAATGATAGCTGAGATGAGGTTCTGTTTCATGCCGTGCTAACTAATTTGCGGAAGAAATTGATACAGACTTAAGCCTCTCAATAAAAACAAATATAGAGTCCAAAATGCATATTCATATTCTCGGAATCTGTGGCACCTTTATGGGCAGTTTGGCCCAGCTTGCCAAGCAATCCGGTATGCGCGTCACGGGTTGTGACGCCAATGTTTATCCGCCTATGAGCACCCAGCTTGAACAGGCTGGTATTGATTTGGTTCAGGGTTTTTCAGAAGAGCAAATGGAATATAAACCCGATATTTGGGTTATAGGCAACGCCATGAGCCGAGGTAACCCTTTGGTGGAAGCGATACTCAACAGCGGCGACAAATACCTTTCTGGCCCCGAGTTTTTGGCCGAGCAAATCTTGCCAGGTCGTCACGTAATGGCGGTATCTGGTACCCATGGTAAAACTTCCACTTCCAGCATGTTGGCTTGGATTCTGGAGCAGGCTGGATTGAAGCCTGGGTTTCTAATTGGAGGAGTACCCGCCGATTTTGGCGAGTCCGCTCGCCTGGGTGAGGGGCGATATTTTGTGGTGGAGGCAGACGAATACGACACCGCTTTTTTCGATAAGCGATCTAAGTTTGTGCACTACCGGCCACGAACTCTGGTGATTAACAATCTTGAGTTTGATCACGCAGATATATTTGAAGACCTGGGTGCGATACAGCGACAGTTTCACCATCTGATCCGAACGGTACCCCAGCAGGGAAATATCTACTCACCTAAGGGATGTGAACCTATTGATCAGGTGTTGGATATGGGTTGTTGGTCAGATACCTATTCGCTCTCAACCCTGGGCTCTGTCGGTGAAGCCGCCTGGGAAGCTGTGCCGGGAAAAGCCGATTGCAGTCGATTTGAAATTTTCTACCAGGGGCAATCGAAGGGACATGTCGAGTGGGGCCTGATCGGCGAGCACAACATGCAAAATGGTCTTGCCGCCATTGCAGCCTCAACAGATGCAGGCGTTAGTGTGCAGCAAGCAACCGAAGCTTTGGCAGGGTTTCAGGGCGTAAAGCGTCGCTTGGAGGTTGTGGCGGATTCGCCCTCGATTACGCTCTACGACGATTTTGCCCACCACCCCACTGCAATTAAAACCACTTTAGAAGCTGTGCGTGCCAAAGTGGGTAGCGATAGCATTCTTGCGGTTATTGAACCCCGCTCAAATACCATGAAACAGGGAGTGCATAAATCAGACTTATCCGAATCAGTGACCTCGGCAGACATGAGGGTGTGGTTTGAGCCCGAGGGCTTGGATTGGTCCTTGGCCGAGATACTTTCTCCTGAGGACAGGGTATTTAAGGATTTTGATCTGATGCTAGCCACTATTGAAGAATTGAGCATGAACACCAACGAGCATCTGCATATTGTGGTGATGAGCAATGGCGGCTTTTCAGGAATACATGGCAAATTGGCGGATCGGTTAAATCTGCAAGCTCCCGGGAAAGAGAATTGATAAAGCGACTGGAAAACATCTATACCCAACTAATACTAAAGAGACCTATCTGGGTAGTGGTTTTTGTGTTGGCTGTAGTTGGCACGGCCTCTATTGGCTTGCCCAAGGTGAAATTGGATGCGTCTTCTGACTCGCTTACTCTTGAGAGCGATCGGGCTCTGGATTTTTTTCGTGAGGTGAATTCCCGATACAACTCAGGTTCCATTCTGGTAGTGACCTATGGCGTTGATGGTGATCTCTACAGCGCAGACTCATTGGATACCTTGGGCCAGCTTCGTGACGATCTTGCGCAACTGGATCGAGTCAAAAGCGTTCAGTCGATTCTGGATGTACCTCTACTTTATAGCCCGGTGGTCGGGCTAACAGGCCTCTCCGGTGAACTTCCCACACTGCAGGACGAGGGAATTGATCTCGAACTTGCCAAAGAAGAGTTCCATCTGAATCCCATTTATCGGGATACCCTGGTAAGTAAGGACAATAGGACCACGGCGGTTTTGATTAATCTTGAAGTGGATCAGGAAGGTATAGATCTGGTTCGGGAAAGAGACGCTTTGCTGTTACAACAAAACCAGGAAGGCCTGAGCGAGCAAGAGATTGCTCGACTTGAGGAGGTCAGCGCTGAGTATCTGGTTTACCGAACGCTAGCGACTGAGCGCGACGGCGCGCGAGTGCAGAGAGTTCGAGATATTGTCGAGCAGTATCGTGATCGGGCTCACTTATTTGTAGGCGGCGCGGACATGGTCACAGCGGACATGTTGACCTTTATCCGCAGCGATATGATCAATTTCGGCTTGGGGATATTTGCCTTTATTGTTTTGACACTGGTCGTGATTTTTCGGCAGTTCAAACTGGTTATTCTGCCGCTACTCAATTGTGCTTTTGCCCTGGCAATCATGCTCGGCTTTCTCGGTTGGATTGATTGGCGACTCAGCGTTATTTCCTCCAATTTCACCCTTATCCTGATGATCGTTACCCTGGCGCTCTCGGTCCATTTGATTGTGAGGTTTCAGGAGGTCTGTCGAAAAAATCCCGACGCACCCCTTGAGGATCGTGTGCAAGAAATGGCGCTCGCAATGCTGCGCCCCTGTTTCTATACCGTTCTGACTACCATGGTGGCCTTTGCCTCCCTTGTGGTGAGTGATATTCGTCCGGTGATCGATTTTGGATGGATGATGACCATTGGAATATCCCTGGCGCTTATTCAAACCTTTCTGCTTATACCCGCGGGATTAATTCTTATGGGTGGCGAGTTCCGCGGTGGTAGCGCCAAAGAACCCCAGTACACGCTGATTTTTTCTCGCTTTGCTGATGGGGAATCAGTTGTGGTTTTTTCAGTGGCAGTGATTTTGGCCGCTGGTGCAGGCTTCGGTTTGACTAAGCTGACGGTGGAAAACCGCTTTATCGACTATTTCAAATCCACTACTGAAATTTACCAGGGCATGGAGGTTATCGATCGAAACCTGGGTGGAACCATGTCGCTGGATGTCGTGATCGATGC
>JABJGI010000040.1 GCA_018662305.1 Porticoccaceae bacterium | reverse complement strand
GAGAGAGAAACTAGAGGGCAGGGTGTTTACACTTTGCCCTTTATTTTTGCGACCCACCAACGCAGGCCCACGAATAGGAAGCGCCAATCTCTAAAAAATTCTGGTGGCTTCCCTTCGTAAGCGTGGCCAACAAATTGCAACACCCACCCCAAAATAAAGAGAGAAAGTCCGAGCCAGAAACCACTGATCCAGATGATGCCGGCGAGCATCATAGGAATAGACACCACTATTAGTGGAATGCCAAAGCTATGACAAAGGCGGTTTTTGGGGTGCTGATGACTTTCGGCATACTCTGCGATCCATTCGTCCCAGCTTCTTCCAGAGAAGGTGCTCATGACTCTAGATTACCAGAAGTTGCCTGTTCAGTTGAAAACTGAGGAAATCACCCAACCTCTTTAGGTCAGATCTTTTAGTCTCCCAGGAATCCAGATTGCCACGTCATAGCAAAGAAAATCCAGAAACCGATTGGTCTGGCGACTGGAAGGTTGTCAAAAGTCTCGCCCCTTACTTGCTTGAGTTTCCGGCACGTGTATTTTTTGCCATGGCTTTTTTGGTGTTAGCAAAAGTTGTCAATGTCATATTGCCTTTGATTCTGAAATACATTGTTGATGACCTCAGCGATCCCACTGTGCAAATAATTTCCCTCCCTTTGGCGCTTTTGTTTGCCTACGGAATTTTGCGTTTTAGTACGACCTTTTTTGGTGAGCTACGCGACGCCATTTTTAGTCGTGTTGCAGAGCGGGGTATGCGACGTATTGGGCTGAAGGTGTTTAGCCACCTGCATACTCTGGACCTGAATTTCCACCTGTCGCGCAAAACAGGCGGTCTTTCAAGAGATATAGAACGCGGCACCAGTGGCATCGCATTTCTGCTGCGCTTTATGCTCTTCAATATCTTGCCGACACTGCTCGAACTGGCTCTGATTTGCGGAATTCTGTTTTTTAACTACAACATTTGGTATGTGCTGATTACCCTCGCAGCCGTTGTTTCTTATATTGGCTTTTCAGTTGCAGTTACGGAGTGGCGTCTCAGGTTTGTACGCGAGGCAAATCAGATGGACAACAAATCCAATACCCGTGCGATTGACAGCCTACTTAATTTTGAAACAGTTAAGTATTTTGGGAACGAGCGATACGAATCAGAGCTTTACGACAATCAATTGGCTGAGTGGGAGGAAGCGCGGCTAAAAAATCGCTATTCGCTCTTCGCATTAAATTCGGGTCAAGCCCTAATCATCGCGATATCAATTACTGCCATGATGATTCTGGCCGCCAGCGAGGTGGTTAGCGGTGTCATGACCATTGGAGATCTGGTGTTGATTAACGCCTATATGATCCAGCTGTTTATCCCGCTGAACTTTCTCGGCTTTGTCTATCGAGAGATTAAAAACTCATTGGCAAATATTGAGCAGATGTTTCGTTTGCTGGATACCAATCCGGGTGTGGCGGACGCGGATAATGCCGCGGAACTTCAGCCAAACGGAGGGGGCGTCCGTTTTGAAAATGTCAGTTTTGGTTACAAAGATAACCGCACCATATTAAGGGATGTTTCTTTCGAGATTCCGGAGGGAAAAAAGGTGGCAATTGTCGGCCCCAGTGGTTCTGGCAAATCCACAATCGCTCGCCTGTTATTTCGTTTTTATGATGTCGATCAGGGGCGTATCTATGTAAATGATCAAGCTGTTGACCAGGTCACTCAAGAGAGTCTGCGAAAATCCATCGGCGTTGTGCCGCAAGATACCGTGCTTTTTAACGACAGCATTGGATATAACATCAGCTACGGCGACACTGAAGCAGGGCAGGAGCAAGTTCAGGTTGCGGCACGCATGGCCAATTTGGAGAACTTTATTGAACAACTTCCCGAGGGTTACGACACTGTTGTGGGTGAGCGGGGGTTGAAGCTTTCGGGTGGCGAAAAGCAACGTATCGCCATCGCTCGCACTCTGTTAAAAAATCCTGAGATTATGGTATTTGATGAGGCTACTTCCTCTCTCGATTCGAGCGCCGAACAGGCGATCTTGGAAGCGCTAAAGCAGGCGGCAGAAAATCACACCACTCTGGTGATTGCACACCGACTTTCTACGGTAATCGATGCCGATGAAATATTGGTATTAGACAGAGGGGAAATTGTGGAAAAGGGAAACCACAGAGAGTTACTGGCGAAAAATGGTCTCTATGCTGAACTTTGGAAAAACCAACAGGAGCAGGCTGATTCCAAAGAAGAGGAAGTGCTGGTTTAACCAGCGCTAACAGGAAGGATAACGGGTTCGTTACTGACCGAGCTTGTGGCGTCTAGCAGGAGATCGTCAACCGCTTGCTCAAGTCTTTCAACTAGCTCTGCAGGAGATTCTTCAGAGTCCGCTTCGTTTGCAATAGTGAAATCAGCGAGCAAGGCGGAGTTTAATTCGAGTTGATAAAGTTGATTTGAACTAAGGGCCGTTTCGACGGTAGAAAAAGGGTTTTGAGGAGTGGATGCCAGAGAGTCTGTGGACGGGATAATAGTGAGATGAATCCCAACTCCTGCTGTTGAGCCGCTTTCGGAAAACACCGATGCTGAACTCATTAAAAAAGCCGCAGCGCACATGGGAACCAAGGCTTTAGCGGCTTTACGCGGAAATTCTTTTAGATGGCTTTGTTTTAGCACTATCCTAGAGATTCCTGTCAATTGGACAAATGAAAAATTTCATTTGATTAGTCGCTAATACTAACCAAAAACTTGGTGTGAGTCACAGAAAAAATGAGCCTAAAACCCGTTTTTTGAACCGGTTCACATTATTAAGCGAGTGGATGTTACTTCTGGTGTAAATATTGCTGAATTGACCGCTAATCGAGCGCAATTGATAATTCAATCGTGATCTATCGAAGAAAAATATGAAAGCCTTCTACTGCGACCATTTTGTGCTTCCTCTGCCAGATGGGCACCGATTCCCCATGAGTAAATACGAGCTGTTGCGGCAACGCGTTGCTGAAGAATCTGACATCGAGCTACTGGTGCCTGATGCTGCAACCGACGAGGAACTTAGCCTTTGTCATACTCCAGATTATGTGAATCGCGTGACTTCCGGGCAGATGTCTAAAGATGAAATAAGAGAGCTTGGTTTTCCTTGGTCGCCCGAAATGGTGGAGCGATCGCGCAGGTCGGTTGGGGCGACCATTAGCGCTGCGCGCGTGGCGCTGGAAGAGGGCGCAGCGGCAAATCTTGCTGGTGGAACACACCATGCTATGAGTGATCGTGCTCAGGGGTTCTGCGTATTTAATGACTGCGCTGTGGCCGCCAAGCTAATGCAGAAAGAGGATATTGCTGATCAGATTCTTATTGTTGATGCGGATGTGCATCAGGGCAATGGCACTGCTGAGATCTGTTCGAACGACAAGAGTATCTACACCTTTTCCATACACGGGGGAAAGAATTTCCCAGCGCGCAAAGCGCTGAGCGATCTGGATATCGAAATTGAAGATGCGACAGAAGATGAAGTTTATTTGGATTGTTTTGATCAGGGTTTAGCTACGGCCTTGAACGAATCATATCCGGACCTTGTGTTTTACCTTGCCGGAGCTGACCCCTATGAGAACGACAAATTGGGGAGGCTAAGCCTGAGTAAGGAGGGATTAGCTAAGCGGGATCAGATGGTGATGGATTATTGTTCACGCCGTTCCTTACCTTTGGTCATGGTGATGGCTGGGGGATATGCGGCCGAGGTAAATGACATAGTAGATATTCACTTTGCCAGCTTAGAAATATTGGCAGACTATGCCCATGCCATTCAGGTGGAAGCCGAAGCGACTTCATTGCAATAACAGAGAGATAAAAGGTGAAAGAGGATATTTTTGCTTGGCTAGGCTTGGGCGGAGCCAAGCAAGAAGAGGAAAAACCAGATACCAATCGAGCCGCCGCTGCATTAATGACAGAAGTTATGGCGGTGGACAACGATTGGCATGATCTTGAAGTTCAGAGAATTGAAGAGTTGCTCCAGACCAGTTTGGGGTTGCCTCAATCTGAAGCGGCTGAAATCGTCGCTGAGGTGTTGGAACTGCAAAAGAAACGCCATGATTTGTTTCAATTCACGTCTTCAATAAACGAACACTATAGTCAGCTAGAGAAATTTGAACTTCTAAAAAATCTTTGGAAGGTGGCCTACGCTGATGGGCG
Source organism: Porticoccaceae bacterium (assembly GCA_018662305.1). Taxonomy (GTDB): domain Bacteria; phylum Pseudomonadota; class Gammaproteobacteria; order Pseudomonadales; family GM7GCV1; genus JABJGI01. The sequence continues at coordinate 9,003 of JABJGI010000040.1, read as the reverse complement.
CGTTGATGCCTATGAAGAGCACATCATTCGCCGCCTGGCGGATTTAATTCATATGCCACACAATCAATTTATCAAAGCCAAGATAGACGCGCGGCAGCACTAGTTCGAAACGACTACCTGCGGTGGCTGGGCCTGTATTGGACTAGCTAGGTCTCTGAATGTGGCTGTTGCCTCTGGGTGCTGAGGAGCCCTGAATTAGTCGTTTTGCCGTGTTGTAGATCACCCAAAGAATAAGCAGAGGCAGTAGCAGAGTTTGGAGGACAAAGATCACCATCAGGTTGACGACATGCTCAATGGTGTTGTCGGCGGCAGCCTTTAGTTCATCAATGGGCGATTCAAAACTAATATTTTGGGACCAGTTTCTGAATCTTTCGATGATGCTTTGTTCTTCTGCAATATCGGCGTTGCTCTGGTTAAATTCTTCCATCTCGCTGGAAGAAGAATCAATAAATTCTTGGCTTGTTTGATATTCCGCTGCGAGAAATTTATCAAAGATTAGGTCGCTGCCTATAGTGATGATGGGAAGCGCAAATCGAACGGCTATCAAGATAATAAGCAAGCGTCGCGTCAAAACTGAAGGTTCCAGCCCGATCAAATAAGCTCGTGACCAAAGTAACGCTGTCAGGCTTAGAAGCAGTGATACCAGCCAAAATGCCCCCATTTCAGTGAGGACTTTTTGCACGCCGAAAGAAAGACTGGCCAAGAGCATGAGATCGGAAAACTTCTCCACCAGATCATTAACGGGATCCAGCACTTCGCCTGGCGTAAAGGTAAATCCCACTCCAGCGGGTTCAATTGATGCCTCTGTTCCCTGTGCAACGGATATGGCTGCGTTGAGAGCTCTCGCCGAGGCAAAACTTACCAGGGCGCGCTGTAAGCCTTGATCTATCTGGTCTTGGGCTTGATTGTCGACTTGAGGAAGCCAGGAAAAAACGACAGCCAAGGCAACTGCTAGCAATATCGCTACCTTTTTGTACTTTTGTTTTCTTCCGCTATTCATCGCAATTCCTCAGCTTGATTTCTCATGTTACTCCAGCTCGGCCTGGCAAGGATAAATATTGAAGTTATGCGTCCGAAATTTGCATATCTCTGTGAGTAGGCTTGTGGGATCTAAGTTGGTTGCAAAATGCAGCGCAAGGAGCTGTGTTTATAGGCTTTTTTGGTAATTTGAGATCTCAACAAAACATAGACTTCGCGGGGGATGAGGGCTATTCTCTTGGCTGCATGAACCAGAAGTAGCCAAGCAGCCGTGCAATCGGCTGGATAACTCTAAATCAAGAAGTGGATGCCATGGTCGACGACGAAAATCTGAAAGCAGAAAATGAGCCTTTAGCCCGGCTTGAATGCCTCGGAAACGCTAAGCAAATGGTTCCCCGAATGTTTGAGATGATCGGACATTCCAAATTCTTTACTGACTTCACACGCGAGAACGTTGAAACCCTCACCAGCTACATGAAGGCCTACCGGGCTGAGCCTGGTGATCTGGTCATTCGCGAAGGCGATGTCGACGACTTTATGCTCTTCATCGTTGAGGGCCGAGTCAATATTGTGAAAACCGATTCGCACGGTGAACGTCGACCCATGACGATAGTGGGGCCAGGTGGAACTCTGGGTGAGATGTCGATGATTGATGGTGAGCCCCGCTTTGCAAGCTGTATCGCGCTGGAAGCCACTGTTTTCTCCGTTTTCTCCCGCGACAGCATGGTGAAGATAATACTTGAGCAGCCCAGTCTTGGGGCCAAGATTTTGATCAAGCTGGTTACCCTACTTTCGCAGAGGTTGCGCTCTACCAGTTCAGACTTGTTGCAACATTTGGAGCGCTCGGAAGCGGTCTAGTAAATTTTTATTGGGATATTGATCGCTTTTTTTGAAAGCAGGCGTAGATATAGTTAACGCAATGCTGATAGAGTTTTGAAATTCTTGCTCTAACGCATTGGGAATGAAGTATTTTTTACCGAAAGAACGGGAAAATCATGACACTAGGTAGGCAAAATTTGGCTAGATATCGACATCTAATCTTAATCACCTTCATTGGATTGATGATGGCGGGCTGTACAGCGATGTTGCCGGAACGGCTAGATACCGGACGACACTTGGAGCCGCCGCCCGAGTCGGTGGAAACTGCTGATATACCGGAAGTGGTAACACAGCTGCCCTTGATGCCTGAGCCGGAGCCCGAGCCAGCTCCAATGCTGTTTTCTGTCTTGGCGCAGGATCTACCTGTTCGCGAATTGCTATTTACCATAGCGCGCGATGCTGCGATCAATATCGATGTGCATCCGGACGTATCTGGCCTAGTGAGTATCAATGCCATCGATCAAACGCTACCGCAGATATTGAATCGAATATCCCGTCAGGTTGATATGCGCTGGAGTATCGACGGCAGCAATAATCTTTTGGTTGAACAGGATCGACCCTATTGGCACAACTATAAGGTCGACTATGTGAATGTGACTAGGAATGCCTCAACTCAAGCTGGCGTGTCCAATTCGCTGACAACAGGTGACGCCGGTGGTGGAAATTCGTCGATTTCATCTATTACTCAGACCACTGCTCATTCTTTCTGGGATTCTTTGACGGCGAATCTGAACACCATGATGGCTGGTGCGCCGGGGTCAATCGTGACAGCCGGTGGTGATGGTGGGGACCAAAACAGCTCTATCATTATCAATCGCGAGAGCGGGATAGTGGCTATTCTGGCGGGAGCGGAAAAGCACAACGAGGTTGAAACTTTTCTCAACTTTGTTCAAACCCGTGCGCTGCAGCAGGTATTAATTGAAGCAACGGTTGTGGAGGTCAGTCTCAACGATACCTATCAGAGCGGGGTCGACTGGGCCTCTCTTGCTCAAAATGGCGGAGATGTCAGTTTTCAACAGAACGCGCTGGGCACAAATCTGACGGCTGCTCCCAATAGTATTTTGACCATTGACGGTTCCGATATCAGCGGAACCTTACGAATGCTTTCCACTTTTGGGGATTTGCAGGTCCTGTCGAGCCCCAAAATTATGGCTCTGAACAATCAGGCTGCTATGTTGAGAGTTGTAGACAACAAGGTTTATTTCTCGATTGAAGTGGAGCCTGCGGTTGTCTCAAATGGAGTGATAACTCCGGCAACATTTACCAGTACATCGCACACGGTTCCCGTCGGTTTTGTAATGAACATTACGCCGCAAATTGGCGAGGACGATCAGGTAACGCTCAACGTGCGGCCGACTATTTCTCGGATCGTACAATTTGTAAACGACCCCAATCCCGCTTTGGCCGATGCTGGCGTGACCAATCCAGTCCCGGAAATACAGATTCGAGAGATCGAATCCATTTTAAAAGTTTACAGCGGGCAGATCGCAGTGCTTGGTGGGCTGATGCAAGATTCTTTGGAGTATGGAGTTGACGGCGTGCCTACTTTGTCTCGATTGCCCGGCGTAGGTGGTTTATTTGGTTACCAGAACGAGGCTGCAGTCAAGACTGAGCTGCTTGTATTTATCCGTCCCATCGTGGTGCGTCAGCCTTCCTTGGAGGGTGATTTATCCGAATTTAGAGAATACCTGCCGAGCAATGGTCTTGGTATCCGCAATGTAGAAGAAGGATTTGGGTTTCAGTAGATCGAGCCTAGACGAGATTTTGCAATCTTCTCGCGCGAATTCTGCTGCTGAACAGGTTATTAAATGAGCTTATTGATGGAAGCCCTGCGCAAGGCCGAAGAGGCCAAGCGTAAGGACGGTGAAGAGCCAGATCATGATCAGCCCCTTGATCAATCTGAGACAGCCGATGGTCTCGGCTTGTCGGAGCCTGATCCAGAAGTTGATGCAACTGACGTTTCTGAAGAGGCGTCGGGATCGGGTGACCTGCAAGCTGAATTCGATGCGGCTCTATCTAAAGAGGAAAACGACTCGGGCGAGATGAAGCCTCTGAAAATGGAAGAGCTGCAAGCAGAGTCGCTTTTTCAGATGGAACCCTCAGATATGGATTCCGATTCGTCCCCAGAAAGCGCACAACCCGAAATGGAAGCAGGCACTCTTGATGAAGAAGAGTCGGTAGGCGTATCGTCTTGGGACGCACTCGATCTTCATCCGATACAGGAGGGTGTTGAACCCCCTGCTGAAGAATCTGTTGGTAGCTCAGATGGAGTTGTGTTGAGTGCTACTCCAGAGCTTCCAGAGCAGGTGCCTCTTAAAGTGGATTCTGAAAATATTGATCAGAGGGTTCTGATTGACGACTTCGCATCCGATACTCCGGAAAGTTCTACATTGGATGAGAATGATGACCTCGATGAGCTAAATGCCTGGAAGTCTCGAGCCCGAAAAATTAGTAATCCAAGGGACTACAAAAAAATTGCCTTCGCAATTATTGTTTTGCTTCTTCTGTCTGGTGGTGGATTGTTTTGGTACTTTGGCTCTGAGCCTGCACCTCAAATCGCTACTTCAAGCGCCGATCGAGGTTTTCTCGGCGGGCCGGACCCGCTGGAAGTATCTCAGTTAGAGGATTCGCCTTCCGAAACTGCATTGCAGGATGATGATTCTTTCCAAGCCAATGCCTCGACTATAGCTATTGTTGATTCTTCCGATTCGGGCGCGGCGGACTCCTTCATTATTGGCGGCGATCTCGATACTGAATTTCAGCCGAGCCGAATTCCTAATCAAAGCAACAGAAGTTTTACTCAGATCGAGCAAACAGAAGTCTTCAGAATAACTACAGCGAGTGTGAGATCTTCAGAGTTAACCGAGTTGCAATCTGAGGCTTCTGCGGCTGCTCAATCTGGCTTTAACTCACATGCCAGGGAGCAATATGAATGGTTGCTTTCTGCAGAGCCAAATAATCACGAAGCTTTGCTCGGCTTGGCTAGACTAGATGTCGTCGCCGGAAACCCAGAAGCGGCGAGACAGAGCTACTTGCGTCTCATCGAGCTTAACCCCGCTGATCCTTTGGCACGTGCTGGCCTGCTCAGTCTTGGGCAAGGCGATCCATTAAGTGAAGAATCTGAATTGAAATCTTTAGCTCAGCGTTATCCCGATACCGCACCTCTATCCTTTGCACTGGGGAATCTATTGGCCTCGCAAGGGCGATGGAACGAAGCAGAGGGCGCATACTCAAGGGCGCTGATCAGTGCTCGGGCGTCAGGAGATGAGCAGCTTAGCCCGGATTACTCATTCAATTTGGCTGTTGCTTTAGAGCAATTGAGCAGGCCCGACGAGGCATACGCCAATTATGTCGAAGCTATGGAGCTGTCTAGTGAGGTGGCTCCGAGTTTTGATGTTGATTTATTGGCAAATCGCATTCGACAACTAGGACAGCAGTTAAGGTGAATCAGGAAGCGACCCAACCGGTAGCAGACAAGAAACGGCTTGGTGAAGTCCTTCTTGAACAGGGCGCTATTACTCAAGATCAGCTGAGTATTGCGCTTCGAGAGCAGCAGAACACGACCAATAAACTTTTAGGCGCAATCCTGATAGATCTTGGGTTTGTAACTGACTCTATTATTCGTGATGCCCTTACTCAAAATACTGGCCAGCAGAGCATTGATCTTTCCGATGCGGTTCTGGATTCGGAATCGATAAAGATTGTTGATCAAGCCTTAGCCCGTCGCCATACCATTTTGCCGCTTTCTTATGACAAAGAAGAAAATCACCTTACCCTGGCGATGGCAGATACCTTCAATATTGTCGCTCTTGATCAGATTAGAGCGCAGAACGATGCCAGCTTAAAAATTACCCCAATATTGGCCAGCGAAGAGGCCATTATTCGAATTATTGAGCAGTTCTACGGCTTTGATCTGTCGATCGACGGAATTCTCCACGAGATAGAAACTGGAGAGATAGATTTCGATAGCCTCCAAGATTCAGACAAAGGCTATAGCCATCCAATGGTTCGGCTTATCAATGCGCTACTCGCCGACTCTGTGCAACGAGGCGCGTCGGACATCCATTTCGAGCCTGAAGAGGCATTCCTGCGGATTCGGTATCGTATAGATGGTGTATTGCGCCAAATTCGAAGTTTGCACATTAGCTATTGGCCAGCAATGGTGGTGCGCTTAAAAGTCATCAGTGAAATGGATATTGCCGAATCTCGAATACCTCAGGATGGAAGAATCTCACTCTCTCTTGTTGGGCGGCAGATTGATTTTCGAGTTGCTTCACAACCTACCACCTATGGTGAAAATGTTGTTCTCAGAATTTTGGACCGCAAGAAGGGCATCGTTCAAATGGAGAAGTTGGGGCTGACTTCGGAAGACCTCTCGCTCTTGCAGTTGCTGCTGGCTCGCCCTGAAGGAATTATTCTAGTTACCGGTCCGACGGGTAGCGGTAAAACAACCACCCTCTACTCAGTGTTAAGCCACATGAACACTGAGGGCGTAAACATCATGACGATGGAGGACCCAGTTGAATACCCGATGCCCCTGATACGTCAATCTTCAGTGAACGAAGGCGTGAAAATGGGGTTTGGCGAGGGTATTCGCTCAATGATGCGTCAGGATCCGGATATCATTCTTGTGGGTGAGATCAGAGACAATATTACTGCGGAGATGGCTTTTAGAGCGGCCATGACCGGGCACCAAGTATTTTCCACACTACACACAAATTCAGCAATTGGTGCGATTCCTCGTTTACTCGATATTGGTATTGTTCCAGATTTGATCGCGGGTAATTTGATTGGCGTAGTGTCTCAAAGACTTATTCGTCAGCTGTGCAGCGACTGTAAAGAAGAGATCGAAGCTAGTGATGTGGAGAAAAAACTTCTCGGAGTGTCTCATCGCAAGGAGTCGATTAAGATATTCAAATCTGTTGGTTGTGACAGCTGTGAGAGTCAGGGCTACAAAGGTCGACGCTCCGTGATTGAAATTCTAAAAGTCACCAGCGAGATGGATGACCTTATCGCTAGTCGCGCCACCACCAGAGAAATTCTTGCCTTGGCCAAGTCACACGGATTTAGTCCTATTGCCGACGATGCATGCCGACGAGTGCTGGACGGCACAACCACCATGGATGAGATTTCGCGCGTCGTAGATTTGACCGATCGTTTGGTGGACTGAGATGCCCCTCTATAAATACAAGGCGGTTGATCGTGATGGCAAGATTCGTTCCGGCAATCTTGATGCCGTAAATGATGCAGATCTTGAAAAGCGGCTACTTAAACTCAAGCTGGAACTTATTCGCGCAGCGGTTACCGTTGAAAAGAGGGCATCTATTGGTCAACCAAAGGTTGATAAAAGGGAGCTAATTCTTTTCTGTGTGCATATGGGGCAGTTAACGCGTTCTGGCGTTCCCTTGATGGACGGTTTGACGGACCTCAGAGATAGTATGGAGCATCCCCGGTTTAAAGAGGTTGTTGCTAATCTGATTGAGCGCATTGAGGGTGGCAGCACTTTGTCAGAAGCCCTGGAAGAATACCCTAAAGTTTTTGATACGCTTTTTATAAACCTTGTCCGGGCCGGAGAGGCCAGCGGGCAGCTGCCCAATATTTTTGACTCTTTGGCGGATATGATTAAGTGGCAGGATGAGCTCAGTCAGTCGACTAAGAAGTTGTTAGTTCAGCCGGCTTTTGTGGGGGGTACGGTTCTCGGTGTTACCGTATTTTTAATGGTTTATCTTGTGCCTCAACTTGTCGAGTTTATTGTTAATTCGGGCGAGGAGCTGCCCGGACATACCAGAGCACTAATTGCGGTTTCGGAAGCGATGACTAACTATTGGTATGTCTGGTTAATTGTTCCGCCGGTATTATTCATTCTAATTAAGATGTCGCTTGTCGCTAGTGAGAAAGCTCGCTATCAGGCTGATTCGGTAAAGTTGAGAGTTTGGCAGATTGGGCCGGTGCTCAAGAAAATTACGCTCTCTCGTTTTGCTAACTTTTTTTCAATGCTCTATGCGGCGGGTATTCCAGTCTTGCGTAGTCTGGAAATCGCAGAGGGTATTGTGGATAACAAGGTAATCAGGGGTGCTCTGTCTCAAGCGAGGCAGGATATAGAGCAAGGAGAACCAATTTCACAGAGTCTTGCGGGCACGGGAATGTTTCCTCCCTTAGTGCTTCGAATGCTCAAAATTGGTGAAACTACCGGACAACTCGACAAGGCGCTGCTAAATGTAAGCTACTTTTACGAGCGCGATATCAAGGATTCCATCGACAAGATACAGTCTCTGATTCAGCCGACGATGACGGCTGTGCTAGGTTTGCTGTTGGGTTGGGTAATGTTGTCAGTTTTGAGTCCTATTTATGGGTCTCTTGCTAACGTGCAGCTATAGGGCGTTCCATTTAATGAAGAATTTGCTAAGCCAATCAAAAGCCATAGTCCTGATCATTAAAGATTTTCAGGTGCAGCTTTTTAGTTGGGAGAATAAGGCTCTGACCTTTGTGGAGAGCTACGCTGACTATCAAGATGGTCAGGATCGATTTGAACAATTTCTTAAGGATCACGCAGATTACCCATTGGTGATAATCAATGATGTCATCGAAGAGAGTTTCAGGAACGAAACCGTTGTCCATGTTGCCGCGACAGATAGGAAAGCTTTGCTCGACAGGAAGCTAAATTATTCCTTTAGAAACACGCTTTATCGAGCCGCGCGTATTACCGGGCGAGAAGACTCCGGACGCCGTGATGACACGGTTATGCTGAGCGCCATCACTAAACCCGAGTTGGTTAACCCCTGGGCGGAAAAAGTATTGTCGGAAAAGATAGCGGTTCAGAGTGTTAGCTCTGTCGCCTATCTCACCGAGAGCTCCTTAGGCAAAGCTGGCGCAAAAAGCCCAGCACACCTGATGATCGTTAGCCTAGAAGAGGGCGCCAACCTTAGGCAAACCTATTTGCGAAAAGGTCGTGTATTGTTCAGTCGTTTGACGACTTTGCCCACTACTGAGCCTACCGCCTTAGGCGCCAGTATCTATCAGGAATCGCTGCAGATACGTCAGTATTTGGAGCGGATTCGATTACTTTCTTACGAAAGTCCTATCGAAGTTCGTGTTTATACGCCCTATGAAAAATCTGTAGTTGAGCAGAATCTCACCTCTTCGAAT
>JABJGI010000123.1 GCA_018662305.1 Porticoccaceae bacterium | reverse complement strand
TACAAATCCTGTCGGAAATGGGATCCCCTACTTTGCCGGCGCACTTCAGGGGAATATTAGCGATTACGATAGCTGGAATCTCACAATCGATAGTTCAGATACAGCTATTAGCGAAAGCGTCAGTACCGAATACAACACCAGCGAGCTGACTCGCCTAGCGGAAAACTGGATCGCTGATCAAGATTCTCCCTGGTTTATGATTTTGGCTTACAACGCGCCTCACGGCCCTGTTCATATGCCTGACAACTCGCTCCATACGCGCAACCTGACAGACTGCAGTGACTCTCGGGAGTGCTTCCTGGCCATGATTGAAGCCATGGATACGGAAGTTGGAAATTTACTCGACACCCTTTCACAAGAAGAGCGGGACAACACTCTGATCATCTTTATTGGAGATAACGGTACCGCCAATGGTCAGCGAGACCCTCTGGTCTTTGACGGCGGCCAGGTCAAAAACTCACTATTTGATGGCGGAATGCGAGTTCCACTATTTGCATCTGGTGCCGGGGTAACTCGATCTGATGTGGTTGAGGAGCGTCTGGTTACCGTGACTGACCTGTACGCAACCGTGGCTGAACTGGCCGGTGCAGAAATCGAAGAACCGCTTTACGACAGCATTAGCTTTGCCGACTTCCTGACCTCTACCACTGGCGATACTCGCCAACACGCCTATACGGATTGGGCAGAAACCGATTTAGGAGTAGATACCTATGCTATTCGCAACCATACGCATCACCTGATATCCGAGGACACTCAAACCCTATACCGACTCGACGACACGGGAGTCAGTCACTCCCATGTGCAGATTTCGGATGAGGACATTCTGTTCGAGCTTCAGGTGGAAGCAGCAAGAATACGCGGCGAACTTGGCGAGCTTGTTGCCAGCCCGAGCGGCGATGCTCTGGATATTACCGATGGCGGAGAAAACGGTACCTACACCATTCGAGCCACCACCTGTGCTCGCTATGTAAAAGACTACACCGCTTCCGTAACAAACCTGGGCGGAACTTTGCAAAACGTAGCGGACGACGAGATGTTTACCGCAAATCTCTCTATTAGCGTTGCCAATGGAGAGTGTGAGTTCGCAACCGACGGCATACCCAACCACGATATGCAGGACACGGGGAATTTTGCTAATCCAGTGTCAGAACAAAACGATATCTATCGTATGACGGCGACGCCAGAGATTGCTGCCAGCACTACCGAATTGGAGCTGGGACAGGAACAGGGTATTTACCTCAATGGCGTAAAAATCGATATCTTCGCCGCCGCCTGTCTTGGCGTGGATAACGAGCGCGTGGGCTGCGGAGCCAACACCGTCAGCGACGAAAACGAATGGCGCTTTGACCCCATGTTTGGCGAAAACGGATTCGGTACAGATTCCCATAACGCTCATACGCAACCATCAGGCGCCTACCATTATCATGGCAGCCCTAATGCCCTCTTTGACGGCACAGGTGAAACGGAATCTGGAACCGTGGGTTTTGCGGCCGATGGCTTCCCTATTTACGGCCTCTATATCAACGAAGATGGAACAGTGCGCGAAGTGGAATCCAGCTACCAGTTGAAATCAGGCAATCGTCCTAGTCTCAACCTGGGTGGATCATCTGCGGAATACAGCGAACAACCCTACGATGGAGTCTTCCGCCAGGACTACGAATACGTAGAAGGCTCAGGCGACCTGGACGAATGCAACGGCATGTTTAGCGACGGAAGCTATGGCTACTATGTAACCAATGGTTACCCTTATATCGTTGGATGTTTTAAAGGTACCCCAGATAGCACCTTTGTTGGGGGTGGGGGCGGAAACGCCAAGACTTATATCTTGCACTAGCTTCCTAATATGCAGAAAAGACGTGTATTCTGACCCCATCTAGATCAATTAGGATTTTACGGTATCCAAAAATCGATAGGGAAAGGGAAATTTACCTAAAAAAAATCGCTCCTTTTTGTCCTCATTATCACCTTAACGGCAACTCTCTGTGCGTGCGCCTCGAACCCCGTTCTCAACGAATCATATCTCGTAATTAGTGCTAGAAATTCGGACCCCGACGGACTCCGACCACACTGGATAGCTTTTTCAAGTCGGTCAAACAGTTGGACAGGCCATATTCCAGCAGATGCTGGGATATCAGCCGTACCAAGCGGTCGTCACAGATTTTCACATCTTGATTTTCACCAACCCATTGACGCATGGGAATTTACCGCCTTGTATGGGGCCTCAGAAAGGAGGTCATTTGAGTTAAAACCTGGTCACGTTTACGTTGTAGGCGAATTGCTAGTAACGAACAGGACTTTTGGAGCGAATGGCTATGATCTTGAGATAATTAGAGATTGGTCCGAACTAGGCGGGATTTGTGATGTTTTACTCCCCTCAGTCGAATACCCTTATCACACAATTTCCATTCTGGAAAACGGAGCTTGGGAGGTCCAACCTCGAAGCTCAAGTGATGTTCTATTTTGCTCCCTGAAAACTCTGAATAATTAGAGTCATAGTAGCGATACATTCGATCTTCTAGTCGAATATCTTATTTGTTGATTTTGTTGGTATTGCTTGATCCTGGGCTATCCCTGCACCCATCTGATCAGTAAACTACGCCTGCTCCGCGGAGCCGCTAGCCTTCAGCGTATGAAGGGTAATATGTAGGCGCCATCAGCAGAGAGGTTCCCGGTGACCACCAAAACGCACCTCGAAGGACTTTCCTCAGCACTCGACAGCGGTGCCATCCATCAGGTGCGCCGCCTACTCAATAGCCTATCTACCTCTGAAATAGCTCATGTATTGGAATCTTCTCCACCCAATGAACGGAATGTTCTGTGGGAGCTGGTAGATACAGACTCAGAAAGCGATGTACTCCAGCGCCTGAGTGAAGACGTCAGGAATTATATTCTAGAGTTAATGGACTCCTCTGAGGTTGCCGCCCTAACGGAAACCTGGGATGTCGATGATGTAGCTGACATTCTGCAACAGCTCCCAGACCGCGTCACACAAGAAGTTCTCGATCTGATGAGTCATCAAGATCGACAACGTGTAGAGACTGTTCTCACCTACGATGAGGAAAGTGCTGGTGGTCTGATGAACACCGACACCATTACGGTGCGAGCGGATATCACCATTGACGTGGTGCTGCGTTATTTGCGCCGCCATGATGAAATTCCGGCTATGACTTCCTCAATCTACGTGGTAAATCGGGACGATCTCTTTATTGGAGCGCTGCCTATCCGAAGCATATTGACTGCAGACCCCTCCGTGCCCATCTACAAATTAATGGACTCAGAAGCGGTAGCAATCCCGGCAGATATGACAGATACGGAAGTCGCAAACCTTTTTGAAAGAAACGATTGGATTTCCGCCCCGGTCGTTGACGAAAATCGGCACCTTATTGGCCGAATCACTATTGATGATGTGGTAGACGTTATCCGCGAAGATGCAGACCACTCTCTATTAGGTTTAGCAGGTCTGGCTGAGGACGACGATACCTTCTTATCACTGCGCAAATCCACACCCCGCCGTATGCTTTGGTTGGGAATCAATCTGATCACCGCCTTGGTGGCGTCTGTGGTAATCGGGCAGTTTCAGGCAACCCTCGACAAGGTCATCGCTTTGGCAGTGTTGATGCCCATCGTCGCCAGCATGGGCGGCGTAGCGGGAACACAGACTCTGACGGTCGTTATACGAGGCATGGCCTTGGGCCATATTCAACGCAACAATATGAAATGGCTTCTCAATCGAGAGCTCATTTTGGGTGCGGTCAACGGTATGTTCTGGGCGGTAACTGTTGGTTTAATTGCCGGATTGTGGTTCCAAGACTTTAGTCTTTCCCTGATCATTGCTGCTGCCATGACTATCAATTTGATCGCAGCGGCAGCGGCTGGCGTACTTCTCCCCGTGCTGCTGAAAAGGATGCATATTGACCCCGCATTAGCCGGTGGCGTTGCATTAACGACCGTGACCGACGTTGTGGGCTTTCTAAGCTTTCTCGGCTTTGCCACTCTGGTATACGCATAGAATCTATGTCTGAAGATCTTCAATATGATGAGGACTTTGAGCCGCCATCAAAATCCGCACTCAAACGCCAACAATCCGAATTGCAAGCATTGATTGGCGAGATCATAAGTCTACCCAAGAGTAGCCTCGAAGCGATCCAATCTGATAGCCAAGCCATGGAAGAGATATTGGTTGCGGCTGACATGAGCCCTTGCAGTGCGCGCAATAGACAAATTCGTTTTATTGCCAAGCTCATTGGCAAAGAACCTGAACTTCTTGTTGATTTGCAGAGCCTCATACAAAAAACCAAGCAGGCCAAACAACAAAGTGCGAATCAACTTCATCTAGCAGAATACTGGCGTGAAAAAATCCTCAGTGGCGAAGAGCAAGAGATTTATGAGTTTTCTGACAAGTTCGCAGAAACCGATACTCAGCGGCTTAGACAGTTGCGCCGTGAGTATATGAAGTACGCCAATACAGAGGGGCTACCAAGTAAACAGATACAATCGTCGGAACAGAGACAAAAGGAAACTCGGCGAAAAGTATTTAAACTAATATCGGAAAGTATTCAAAACTCGAATCAGCCTGAGCACTAAGACACAAATCCCAGCAAAGTTACAACCCAGCTTGGAAAGAGCAGTCTGAAGCTAGTTACGAGCCTGATTCGGGCCAGCTTGAGTCTGAGAAGCTGCCTGAGCATCAGCGGCAGATTTGGCATCAATATCCGGCGCATCCAGATCCCCAGTAACCAAGTAAGTGATACTGGCCATTGAATCGAGCTCATCTTTAAATAGCTCACCAAAAAGCCAAACTCCTGCCGCGGCCGGGATCCCCATAAAGGCCGCAGTTACCCAAGCCAGATTATTCCTTACTGGCAGAGTCGCAACCAATTCAGCATCCACCTGATTTTCAATTAAGTTCATGTCACCAGAAAATCTCAGACTGCCGGTAATAAGGTTTATTTGCACTGGAGAGATTGTCGTCACTAGACCATTCTCTACGCCGAAGTTACCCCTAAATACCCGGTACCCAGTGCCCTCTTCGGTAACATCGGAAAAATCAAATTTCAGTCTCCTTCCCCAATTATCAATACTGAATAGCGAAACAAGCTTCAGCAGATCACTGCCCTGAGCCTCAGCATCAAACTTTCCGTCGTTTAGCACCAAATCCACAGTTCCCGACAACTGCTCAATCGAAGGTTGCCATGGCACTCCCAACCAGCCTAAACGGGCATCCAGTGTGCCACTCTCGCTGGAAACTGCGGCTGATCCACGAACCTGTTCGAATATATCGCCAACATCACTTAGATCGACCTGCATATCCAGTTCTGTGAGGTGTTCCCTGCCGTTGTAACCCCATTCCACCCGACTCATGCTATCCGCACTAATTTCAGAACCGGCGAAACTCGACTGGATGTTTGAAATACTCAGGCCGAGGACGTGAGGCTCCATCTCAAAAAACCATTGCCCTAGATCACTCTCGCCGTATCTAAGCTCGACCAGATCCAAAAGCAGATGCGGAAATTTGCGTGGATCATAGTCGACTCCATCATTTACTGAACCCTCCAAGGCAACATCTTCATCCGCAATCATTTGATTTTCAGCTGCAAAATAGTCCGCAACCCCAGGAAACTGCGCCAAATCAAGCCAATTAAAGGTTAACCGGTGAGGAACATCTTCGCCGGCCTGTTCCAACACAAAACGCCCCTCACCAAAGGCCGTGGCAAATCCAACTTCCACATCTCCCTGATATAGGGCCAAGCGACTCCTCGAAGGTCCGATATCCACTCCAGAAAACCAGGTCTCTTCGCTGCTGATATCGATCTGCGGAAACAGGGAATAGTCATCCTCCGACTCGCTTTCAAATAATGGGCTCCATTCAAGATAATCAAATTTATCTAGAACCAGACTGCCGAAAATTTTGCCATTTTCCTTTGCAGGGCTCTCAACGGATATACCAAAAGCCGCCGCTTCAAGAGCACCCCTCTCGTCAAGATCAATAGAGGAATCCAGACTTTCCCCCCAGGCGATATCTATCGTCGAACCGCCACTCTGATTACTGACTAAACTCAATTCAAAAGGCCGAATCGCATCAGCTGCTTTGCCCAAGGGCGCTGGAAGGTTTGTCGATATTCCCTGGCTGTTGGAACGCAACTGAAACACCTTAGGTTGCTGGGTTAAAGGAATTGATAGTTCGCTTTCAAACTGAAATGAGCCATCAAGATTGGCAATCAGCGGGTCATCTATCCAGCTCTTCAAGCGCTCCATTTCTATCTCTGAATTGAGCGAAACTAAAATTCCGGATTCTGGCTCGGTCGAAATTGATGCGGCCAATTCATTACCCCAGAAATTCGCACTGATGTCGCTCGACCTTAACCCCTCATCGTCATAGACAAGGCGGCCAACAATAGATTCGACGCTCAGGTCGAGCGAGGCAATGTTTAAATCGATATTGGAAAGCGTAGTATCCGCACTGACATAGATATCATCCTTAGAGACATCTAAAGCGATAGGCTGCTCTAGGCTAAAACTTACTTCCGCATGGCCGGAGAACTGCAAGTCGTCTAAAGAATCACCAATACCGGAGCGCGCGGGAGTTTCACGCGCCAAATCGAATATGTCGTTGAGGTCGCCTATTAGTAGCGCAGAACTGAGAAGATGAGATTGCTCAGAAATCTCAATCTCAACATTGGAGTCAATCAGTGCGACTTCGTTTAACTTGCTATGAGGTGAATTGAGATAAAACTTTCTATCCGACAGAACAAATCGGGCGTCTACTTCGGTCAATAGCGGCCATTCCGGCGCGAACTTCAATACATTGTTCGCCGTCTCACCCATGAGCTGCACAGTCTTGGGGTATTCAGAACCGCTGCGAATATAACCGCGGTAAATAAAACCCACCTCTGGTACTGCCCCCTCTATGCCAGAACCCTCAAACCACTGAATGAGGGACTCGTTACCTCGAACTGGCAAATACTGTGGCCAAAGATCAGCGGTACCCTCTTTTAGCCCGCTAATTAGGGTAAAGCTTGAAGCAAAATCACCGCTGCTTATAGGCGTCAGCAAATAGAACTGTGAAGAACCTTTCGCTCCGTGCTCGTTTGTCGAACTAATGGTACCGCTATAAACATGTAACTCGCCGCTTCCCCGATCGAAACGCCAACCCACCTGTCCCTGTAACTGGCGATTGAATATTTTCTGATCAAACAACCGATCAAAGTGGACACTAGTATCAACCGAGTCGATCAGAGCAGTTCCGCCTTGATCATCCAACACAAAATGTGCGTTCAGGTTTTCAAATCTGGGAACTCCGCCATAAGACTCAGTATAGGCATTTTCCAGTTTGCCCTCGATGTGCCAGCGATAGCCCTGATTATCATCGACTAGCTGCAAGGAAGCTGACGTCAGATCACCTCGAGGGGAGAGGCTTGTGAGTGCGTCGCGGAGTCTTTGAGGAGCAAAATCCAGATCAAGAACACGTTGAACTAGTTCGTCCAGAGCGATTCGTTCAGTCAAGATGCCAAAACCATCGCCAGCGGTTTGTATGGACAACCCGAGGGAATCCATTTGTTGATTGGCGAGATTACTCTGCATCTCAACTAAATCTAGGCGCCAATCTCCCTCAACTGTTCGCTCCCCCCAGAGCTGAGAACTAATGGCCACTGATCCATCAAAACCCTGGATAGTCAAATCTGAAACCCTGACATT